>NZ_JBIRAW010000005.1:0-368325 GCF_044326315.1 Actinomadura sp. 9N407 | reverse complement strand
AGCATCCGGATCACACCGGCGTCGCGCATCACCTTGGCGGCCTTGTCATCGAGCCGCCCCAGCGACTCGTTCACCGGGCCCAGCTCGCGCAGCTCCGCCGCCCGTTCCATGATCTTGTCGAGCACGCGATCGGTCATCGGCTGTCTCCTCCGGAATGCGGATGCACCGTGAACAGCGGCGAATTCGCGAACGAGGCGGCCGCCGGCGCCCCATCGCGAAACCTACGAGCGCTCGTCCAGAACGGCTGCCCACGCGTCCATTCAGTGGGAGACGACCGCGCGGAGACTTCGTCCGATTCGAACCGCACCGACATGGACGCCCGCTGCCCAGGCGTCTGCCGAGCATGTTCCCGGCCGCACGCGACCTGATCCGGTCGCTCGTTTCGAACTCTTTACAGGCATGTGAACCGTGACTAGCATCACGGCCATGGCAGATTCTGCCACCTAGGCATTACATGTCACGTGATGCCTGGACCTTGGAGGTGCCATGCCCACGACCCGGCCGGACCAGGCCTCGGCCATGCTCGATCGAGTCTCTTCCCTGCTTGCGACGTTCGACGGCACCAATCGTCAGACCCTGGCCGAGATAGCGCGCAAATCGCGGCTCCCCCGCTCCTCCGTCCACCGGATCCTTCAGCGGCTGGCGGAACTCGGCTGGATAGAACGGCAAGGCACCGAGTACGGGCTCGGCTTGCGCATGTTCGAGCTGGGTTCGCTCGTCGTCAGGCAGGACCGGATCCATCGCGTCGGCGCCCCGTACATGCTCGATCTGCACCGCCGGACGGGCTTCACCGTCCATCTCAGCATCCTGCGCGGGAGCGACGTGCTTCACACCGCGCGGATCGGCGGCTCGCCAGTGGACGAGGAGTGCTGGCAGGTCGGTGTCCGATGCCCGGCGCAGTACTCGGCAGCCGGCCGTGCCCTGCTGGCCGATCTGGAACCGGCCGAACGCCCCGTTCTGGACCTGGCGGCTCCCCCGACGCGCTACAGCCTGCGGACGCGAACCGAAGTGAACCGCGAACTCCAGAAGATCCGAGACTACGGCGTCGCCCTCGACCACCAGGGCCAAACGCTTGGCTTCTCCTCAGTCGCGACGACGATCGGCGCGCCCGGCCACTCCTCGGCGGCGCTGTCGCTCACCGGCCCCGCCGATCTGTTGAGACCGGACCGCCTGGCACCGCAAGTGCACATCACCGCAGCCGACATCTGGCTCGCCGCTGACGATTCACCCCGTACCCGGCGCCATTCGTCGCCGCGCCGATCGCCGGCGGCACCGTTCACCCTCGACCGTCTACCCAGGGTGACCGCGCCGAACGTCGATCACCACGCGTGATCGGCCAGGCCGCCCTTCCACGAAGACAGGACCGCCACCATGGCCCGCTCAAGCAATTCGTGCAGACCTTCGGGAGTCTCCGCCTGCATCCAGCGGTAGTACGCCAGCCGGGCGGCATGCAACACCAGCCCCGAACGCAGGCCGCGCTCGAAAGGGTCATCGCCCACGAGCCCCCGCGCCGCAAGGAAATCGGCCATCGGGCCGCTCATCGGCTCGTCCAGGGCGTGCCAGCGCAGCAGGTACTCCGGGGAGTCGCGCATCACGGACAGGAACCGCTGCTGGAAGATCGCCGGTGGCAGATCACGGAACATGGTCCGCGGCGAGAAGATCTCGACCAGGACCTCCACCACATCTCCGTCCGCCGGTGCGTCCCCCAGCGACTCGGTCATCGCCTCCGCCGAACGCTCGAACAGTGGGACCACGACGTCTTCCTTGACCGGGAAGTGTCGGTAGAAGGTCCGCTGCGAAATCCCCGCTCTGTCGCAGATGGCCTCGATCGTGGTGCTCGTTCCACCATCGAACGCGAACAACTCCAGGGCGGCGACGGCGACCGAAAGCCGCAGCTCGTCAGACCGGCGTTCGGTCAACGTCCTGCGCGCGGAACCCCTCACGACGCTCGCTCTCCCCGTACCGGGCCTACCTGACGAAGCCAAGCTTAGGCGAGTCACCCGGCAACTCCGTCACCACCGACCACCTCGTAGGCACCATCCTCAAAGGCGGCTGAGGGGTTCTCCCGCAGCACGACTGCGGCTTCCACAAGGAGCAGAAGCCCGGTCGAGAGATCTCCGTCCCGACGGGTCGCCCGCCACTCCCGCAACTCCCGCAGCGTGTCATGGGCATCCTCGGAAGACTCGCCTCGGGCTTTCGGCCGAGCGTCGGCACCCCTTGGGGGGATCACGGTGCGTACACCCGGTGTAACTGGTGCCGAAGGTGCTGCCCGCTCGTCAGGTTCGTGCCAGGTCGGACAGCGATGGAAATGGCTGCACCCGCATCATCGGGATGCAACCGCATAGTGCGCGGGCACACGCAGTGGCGGCACCATCCTGTGAATCCGGCAGCCTCGTCCCCCGAAGACGACCAAGCTTGCACGACACCAGGGACATCTTCGGCCAGGTCTCCTCCCCCAAGTGGTGACCCCGGCCCTGATCAAACGGGCGCCGAAGCCTGCCCGTTCCGGCGCAGCCGCGCCGGAACAAGCACCGGGCGTGCACGGCTCGCCAGTTCACCCTCTGACAGACACATCACATCCGGGCACGCCAACCAAACACGACCGAGTCTGGGCAACATCACCCAAACCACCCACAGACGGGATGCTGGGTGGTTAGGATCGAAACTTGACGGTTTCTATCGAATGAAAGGGATGGCCTCTATGACAGAACAAGAGTCAGGTTTTGATTTCGAAGCTCGCGCTCTAAGACGCCATCTCATTTGGTGGCTCGGTTGTAGCCTGCCGTTCGTGGGGATGGTCGAGCGGTTGGTTCCGGAGGAGTTGTGGGAGTTGTTTCAGCGGGTGGTGCCGCCTGCTCCGACGCGGCCGCAGGGTGGTGGCCGGCGTAGGTACGGGGATCGTGAGGTGCTGGCCGCGATTGTGTTCGTGGCCACCACCGGCTGCACCTGGAAGCAGTTGCCGCCGGTGTTCGGTCCGTCCGGTCCCACTGCGCACCGCCGCTTCACCGAGTGGACCGCGGCGCGGGTCTGGGCCAAGCTGCACCGCCTGGTGCTGGACGAGTTGGGAGTGCGCGGGGAGTTGGACTGGTCGCGGTGCGCGATCGACTCGGTCAGCGTCCGGGCGAGCAAAGGGGGGAGCTGACAGGCCCGAATCCTGTCGACCGCGGCAAGCCTGGGTCGAAAATCCATCTGCTGGTCGACCGTGCCGGACTGCCCCTTTCTGTCGGGATCTCGGCGGCCAACACCCACGACAAACTGGCGCTGCAGCCCCTGGTCCAGGGCATCGTGCCGATCCGCTCGCGGCGCGGTCCACGCCGGCGCCGCCCCGGCAAACTGCACGGCGACAAGGGCTACGACTACACCGATCTGCGGCGCTGGCTGCGCCGGCGCGGCATCACCCCACGCATCGCCCGCCGCGGCATCGAGTCCTCCGAACGGCTGGGCCGCCACCGCTGGGTGGTGGAACGCACGGTGTCCTGGCTCAGCGGCTGCCGCCGCCTGCACCGCCGCTACGAACGCAAACCCGAGCACTTCCTGGCCTTCGTCGGCATCGCCGCCACCCTCATTTGCCACCGCCAACTCACCAAATGAGATGCCCTCTAAACATAGCCCGAGCAATTCATGATCCTGCCGGACTGCAAGGTGCGGTTCATTATCAGGGCAGCGAACGGGATGGCCTGTTTATTACTTCTGACGCCATCCACGCATATGAATTCACAACTCGGAGAGATATTCAGAAGGCCAAGCATGATGCGACGAAGCTTCGAGACATGCTCATCGACCTACAGCGGCTGCCAGACAATTCCTTCAAAAGTCTAACCGGTTGGTTCGTCACCAGAGAGGAACCGACAGCGGAGCAAAGGAAAGCAATTGGGGAGATACTTCGCAATTCCAGAGTAGTGATTCACTCGGTAGGTGTAAGTACACTGCAGCGAAGGCTATGCAACTCCGAATCCTACCTATCCAATCGCAACAGTGCGCCATTTGGAAGTATTTCCTATTCGGCTCGCCAAAACTTGCCCGAAGTTAAAGTGCCCGTACCTTTCTTTTCAAAGGAGGGGGGCGCGCTACACCTCAAGGAGATAGTCCAAAAGCTCATTGACGGCGAAAATATACTTTTGTCAGGCGAGTTCGGCATCGGAAAGAGCCATGCTCTAAGGGAAATTTATCTGGCACTTCGAAAGTCGCATTTTCGCAAGCAAAAACTGACGGCCTTTCCGTTGCATATAAATCTCCGGGATTGTGCAGGACTTAGAAGCCCTGCCGAAATTATACGTCGTCATGCAGAAGAAATCGGCTTCCCCGAAGGGGATAGTCTTATCTCTGCATGGCGCGCTGGATCCTGCATACTTCTATTGGATGGCTTTGACGAGGTTGTACCTCCTAGATGGCTTGGAAGCGCATCTGACCTAAAGGATTTTCGCTGGGAAGCCCTTGCGCCGGTTAGGCGACTGGTTGAGGAAACCCCGTCTGAGGCAGGCGTGATCGTGTGTGGCCGGTCCCACTACTTCTCCTCTGAGCCTGAGATGGTAGACGCGCTCGGGCTCGGGAGAGAATGCAATCTTATGGCACTCAATGACTTCGATAGAGATCAGCTGCAGAAGTATCTTGACCTGGTTGGCGTACAATGGTCTGTGCCCGAATGGATGCCCACGCGCCCTCTCCTGATCGGCTATCTGGTGTCGATGCAACTTCTTTCGGAAGTAGACCCGACTCTGGATAATCCATCAGCCGCGTGGCGAAGCTTTTTCATGCGCTTTGTGAACGCGAGTCTCGGATGTTTGTTGCCGTTCGACCGCAGGTTATCCAGCGCCTAGTCTCCCGCGTAGCAACCGTCGCTCGATCCAATGGAGATGAGACCGGCCCTGTTGACGTCAATATGCTCCGTACCGCCTTTATTGACGTCAATGGAAGGGAGCCAGACGAGGAGGGATCTCAAGTCCTACTTCGCCTCCCTGGATTGGCAATAGCTGACGCAGAGACTGCCTCAACAGAGGATGGAGAGAAACGCTATTTCGTAGATAAGGCTCTGGCGGAAACTGCCTACGGGGAGGATCTAGCCCAGTACTTGGCTGCCCCCTATGAGGGACACGCTCTCTCAAGAAGCGCCTCCTGGGTACAAGCTGCAAGCGATCTGGGTATCGGCGTAGCCGCCGCCGCCTGTCTGGATTCTAATGTTGCACCCTCCGGCGCACTCGCTGCAGCCAGGAGAAGACAAGACAACCACCAGTACGATGCCGTACTCGCAGATTCGCTGCGGGTTTGCTCGGAGCTAGGAACAGGAGAGAGGAGCGTACGCAGCGACTTTCTTATCGAGGGTGTCATATTTCCTTTTCTTGGCCTTTCGGGAAACGATCCGATACTTTCTCGAGCCGTCTTTAGTGACTGCGTGATTGAGGTTCTCGATATATCAGATGTCGAGACGAACGACAGGATGCCCACCTTCCAAAACACGGTTATTGGGCATCTTGACGGCGTATCGGGAGTTCCTGCTTGGTTGTCTACGAATTTCTCCGACTCCGATATTGAAAGCTTTTCACCACCAAACCGCACGACTGCTGCGATCATGGAGTTGAAAATTCCTCCTGAGCGTAGGGTGGCGCTTACAATTCTGAAAAAGATTTACACTCAGCCAGGCGGAGGTCGTAAAGAGGGAGCCCTCTCCAGAGGTATAGATATGCGCAGCCGGGAACTTGTGCCGGACGTTATAAACAAACTGGTATCTGGTGGATGGATAGCTCGCGCATCTGGCAGTAGCGATCCCCTTTATGTCCAAATGAAGGGTCTCAAAGCGAAGGTTGTGCATGTGCTCGATGATCCGACTAGTTTTCATTTCTGACCGACAAGGCATGACCTACACCATTCGCTTTTCCAGCTTCCCAGGACCCTTGTGCACCGGGAGCGTTCGCAGGAACTGACCTGGCAGATTCTATTCGACGATAGATTGACCCGGACGGCTGCTGCAGAGACCTCATTCTGGTCCAGCCGATATCGAACACGATATCCGGTTCATCAAGATCGGTAATGTTGCGCACCCAAATCGAAGAATTAATATGGGCACGCCGCTTCACGATCGGGCTCAATCTGAGGTTTAGTGCTAGCCGCGGAGGCGGGTGGCGGGGCGGGTGGCGCCGGCGTATTGGTTTTCGCGGTAGGGGTTGCCGGCGAATTGGGCGATGCGGACGACGTCGCCGGTGTGGGGTGCGTGGATCATGCGGCCGTGGCTGAGGTAGATGCCGACGTGGTGGATGCTGCGTGGGTTGCTGGGGTTGTGGGCGAAGAAGATGAGGTCGCCGGGTCGGAGTTGGGAGCGGGGGACGTGCGGGCCGGCGTTGTACTGGTCGGCGGCGACGCGGGGTAGCCGGACGCCGGCTTGGGCCCAGGCGTAGAGGGCAAGGCCGGAGCAGTCGAAGCCCTTGATGTGGGCGCCGTGTTCGATGCCGTGACTGGGGCCGGTCGGGCGGCCGCCGCCCCAGGAGTAGGGGGTGCCGAGCCAGCGGAGCGCGGCGCGTGCGGCGGTGGGGCCGTGGCCGCTGCCGAGCGCCGTAGGGGCGGAGGCGGGAGCGGCGTAGTCGGCGGCTTTGTCCAGGACTTTGCGGACGTACCAGTCGGCGTGGTTGTAGTGCCAGATCGCTTGGCGCAGGTGCTTTCCGCCCTTGCCTGCGTGATTGGCGCACAGGTAGTTGGCGGCGCCGTGGATGGCGTCGGCGGGGTCGTAGCGGTTGGTGTGGCCGTCGCGGTTGTGGTCGATGCCGTAGGCGGCCCAGGTGCCGGCCAGGAACTGCATCGGGCCGCCGGCTCCAGCGCTGTTCTGGCCGGAGTGGATGCCGGGCAGGGTGGAGCGGCCGTGGTCGGATTCCACGCTGCCGATCGCGGCCAGGACGTTCCAGGGCAGGCCGGGGCAGGTCTGTGCGGCGTCGAGGTACCAGCGCAGGTACGCGGTCGGGATGTCGTCCTTGGCGTGGGCGGTCGGGGCACCGGCGCTGCTGGTCTGTGCGTTCGAGCCGGGGGCGGCGGCGGTGCAGATGAGGCCGAGCGGCACGGCGAACGCCAGGGCGCCGCCGGTGAGGGCTTTCAGCACGCGCGCCGCCGGTGCGGCGCGGGGCGGTCAGTCCTGGTCGGGTTGATGGGCGCCGGTGCGGGCGCGGCGTTGGGCGCGGTAGCCAGCGCCCTTCTTGGACGGCTCGGCGGGCTCGGCCGGTTGCTGGCCGGGTTGGTCGGGCTGGTCGGACTCGTGCTGGTCATTGGTGGGCACCCCTGGTTGGTGATGGGGCTGCCGCAGCACGTGGCGGACCGCTTCCCAGGAGTACCGGAAGTCCTTGCCGGTCTTGAGCGCGGGGAGTTGCCCGGCGTTGGCCATCCGGCGGACGGTCTGCGCGGACAGGCCGAGCTTGGCGGCGAGTTCGGCGGTGGTGAGCACGTCGGGGTCACGGCCGGTCTGCTCGGTCATGGCGCTGGCTCCTGGGTGTCGATCACGGGTCGCCTCTCAGTGTGGCGGAACGGGTGCCGCGGAAGCACGTTCTTCGAAACATTGACGCCTTCAGAAACGGTTTGACGATGCTTGCGCTCCATAATGTTGCCACGTACGGTGATCGTCACACCACTCACCGCACCTGAACGGGGGTTCCAGGTGTTTCCACGACGAACACCACCCAACGCCGTACACCACCGCATCCGCGCCCACGCTCACGCCGGTGACCCGGACGCCACACCGCACAATCTGCTGGTGATCGGCGCGCACGGCGGCGCAGGGACCAGCACCCTGGCCGCGCTGCTGGACCCGGCCCACGACCTGGGAACCGTCGACCGGCTGTCAGATGCCGACCGTTCACGCCTGCAGACCCAGGGGCCGGTCGCGATCGTCGCCCGCAACACCGTGGCCGCGGCCTGGCATGCGACACGCGCCGTGACCGCTGTCGCCGCAACCTGCCAGGAGACCGGCGGGCACATCGCCGCGCTCGTCATCGTCAGCGACGGCGCAGGCTCTGAACCCAGGGAAGCGACCGCGCGGTTCGGCCTCCTTCAGGGCCGGGTCCGCGGCCTGGTCCGGATGTCGTTCGTCCCCATGCTGCGGCTGGTGGACGACCCCACCACCGTGATGTTGCCCGCCAAGGCACGCGACGCCCTGGAAACCGTCCTGGAGCTGGCGTTCAGCCGGCCCTGCCACTGATGGAGACCCACATGCCCGACAACATCCTGCGATCACTGCACCTACTACCGGACATGCCGTGGCTGGTCCCCCGCAAGCCCAG
The DNA here is from genome assembly GCF_044326315.1 of Actinomadura sp. 9N407. Classification (NCBI taxonomy): domain Bacteria; kingdom Bacillati; phylum Actinomycetota; class Actinomycetes; order Streptosporangiales; family Thermomonosporaceae; genus Actinomadura; species Actinomadura sp. 9N407. The sequence goes on along the minus strand of NZ_JBIRAW010000005.1, from coordinate 360,073 downwards.
CCCGCCGGTCAACATCCCCAACCCGCCACCGGCTGCACCACCCGGCCTGGACACCAAAATCAACGTGCTCCTGAGCTGGGGCAAGTACGGCGTGATGATCTGCGGCCTGGCCGGACTCCTGTACTGCGCCGGGCAGATGGGCATCGGCCGCAAGAACCGCTCGGCCCTGGCCGCCGACGGCGCCACCGGAATCCCGTGGGCCCTGGCCGGCCTCAGCCTGGCCGCCACCGCCGCACCCATCGTGGGGGTGTTCTTCAGTTGAAGACACCCTCGGCGACGAGCCGCCGCATTGTGTTCGGGAGCCTTGCGGGTACGGCGTTGCTATGCGGCGTGCTGTACGCCGGACGATGCACCGCGCCGGAGAAGATAGCCCCTGCGGTCACTCGTGTCTCCGTGCAGCCTTCCGCCGCGCAGTTGCAGGACGCTCCCCCGGTCACCATGACCGACCTGGCCTGGGAGGACTATCGAGGCGTACGGCTGCCTCGCGCCGCCGACGACGGCCCGCGTGACACGCGAGATGGACTGGCGCTCGGGTACTCCCGTACGCCGCGCGGAGCGCTGCTCGCCGCGATCCACATCAGTCTGCGGGCGAACGCGCGCTGGGGCACGGAGGTGTTCGAGCCCACGATCAACGATCAGATCGTCGGCCCCGGAACCGACCTGCTGTTGTCTTCCGCGCGAACGGCCGCGCAAGCGTCCAAGAGCGCCGAAGACGCCCGGGGATACGTGGTGATCGAGGGCTTTCGCTGGCTCGGCTACACGCCGGAGACCGCGAGCCTGGACCTGGTCTCGGCCGGTCCCGGCGATAGTGACACTACCGCCCGCGCCGCAACCCGGCTCCAGGTGCAATGGCGCGAGGGCGATTGGCGCGTGGTCGCGCCGCTGGCCGGCGGCTGGGGCGGGTCGGCCTACCCGGTCGATTCGCTGGACGGCTTCACCCTCTTCCCCGCGAGGGGGCGCTGATGGTGCCGTTCCGGCCTCCGCCGTGCTCGTCGATCCTTGACCCGCGCTGCGTCCAGACGGTCGACAAGGACGAGAGCCATCCGTTCGGACCGCCGCTGCCCGATCTACCGGCCGAAATCGGCGGCAACATGCTGGACGACATGGCCAAGTCGTTCCAGTCGGCCGTCGGATGGTTCGTGTCCAATACCGCCTCCTGGTGGGTGAAGGCACCCTCGCCCAAACTCGCGGACGACCCCGTGGTCGAGGCGATGCATCAGCTGGTGCAGCCGATCACGATCGCAGTGGCGATGATGGCGCTGCTGATCGTGGCCGGGAAGATGGCGCTGACCCGCAAGGCCAGTCCTCTGGTCGACGCGGGTGGCGGCCTGGTCGTGCTGGTCACGGTGACCGTGATTGGTGTCCTGGTCCCCGATCACCTGCTGCAGTGGGTCGACGCCTGGTCGGACTGGGCGCTGAAGGCCGCGTCCGAGGGCAACTTCGCCAAGCGCATGAGCCAGATCGTGACCATCCCCAGCGGCACGCCCGCCGGGGTCGTGGTCATCATGAGCCTGGCCGCGCTGTTCATCGGGATCATCCAGGCGATCCTGCTGCTGTTCCGTCAGGCCGCGCTGATCATCCTGGCCGGAGTGCTGCCGCTGGCCGCCGCCGGGATGATCACCACGGCCACCCGGCCCTGGTTCAAGAAGGTCACCGGCTGGGGCTTGGCCTTGATCTTCTACAAGGCGGCGGCATCGGCGGTGTACGCGACCGCGTTCCTGCTCATCGGCGACGGCAAGAACCTGCAAGCGGTGCTGATGGGCTTCGCGATGATGGTGATCAGCCTCATCGCGTTCCCGGTGCTGCTGAAGTTCTTCAGCTGGACGACCGGTGGCACCGAATCCAGCAGCGGCGGCGGGATCCTCACCGCTGTTCTCGGTGGCGCGACCGCGCTGGGCGCGCTGCGTACGTTCAGCGGTTCCGGTGCGGGCGGCGGACGCGACATCTCGGCCAGCGAACATGCCGGCTTCCTCAATCAGCAGCTCGGTCAGAACGACCAGGCCGATCCGGCATCCGACCAACCGCCGGGGGCTCAGACGCAGCCCTCCGGTCACGGCCAGCCGACCACGAGCGGGGACGTTCCACCCGGCGGTGACCGTCCTGAAGGACCGAGTGGCGGCGGTGTTCCGAGCGGAAGCGATGAGCCGATGACCGATGCCCATGGTCCCGCACGAGGCGGAGGCGGCGGGGGTGGCGCGCCCGAGGGAGGCCACGACGGCTCCGGAGAACCCGTCGGCCCGGCCGCGGTGCGCAGCTGGAACAAGGAACGCCGACGAGGCCGGGAGGGAATCCGGTGGCTGAACAACCCCAGCGGTTCCGAAGACGCCGGTGGCCCGACCGGCGCGTCCGATGGAGGAGGTAGCGGCAGTGGGGCATGACATCCGTACGTATGGCGGGTGGCGGCGCCGGCATGGCATCGGGCTGCTGGGGATGGACACCACGGCCACGTTCATCGCGCTCGGCACGGCGATGGTGGTGATCGTCGCAGCGGCAATGGCGCCCGAGTCCCTGTTGTATTTGTTGCCGCCGGTGTTGATCGCCGCGGGGTTGGGGTTGGTACGGATCGGCGGGGTGCCGGTGGCCCGGCTGATTCTGGCGCGATGCCGCTGGTGGTGGAACTGCCGCCGGCACCGCAACCAGTACCGGGCCGGTGTCGTGGTCGATCACCCGCGAGCGTTCCAGCTCCCGGGCGTCCTGGCACCGCTCACCCTCCTCAGTGCCGAGGACGGATACGGCAGCCGGTACGGCATCGTGTGGGACCGCCGATCCGGGCTGCTCACCGCGACGCTGCGGGTCGTCCCGGCCTCCACCTGGCTCGCCGACCGCAAGGACGCCGACACCTGGGTCGCGTCCTGGGGCGGATGGCTGGCCGGGCTGGGGCACCTGCCGATGGTCCGCTGGGTGACGGTCACGGTCGACACCGCACCCGAGCCCGGCTCGACCCTCGCCGACTCCATCGCGGACGCCATCGACTCCAATGCTCCCCAGCCCGCGCGGGACATCATCGACGAGCTGGTCGCGACGGCACCGGCTGCAGCGGCCGATGTCGATACCCGGGTGTCGGTCACCTTCGATCCCAAGGCCTCGCCTTCGGCGCCCAAGGACCTGGCCGAGGCGGTCGGTGAAGTCGGCCGGACGCTCGAGCACCTCGCCTCGGCGCTCAGCGGATGCGGTGTCGCCGTCGTCGGACGGGCCACCGCCGCTGAGATCGCCGGGACAGTACGGATCGCGTTCGACCCGCACGCCCGAGGCGAGGTCAACCGGCTCCTGAACGGCCCGCGTTCGGCCGAGGTACTGGGCTGGTGCGACGCCGGACCGGTCACCGCGACCGAGCACACCGACCACTACGAACACGACGGCGGCATCTCGGTCTCCTGGGGATGGCACGAACCGCCTCGGCAGAACGTGCACTCCGACGTTCTCGCGCGGCTCATGGCGCCCGGGCCGTTCCCCAAGCGCGTCACGTTGCAGTACCGGGCGTTTCCGGCGGCGGTCGCGAGCCGGCAGATGCAGCAGGAGGTCAACGCTGCCGCGTTCCGTGCCCAGTTCCGCCGCAGGACCGGACGGGACGAGACCGCCCGCGACAGCTGGGACGCCGCCCGCGCCCGCCAGGCCGCGAACGAGGAGGCCATGGGCGCCGGCGTCTGCCTGGTCTCGATGTACGCCAGCATCACCGTCACCGACCGCGAGCACCTGCGGCGCGCCGTGGCGAACGTGGAAGCCGCCGCCGATACCGCCAAGATCCGGCTGCGCCGGTTGTGGGGCAGCCAGGCCGCCGGGTTCGCCACCACGCTGCCGTGCGGAATCTGCCCGCCCGAGCTGTCACGGCGCCTCATCCACTGACTCGAAGGACCCGAATGTGCAAAACGAGAATCGGCCGGGACCGCCCGGACAGTGTCGAGGCGGAGGCGATGTCCGAGGCCCTGGCTCCGGCATGGGGTTGGAAGCAGCCTCTGGGTGGACGGGCCGCGCACGTGGAACCGGCGCCGGAGTTCCAGGCGACCACGATGCAGGTGTGCGGGCTGTTCCCGTTCACCGCAGGCTCGGGCACCCCGACCGTCGGTACCCCGGTCGGACGTCATCAGCTGTGGGGTGAGGTCGTCTGCCTGGATCCGCTGGCCTGGCTGCGCGCGGGACTGGTCACCAACCCGGGCATGTTTGTCCTGGGGCAGCCGGGCACCGGCAAGTCCACTCTGGTGAAACGCCTGGTCACCGGAGCCGTCGCCACCGCAACGACCCCGATCATCCTCGGGGACACCAAACCCGACTACTCCATGCTGGTGGACTACCTGGGTGGCCAGGTCATAAGCATCGGCCGCGGCGCGGACCGGATCAACCCGCTCGATTCCGGGCCGTTGGGCGCCGTCCTGCGCAGCCAGACCGGCGCCCGCGCCGAGACCCTGCGCTGGGAGGTACGCGGACGGCGGCTCGCGCTGCTCATGGCGCTGTGCACGCTGGTCCGCGAGTCCCGGATCTCCAACGCCGAAGAGGTCGTCCTGGGGCGGGCCGTCGATCTGCTGGACGAGCGCCTGGGTCACGAGCCGACCGTTCCTGATGTCCTGAACGTCCTGGAGGAAGGACCGGCCGAGCTGCGATCGGCGGCCAGGACCAACTCCGTCGAGACCTACCGGCAGCGGACGAGCGACCTGGTCTTCACCCTCGACCTGCTGTGCAACGGCTCGCTGGCGGGAGTCTTCGACGCGCCGACCACCCGCCCCATCGACCTGAACGCACCCGCCATCAGCGTCGACATCTCCCGTGTGAGAGCGGCGGGCGACAAGCTGCTGACCGCGGCAATGCTCTGCACTTGGGCGTATGCGTTCGGGATGGTGGACGCCAGCGCCGCACTCACCGATCTCCAGGGCGGCTCGCGCCGCTCCTACCTCGGTGTGATGGACGAACTTTGGCGAGCCCTGCGCGGAGCACCCGGCCTCGTCGAGCACGCCGACGCGCTCACCCGCCTGAACCGCGCCAAGGGCATGGCGTCCATCATGATCACGCACTCCCTCGCAGACCTGGACGCCCTGGCGACCGAGGAGGACCGGGCCAAGGCCAAGGGCTTCGCCGACCGCTCAGCGATCACCGTCCTGGCCGGGCTACCGCCCCGCGAACTGGCCCGCGTACACGAGATCACGCCGCTGACCGGGCCGGAGCAGCACCTGGTCACGTCCTGGTCGGCGCCCGACTCCTGGCAGCCCGGCGCTCGCCATCCCGGACGCGGCAAGTACCTGATCAAGACCGGTGAACGACTCGGAATCCCGGTCGAGCTGTCCCTGGTCGGAGCGGAGAAGCGGCTCTACGACACCGACCAGGCCATCAGGCGCGACGCATGAGCCGCGCCCTGGGGCCGCGCCCTTCGATCTGGCACACCGGCGCCGCCGGCGGCTGGATGGTGCTGGCCGGCTGCTGGGCACCACTCGGCTGCCTGTGGGTGCTGTGGGTGTCAGCCAAGATCGCCGCCGCGCTCACGGGCGGCCAGGTCATGGCCTTCGGTGCGGACTTCGCGATCGCGTTCGCCCGATGGGAGCCCCGGCTTCTGTGGCCGGAGACGCCCACACCACTGGTCCTGGCCGTTCTCGCGGTGCTGGTCGCCGGCCTCGGGGCGCTTGTCTGGACGATCTGGCAACGTGCCGCCCGGCTCGTCAAGGCTCCCGGGGATCCGGTCGCCGCCTTGGCCGACAACCCCGGTCTGGAAGCGCTCCAGACAGGCGCCTCGGCGGAGAAGGCCATCGCGCTGCGCCGTTCCCTCCGCGGTACGGCACCCGGACGGATCTCCCACGATGACGTCGGGCTCGTGCTCGGCGACGTGATGCGGCCCGGAGACCGTACCGGCCCCACCTTGTTCACCTCGTGGGAGGACACGGTGGTGGCGTTCATGGCACCGCGCTCGGGCAAGACCACCACCCAGAGCATCCCGCACGTCCTATCGGCGCCCGGAGCAGTCATCGCCACCAGCAACAAAGCAGATCTCTGGTCGGCGATCGCGACCGTACGAGCCGAGAAGACCGGCGGCCGAATCTGGCTGTTCGATCCGCAGCACATCACCTATCAGCCCCAGCAGTGGTGGTGGAACCCGCTTGCCTCGCTGACCACCGTGGAGGAGGCGCACCGGCTGGCCGGGCACTTCGTCCTCACCGTCGACGACGGCCAGAAGAAGGACCTGTGGGGACCCGCCGCCCAAGACCTGCTCTGCGCGCTCTTCCTCGCCGCCGCCACGTCCGGCCGCTCCCTCCACCACGTCGCCCAGTGGCTCGACGAACCGGCCGTCCCCACACCGATCGAGCTACTACACAAGGCCGGCTTCCAGCTCATGGCCTCCTCACTCAAAGGCACCCAGAACGGCGCAGTCGAAACGCGCGACGGCATCTACCAGACCGCCCGTACCGCAGCCAAATGCCTCCGCGACCAGGAGATCCTCGCCTGGGTCACACCATGCGCAGACCTGCCGACCTTCCAACCGGACGCGTTCGCCACCTCGCGCGACACCCTCTACCTACTGTCGAAGTCCCTGTCGGCCGCCGCGCCCCTCATCGCCGCGCTCACCGACACCACCATGCGCGCCGCCGAACGCCGCGCCGAACAAGCCGGCGGCCGCCTGGACCCACCCCTGGTCGTCGCCCTCGACGAGGCCGCCAACATCTGCCGCATCGCCGACCTACCCCAGCTCTACTCCCACCTGGGCTCACGCGGCATCGTCCCCGTCACCATCCTGCAGTCCTACGAACAGGGCGTCACCGTCTGGGGCGAACCCGGAATGGCCGCCCTCTGGGGCGCCGCCACCCGCAAAATCATCGGCGCCGGCATCGACTCACCCCGCCTCGTACGCGACCTGTCCACCCTCGTCGGGCAACACGACGTCCCCGTCCGTTCCATCACCTACGGCGACGGACGCACCTCCGAACAGATCTCCCTGCGCCGCCAGGAAATCCTCGAAGCCTCCGCGATCCGCGCACTCCCCACAGGTACCGCGCTCTTGCTGGCCACCGGCACCAAGCCCGCGCTCATCCGACTCCGTCCCTGGTACCGAGGGCCTCACGCCGCTCCGATCAACAAGGCCATCGAAGCCGCCGACATCGCCATCGCCGACGGCGCCCGGCGCCACTACGGGCGAACGGTGAACCTCCGCAAGGAGGACACGTGACCTAACTCAACGCACTCCACCAGGCACGCAAGACACCGAGTCCCACCGCACGAGAGGAAGCAACGCCCATGAACGAGCTGACGACACCGGAGATCACATGCACGCTCAGACCGACACCACCCCGGCCACGGACGAGCAGCGTCCCCAGCCGCTGTACGCCAGCCTCGACGCCTGGCTGACCCACCACTTCATCCCCATGTACCGCCGCACCCTCGGCGGCGAATTCCGATGGTGTGCCCAGTGGTGGAAACACGCCGAGGCCATCTCCCGGCTCACCGCCCTCTGGTACGCCTGGGAAGCCATGCGCCTACAAGGCGCCACCGGCATGAGCCTGTGGTACCGAGACCACCTCGACCACCAACTCCCCATCCTCCTCGGCGCCCGCGGCCCCTTCTACCAGTGCACCGAGTCCGAGCACCTGGATCCCCACGAGGCCGCGCTCTCCCCCGTTCCACCGGACTGGCTCGTCACCAGCACCAGCACCACCGCCGCCGAAGGAGAGGGCTGACGATGCCGACCTCAGCAATGAACCCGCACAGCCGCCTCGTCGAGAACGCCACCGCCGCAGTGGACGCCTACCTCCTGCGAGTCCTTCCCAACCGGCCACCGGAAGCCCAGGCCGAAGATCACAGCTCGGTGGAAACCCTGCACTGCCTGTTCAGCGACCTCCTCCACTTCTGCGACCACCACGGCCTCGACTTCGACGCGGCACTGGGCTGGGCCCGAACGTCCTACGCCGACGACCTGGCCATGGAACAGACCTTCACCAACGGCGATGAAGTGCAGCCAAGGCACTCAGCCACCTGGCGAGGCATCGTCGTCGACGTCCATACGACAGACCAGGGCCAGGTCCTGCACACGGTCCGTATCCCCGGTGAACGCGACCGTCGGCTGATTCCCGTCGAGGCATTGGAAACCGAAGCGCCGTTCGGGCCCATCGAGACGCGCAATAGCCCGGTCCTTACCGCTCAAGAGGCCGAGGGCCATCTTGAGGAGCTTTCCCTCCTCATCCGGCGTACCGAACACGAAGGCCGCCTGCCCGCGCAGCCGCTCTACGCCGATCAAAGAAAACTGGTCGACGCCCTGGCGGACTGGAGTCGCAGCTCACCAGCAAGCATCCTGCAGCTCCTCGGCTCGCAGATCGCGGCAGCTCTCGACGAAGAACGACTGCAGACTCCAGAGGCGACAAAGCTCGCCAGCACAGCGTTCCCGAACGACATCGCCAGCGGCCTGGCCGACCCACGGTCTACAGAGTCTGAATCTCAGGGTTCTGGATCATCCGCTCCAGATGGGCGGCCCCGCAGCCGCTGAGCCGAATCACCTCTCCACATCCATCCGACTTACGAGAGCGCAGCAGCGCGCCCGCTCGGGTCAGGCACCTTCCCGCGCCCCAACGGCCCTTACAACAGCGCTGCGCCCTTCAAGCCCGACAACGCGGCCCGCAGCCACCGGCCTTGCGGAGCACGGTCCTCGTCACCAGGACGCCTTGGCACCGGCTCGCCTGTCATCCCAGACCACCGACCCATGGAGTGCCCATGACCGACGCCACCACCGAATTCGCCGAGTACGGAGCCACAGCCCTGGACTCGTACCAGAACCTCTTCGAACACGCGGGAAGGCGAGATCACCGCGCAGACGACCGTCACGCCAGTGAACTCGTCGGCGACCTCCTGGCCGACCTGATGCACTACACCGACCACCGAGGTCTCGACTTCGACGAGATCGTCAGGACCGCGCGCAACGACTTCCTCAGGGAGCTGTCCCCGGAACCCCCACCAACGCTCGGCACGCTAGTCCGCATCAAGGGACCGTTGGCGGAAGAAGCGCACATCCTGGGCCAGCCCACTCTCGGTGCGGTCACGGGACTCGTCGTCCCTCATCGGGGCAACACCGAGTACTACGTACGGCGCATGGGTGAGCTCGGAAGCCAGCAGTACACCGGAGATGACCTGGAGCCGGCGCCGCCGTTCCCTTCGGTGCCGACCAGCACAGGGATCGTCGACAACCCACTGAGAGCCGAAGAACTCCTGGTGGATGCCACCGTCCGCTCGAGCCTGACGACAGCCGCCACCGAAACGTCCCGACCCGACGACGTACGTGAGCATCGCGCATTGCTCACCGCCCTCGCCAGCTGGAACGGCCTGGACGAGCAAGCGGCCAAAGACCTCCTCCTCGCGAAGGTCGCGGACAAGCTCAAAGTGGCCGAGGGATCGCCTGGCCAGTTGACGCCCATCCCACCGAGACAGCCGGCAACGAACGAGGAACCGGCCAACCCGGCCCGGCTGGCTGCACAAGCCTTCCCACCGGCCCTTGAACAGGACGTCACGCCAGCGGAGCCAAGCCGACCAGCGGCGAGCAACTCCCGCACTTCCCGCAGGTCTCCTGCCCTCTGACCTCCGGCCCTCGTGTCGAGATACCCGAAACCAGTATCCCACTGACGACCTGGAGGTCGGATGCAAGCCCAGTTCGACTACGTGATCCGGCAGATAGAGGCCGCGAACACCATCCCCAGCCTGATGGCCTCGGCGCTCATCGGACTGGACCTGATCGAACGCGCCACCACGCTCCTCGCCCAGATCGCTCCTGAAGAGTCCTTTCCCGCCTGCCAAGCCGCCATCGCCGAAGCCTCCGACGCCCGCAACGCGCTAGCAGAAGCTCCAGCGCTGGCATGGCGGAAGGGCTCTGAAGGCTCCGCGCCAGCCAACGTTCACGAGTTCACCGAGGCGATCACCACGCTCATCCTCGTCGCCGCCGAGAACGCACTCAACGCCGCCTCCAAGACGACCGAACCCGCAGATCGCGTGGCATGTCTCCAAGCCGTTCAGCACCTCGGCCGGCTCTACTCGGCCCTCAAATAGGCACCGAGCAGCCACAGCGCGTCCGCCGCGAGGCAGGACCTCGCAGCCGAACGAGCGCTCAGCGCCTGCGAAAGATCCGCTTTCCATCCCCAATACACAGCCCTCCCCACGGCACCCGATCCCCTTCCCCACTCTGGACTTCAAAGACCACCACATCGATCCGTCACATCAGGGAGAACACATGAACCACGACGACACCCGCTCAGAGCACGCCGACGTCCGAGGCAGTTGGCTCGTCGAGATCCTCAACACCGCCCTCGACGATCTCTCCCACGCCGAGCGGGTCATCACGGCGTTCGCCGATCAGACGCCCGACGGATTCATCGCCTGGGGGATGGCCGAAGGCGAAGCAACCCAGGCACGACAAGCCCTGCTCCAGGCTCCATCCCTTCGGTCGCCAGCCGCCTCCCCCGTCACGGACGCGACCGCGACCACCGACGCCCTCTACGAACTGGCCTCGAAAACGTCCCGTGACCTCGTCCGAGCCGCTGAACTGGCCGGCGACCCCGCCGACAAGATGGCCTGCCTCCAAGCAGCCCTCCACGCCGGCCGACTCCGCGACAACCTCCGGTAGCCGCCGTGGTCACCTTCGGAGAAATGACCGCAGTCGCCGACGCCCACTTGGCAGAGGTGAACCGCGCACTCCACACGCCCGACGTTCAACGCCAGGCCCGAGATCCCGACCTATCCGCTGAGCTAGCCCGCTTCGCCAGGGTGCTCGCCCGCTACAGCGACCAGATCTCAACCGGCTTCGGCGTCCCGGACACCGATGACACGGCCGTACGCGACACCGCCCGACGCTCAGGAGCACTCATCCGCCTCGCCCAACAAGCACTGGGCAGACCGGCAGAAACCGAAACCACAGCAACTCCGCTGACCGAACACCTCCGCGCCAGCTCCATCGCTCTCGGCTGCGGCCTAGACCTACTCACCTCCCACTTCTCCGAGACGACCTCGCCCACCACCGTGGTCATCACAGCGACCGACACCTCCCGCACCCTCCTCCAGATGCTCAACAAGCACGCGGTGACCGCCGCCCATGTGGCCCAGCACCTGGAGACCCCGCACGCCGCGGCCAGCAAGCTGCTACTCCAAGCCGCGTCGACCACTGACACCTTTAATCGCCCCATCCGAGCCCCTATCACTGCCGTCCCTCTCCGCCAACGCCCCGAACGCATCCCACCTGCAGTCGGCGAAGACTTGAGCCCGGCCATGGCCGGCATCGACACCACCGCCCAGCGCCTGAGCCACCCCGACTCCGTCAGCTCGGTCACCACGTGGCGCTACGTCTCGAGAGCTGCCGCCATCACCTGCGACATCGGCCACCTCATGGCCAACCAGCTCGCCACACGCATGGATGAACTGGCCCAGCGTGACCACGCTGCATCCCTACGCCGTGCCGCGTGGGAGACACGAAAGACGGCACTGAGTTGGAGAAGAATCGCCCGCCACTGGAGCAGCCTCACCAGCCAACACGGTCATCCGAGCAGCGAACTCGCTACCGACGCCTCCGACCTCGTACTCCGGCTCGGGCGCATCGTGTTCGCCACACCCGACTGGTCACCCGGCCCCCGAACCGTCTACCGGGTCAAGCCGCCACACGTCCTGGCCCCTACAACCACCGATGCAAGCCTTGTTGGAGCAACCGCCCTCAAAGCCATCGAGGCCTGCGCCAACCTCGCCGTCCACCACCGCGCGGCGGCCAACGACGCCGCCATCCTCCACAAAGCCCAACTACGCCGCGCAAATCCCGGCCCACCCGCCGCCGCACGAACCCTGCTTGCCCGCTACGAAACCCTCACAGCTCAAAACCGCAAAGCCGTCTTGGCTCTCGGTGAAGTCACTCTCGCACTTGCGCCCGAGATCATGCCTAGCAAGCAGGAAGTAGCACTAATCCTCCGTCGCACCACGTCTCAGGGGCTACACGCCCAACCCGCTGTGGCCTCCGCCGACTTCCCACTCAGTCCCACCGAAGCCCTCTCATCCCCACGAGTGGATTCACCCAGCACAACTCCGTTCCACAGAACCGGCACCCAAAAGGCACCTTTTAACCAAAGTTAGCAGCAGGGACCAGAGACAAGCCGATTCGGACTGCAGAAAGAGCCAGGTCTATTACTGCGGGATCTGAACGCAGGAATCGCCGCTCAGTGGTCAGCAACGGGATAGCTGGCCGCCGCTAGGTCTTGGACCAGGGACTCCATGTGGAACTCGGCGTTGAGCAGGGAGATCACCTCCCGAGTCAGTGGGCGAAGTGCATAGACATGACGCACCGCTTCGAGATCTACAGGAATCTCGTAGTAGTCCCGGGCGAACCGCTGATATGCCTCCGGCGCAGGATCTATGAGCAACTCGAACAGACCCGCGGCACCATCGAGATCGCCCCAGTGCTCCGGATATTCAATCTCGCCCACATGCCACCGAGTGTCGCCGGTTTCGCACCATAGGCAGGCCGTTACCGCCGGCACAACGTTCTCATCACAGAACGCCGGCTCCTCCACGCATGGCCTGAAGACCTCGGGGACCGAGTCGAGCACTCCCGGCCACGGTTCGTGATCTTCGTCGACATAGGGGCTCATCGGTGATTCGTGATCGAAGCCGCGGACATACGCGCCGGCCGGAGAGAAAACGATCGAATACTCATCACCAGAACCGTTCCTCATTGCGGCCAGCTCCTCGCCGCCCGGCGACCAAGTCCCGTCGAAGGAGTAGTAGCGGCTCTCCCAATCCGGGCTCAGGATCGCCTCCAGCACTGCAACGGAGCGGCAGAGATCACGGAGCTTGGGGACGTCCGGCAGCAGCCGGGCCACGTCATGAGCAGTCACGGACCACAGCCAATCGAATGCCACGGACATCCCGGACGGAAGACACGAACTTCGTGTCGCACGCGCGGGCCCCGGGAGCCTGCCACGTCGAGGTGGACAGCCCAGATCGGCAGCGTGCGTACTTGAGGGACCGCGCGTCTCACTGGGCAAGACACTCACCAAGGCGGACCGCGCCTCACCGCTACCGCTGATGCGAGGCCGCCTGGCTGGACGGCCCCGAGCAGGGAACGCCACAGGCCCGACCGGCGTCAGTATCGGAGCGAGCCGTCCTAGATCACCGGCGGCTCCGCTCCAACCTCCGGCCCCCGTGAGAGAACCCGATGCGCACCCCGCTTTCCGACCTGAACGCCCGCGAGGTCCTCGATGTCCTGTACGACCAGCTCGCCACGCCGGTGGCGATGGCCGAGGGCACCTTCGACGAGATCGTCGAGGAGGTCATCGACGGCTGCCTGATGATCGATCTGCCGCTGGAGATCGAGGCGGGCGAGTTCGAGGAATTGCAGGGTGTGGGCCAGGACGACCTGCGTGCCTGGCTCGTGGACCTGCTGCGGTCCGAGTTCGCCGAACACCTGGCCTGGCAGGAAACCCTGGACGGGCGTCCGGCCGACGGCGATCTGCTGGGCCAGGCCTTCGACGAGCTCAACGCGCGGGCGATCGTCGCGCGCGAGGACTTCGCCTGCTGCCAAAGGTGCGGCCTGTCGGAGATCCGCGACGAACACCACGACGGCGAGGACGAGCGGGCCCGGGGCTATGTCTTCTACCACGAGCAGGACACCGGGCGCCGCCCCCTGTACCTGACCTTCGACACGCCCAACGGCTCCGACGAGTCCCGCGCCGCGCTGGGCAACGAGGTCATCGGCGTGCTCCGCGAGCAGGGCCTGGTCCCGGAGTGGGACGGTGACCCGCGCCGGCGCATCGCCCTGGACGTGGACCCGCGCAGGGTCCGGCACGGCGAACTCGCCGACCACCCCGGCCACGGCCTCACCCCAAAGGAGCCGGACCAGGCAACAGGGGCGAGCACGCCGAGCTTGCAGGCCGATGGCTTCGTGCACACGGTGACCGGGGTGCGCACCGGGGCGGAGTCCTTCAACGTCGCCCACGCCCTAGTCCGCGACGGGGACGCGATCACCATCGTGGAGCAACCCGCCACCTGGACCGCCACCGGCCGCTACACCATCGTGGACATGCTCGTGGAACTCCCCCACGAGGATGGGAACGACCTGAAGTACTATCCCGGCCGAAACCAGATCCTGTACGACACCGACGGCCACGCCCACGCCCGGCACCACGCGGCAACGACCGCCTACCTCCTGCCCGACAACGCGATGCTGGTGACCAAGGAAAACGGACTCCGAACCGGGCTGGTGTTCGACCTGCCTCCCGACGCCGCCCCCTCCTACCTCGCCCTCACCGGCGACTCCCGGGGCAAAGTTCGCAACGACCTGACGCTGCCCCGCACCGAAGGAACCGGCGACTAACAGTGGTGCAGTGGGCAGGAGAGCACTGCACCACCGTCCTCCTCGCGGCCACCCTTGTCCGCCAAGTCAGACGGTGGCCGCCATGGCCCCTCACCCCCACCAACGCCGAGCCGAGCCTTTACAGCCGCCGGGCGGGCGGCCAGTGCGTGCTGTCAACCGCGTAGTGCGCCCTTGATCTCCAAAAGACGGCCCGCTATCGCGAACGCCACTCGGTCGCCCGCCGCAAGTCCGACCACGTCGACGCGATGACGCTAGCGGGCATCCTGCGCACCGACGCCCACGCCCACCGGCCAATCCCTGAGGACACCGATGAGGCCCGCGCCGTTGCGGTGCTGGCCCGCGCCCACCAGGACGCCATCTGGCGCCGCACCCGCGCCTCCAACGCGCTGCGGTCGCTGCTGCGCGAATACTTCCCGACCTTCCTGGCCGCCTTCACCGACCAGGGGTAGTGACGCAAGTCCTCCTCTAACAGCGACGGAACAGCCCCCCAGCGACAAGCTGGGGGGCCTGTTTGCTTTGCCGAGGTTCGACCTGACCCCGCCGGGGCCGCGACCAGCCGATTCCGGAAGTCTCTGGAGCCCCATGGGTACGCGCCGACCGCTTTCAGAGCATGCTGGCAGAGGCGCGGCTGACGTGGCTGGTGATGTTTTCCGGCGATGCCGGTCAGGCAGCATCGCCGTCATGCCTGCGGTGTGAACCCTGGGGTAGTTTCTTAGTGCCTGTGTTCAAAGCCCTGTTGATCTGATGTGGAACAGGCTCTCGCGGTGCGGTCCGGCGCTGTCCGGGGAGACTTCCGAGTGTGGGTCAGGCCTGGAAGTGCGCGGTGTGCGGGGGCGCGATTGCCGGCGGAGTCGTCGCCGCGCCGGAAGTACTGTTCAGCGGCGTGTGGGATGCGGGCGTATCGGGCGCGGAAGCGGGCGGCCGAGCTGGAGAAGTTGATGGCCACGCTGATCTCGGAGGAAGCAGCAGTGTGGTTACGGAGCCCGGCCGGATGGCGGGCGCGGTTGACCGCATGGCGGCACTGCCCGGTGTGCGGTGTGCTGGTGTGGGCGGGGGTTCGGCGTCGGGCGGACGCGGTCTACTGCTCTTCACGGTGTCGGTTGCGGGCATGGCGAGCGCGCCGAGAGCCCTCTGCGAGGGTGGACGATCTCAACGGTTAGCCGTTTACGATGCCCCGGAATGTCCGGGTGATGAAATGGCTAGTTGTTAGGCGGCCAGCACACGGAATGGTGCCGGTGGGGCGGGCAGGGCGGTGGCCAGCCGTGCCAGGACGGCACCAGGTCGAGTGGCGCGGCGATCGGCGCTGCAGGTCTGCACCGCCGCCGCGGCGGCCGCCAGCTCGGCGAGCGGCCCGGCGCCGGACGCGGCCTCGAATGCCTCGGCCAGGCGCCTATCCAGACCGTGGCGGCGCTTTCCGGACTAAGGAACTGATCACGGGGGTGGTTGCCTTGAGAAGACAAGGCCGCGTTCACGGAGGAGCCGGCGGCAGCCAGCCGACCGTGAGATGCGGACCGCCAGGCTGTCTATGCTGACGCGCATGGAACAGGCGCTGGAGATTCCATTGACCGGGGGCCGGATCACGAAGGGAGTCGTCCGTGTCGGGGACACGGTGCGGCGGCCGGTCGGGCCCCACTCGCCGTTCGTTCACCGGCTGCTCAATCATCTGGAGGATGTCGGCTTCGACGCCGCGCCGAGGTTGCTCGGAACAGATGGCAAGGGCCGCGAGATCCTCAGCTTCCAGCACGGTGAGAACCGTACTGACTTCCGGGCTCGTAACTGGTCGCCCGCCCAGATCACCGCCGCGGCGCAGCTGCTGCGCCGACTACATGACGCGACCGCTGGCACGGCGGTCGCGGACGGCGAGGAGACGGTGTGCCACAACGATTTCTCCCCGCTCAACGTCGCCTTTGTCGAGGGACTTCCTGTCTCCGCCTTCGACTTCGACCAAGCCGCTCCCGGCTCCCGAGCGCGTGACCTTGCCTATGCCGCCTGGCTGTGGCTGCTCGGCGCCGACATCGTCCGCCCTCTCGACCGCCAACTGGCCCTCCTACGTACCTTCCTCGACGTGTATGGATTCGCGGACGAGTCCCGCCGAGGCTTCGGCGGGCGCATCGTTGCCCGGGTCGAGGCCGAGCGCGACATGCATGACCGTGCCGGACGCATCACCAGCCCCGGGTCATGGCTGCACCTTGAGATCGCCTGGCTGAGCGAACACGCCAACGCTATCGACCGGTACTTGGAAGCAGTATCTGACGGGTAAACAAGAATCAGCGTTGAATGATGGATGAGTGGCACGACCGACGCCGCAGCCTCGCACTCAGCGCCATCAGCATCAGGCCGACCAGCCGCTTGCCTGCCCCGCCTCATGCGGGGCAGGTGGTTTTGTCGGTGTAGAGCGGTCAGGCCCTGAGTGGGGGTGTTCAGGGGTCACCCTGACCTGCGGGGAGAGCGGCGTCTGAAGATCTCTTCCCGCGAGGAGACTGATCGTTTCCCAGCCACGTAGTTGTTGGGAGACGAAGCGCCCGAAGGTCATGGGGAGGGTGGGAGCCGATCCGATCGCTCGGCGCCCAGGCCAGGATGATGCTCCAGCTCCGGGAAGAGGATCCTGCGGGTTGTGGCGGGGTGTTCAGCCGGTGTCGCGGTCGGCTGAACCCCGCGGGCCTGACCGAGTGAGCGCGTAACCATGGTCGCCGGACGGCTGGTCACGTTGATCCTCATCGGACCCTCAGTCTTGACCGGCGGGCAGATTCTGCGCCGCCCAGCGCCGTCCCGGCTCCGGGTCGACGCCGAAGCGCTCGGCGTAGCGTTCGTGGATGTCCTTCCACGGCTTGTGTGCCTCTTCGTCGGATAGGTATTCGCCGGCGAGATGGGGCGCGAGCCGCGAAAGGTAGGTCTGCCAGCCGGTTGCGGTCTGCGCTGCCGGCAAGTCGTCGATGACGTGGGTGAAGATCAACCGGCAGCCGCCTTCCTCCGCGACCAGTTCGAAGCTCTGCGGCTGGCCGGCGAAGGTCCACGCCAGGCGGTGTGGTGCGTTGACCTCAGTCACCTCGAGGGTGGCGCCGCCGAGTTCGATGGTCTCCCCCTTCACCGGCGTCCAGTCGGCGGCGCCAGGAAAGAATCGCTCGAGCTCTGCCGGGATACTGACCGCCTGCCACACGCGCTCGATCGGGTACGCGAGCGAGCACTCGAAACGCAGCGCTGGGCGGCCGTCGATCGTCTCCAGTGTTCCGTAAGCGATGGTGTCGGTCATGGAGTGTCCCTTTCGTGTCTGTGGCCAGCGATCCGCGATGGTTCGCAGTGGTGTGGTGTCGATCGAGTAGTACTTGTGGCGGCCTTCCTTGGCCGCGATCACGAGCCCGGCCGCCTGGAGTACGCCGAGGTGTTGCGTTATGGCCTGACGCGACGAGTGAACCCGTGTTTCTCGGTCAAGCGGCCGCACAGTTCGAGCAACGTCTGCCGATCCCGCTCGATGAGCTCGTCGAGAATCGCTCGCCGGGCTGGATCTGCCATCGCCTTGTACACGTCGCTCACGCAACCGACAATAGGCAAGTGTCGACTTGCCTGTCAACGGTGACCTCCTCGGTTGTGGCCTCTTAGCCGGGCGAGGGTGAGACGTGCCGGACATGGAGTGCACTGCCGGTTCCGTCCCTTGTGCCGCAGGGTTGCCCGTGGCCCGCAGGTACTGAGGGTAAGCTGATTGCAGTCTGTGCGTTGCAGCTCACAAGACACGGTGAGCACAGAGCGAGGCCGGGTTCACTTAGGGTGGTTGCAGTCATCCGCAGAGTCAGCTCGCCTAAGTGCCTGTGTTCAAAGCCCTGTTGATCTGATGTGGAACAGGCTCTTAGAACCGCCGCGGGCCTCGACGAGAGCGCCACCCTGCCCACCGGCGCCGGCGACCATGACGGCCAGCACACCCTCACGTGCTCGCCGCCACTGCCGTCACCGCGCCTTCGTGATCGCCTCCCGGACAGCAGGCACCACCTCACGTGCCCACCGGGCGAGTGCGACCTCGGCCGGCTCCGGTCCGGTGGCGAAGTAGATGAACCCGGACGCGCCGTGGTCGAGCACCGCGCTGGTCAGCTCATCGACCCACTGCTGGACCGAGCCACCGGCCCAACGCCCGTCCTCGTCACGCACCGCCGATGCCGGGGCGGCCGTGATCCGACCGGGCAGGACATAGATGGTGGCGACCTCGTCCGCGCTCCGCCCGGCCGCGGCGGCGGCCTCGTCGATCAGCGGCCGGGACCGTCGATAGCGGTCGCTGAGCCAGTCCGCCGCCCACGCGGGGATCCAGCCGTCGGCCAGTCGGCCGGTGACGGCCAGCGATCTCGGCCCCATCGAGCCGGTCCACACCGGGCACGCCGGCACCGGGGCCGGGTCAAGCTCGCGCACCTGGTAGTGCGCACCATGGATGGTGACCGGTGGCCCACCGCCGCTGAGCGCCCTGGTCAGCATGATGGCTTCGGCGAGGGCGTCCACGGCGCTCGCCGGTGACCGGCGGGCCACACCCATGCGCACGATCTCGTCCCAGTCGCCGCCGGCACCCAGGCCCAGCACCACCCGGCCGCCGGACAGCGCCGACAACGAGGTGACGGTGCGCGCCAGCATCGGCGCGGGCCGGGTCGGCAGGTTAGTCACGTTCACCAACCCGGTCAGGTCGCGGGTCTGCCCGAGGACGAATCCGAGCGTGGCGTAGGCGTCCAGCCGCTGTGCTACGTACGGATGATCGGAGACGGAGAACAGATCCAGCCCGTCCCGATCGGCGAGCTGGGCCAGCCGCAATACAACCTCGACATCGTTCTGGTCGGCAGCCGTGCCGAACCCGACGCCGAACCCGAAGTGCACCCCTGCGGCCGGGGCAGCAGCCCGGCCCTCACCCGACAGCTCAGAAAGATCGCTCATGGCGGCACAGTATCGTCAACTAGACTAATCATCAATCAACCTAACTATCTGTGGCCCTTGGTATACTAGGCCGGTGACCCGGCCAGCGCAGTCCTCCACGTCGATCGAGCCGAAACTCGCCGGCCACAGCGGCCACCTCGCCCGACTCGCTGCGTTCCGGGCGGAGGCACTGTTGCGCGAGCACCTGCCGCCGGAGCGCTCGATGCGCGACGTGGCCGTGCTGTGCGTGCTCGAGGGCGGCCGCCTCTCTCAGGCGGAACTGGGCACGCTGCTGTCGATCAACCGCACGGTGATGACCTCGGTGATCGACGCCCTCGAAGCCGATGGGCTGGTCCAGCGGCAACGCGACCCCGCCGACCGGAGGTGCTACGCCCTGGCCGTTCGCGCCGCCGGCCGGAGCGAGCTGGCGACGCTGCACCGCGCCGTCGCCGACGTCGAAGCCGCCCTGCTGGCCGGCCTCGACCCGCGCGGGCGACGGCGGCTGGTCGAACTCCTCCGGCAGGTGCAGCCCACCCCGGTGTCCGACCTGCCGGCCGAACTCGCCGACCGGGCGTGCTTCCTGCTCGACCCCGCCGCCCAGTGTCTAAGGGCGCGCAGCGTGCAGATGCTGCAGGAGCACGGCTTGACACCCCGCTGCGTGCGGCTACTGCTGGCCCTGGAGGCCGGCCAGCCCTGCCCCCAGGAACAACTGGCCCGCTCGCTGGCCTTGGCCGCCCCCAGCATTGTCGGTGACCTCGACGAGATGCACACCCACGGCCTGATCCTTCGCGAGCGTAACCCCGCGGACCGCCGTGCCTACGTGCTGCGGCTCTCGCCCTCTGGACAGCGGTACCTCGCCGACGCGGTGGCTGTCGAGCACGCCGCCCAGCGCGCGCTCGAGCACGCACTCGGCCGCGCCGAGGTGCAAGAACTCAACCACCTGCTCACCGACCTCGCCTGCGCTCCTACCGGGAATCGGTAGCCGGCGCGGCGACCAGGCTGTTGAATCGGCCGAAGGCGCGGGCCGGGGCTTGAGGATCATCTCTGCGAGATCGTGCGCCGTGCCTCTATGAGGCGGCCGGCATGTCGAGCGCGTGGCAGGGATCTTGAAGGCCGTGTCCGGGAGCCGGTGTTCACCACCCATCGCCGGCCCGGGACGGGCATGGTGAACGGCTCGGTACTCTCAACAGTCACTGGCGCATCCTGCCAACACGGCCCGGAGCACGTCGTCCAGGTCGGAGAAGACCGGCATGCCCGGCCGGGCCAGCTGGCAGAGCATTCGCACGTCAGGTTCACGCGGGAACCCCGGATGGGCGCCGACCACGACTCGCCGACCTTCGCCCAGTGCCTGGCCGAGCTCGAACAACGCGATGGGCTGACTGGTCACCGCCGGGTCGCTGGCCGGGAACCAGAACAGCGTGATCAGACCGGGCACGTGCAAGTGGTGCTGCTCCCAGCTGACCTGTTCCCACGCCGCAGCCGGGTCGGTCATCGAGAAGCCGGCGCGGGCAGGGTTGAGCAGGACCAGCGGTTGCTCGGCCTCTTCCAGGTAGGTCGCGGCCCTGGCCTGCCAGCGCTCCACGCCGGTGATCCCGCCCGCCAAGAACACCGCCGGCGGATCCGCCGCCTGGGGACGGTAGTAGGCGGGTGCCTCGAGATAGAGGTGCTGCGCCGTGGCCCGCCGGGGATCTGGAGGCGTGTGGTGGGGGCTTCCGCGACTCACCGCTCCACAACCGCCCTGTCCAGGTCGCGATGCTCCACGACCACCTGAATGCCCTGTCCGTAAAGCTGTTTCCCCAGTGCCCCGGCAGGGTGCAGGTATCCGAACGTCGTGATGGTCACTTCGAGTCCCATGAAGGGATCCTCCAGAATGGCGTTCAAGAGAGAATGCCGAATGCGTGCTCGACAGGACTGCGGGGAACGTCGCACACGGGCGCTGCAGAACGAGCCATGCGGCAGTGCCACCTCCTAGAACAAGCCCGGAATGTGAGGGGCGCCGTGCGCCCTCAGCCCGCTGGCCAGCGCGTCCGCCCCGGCCGCCCCGTCGGCCTCCTCGGGCCGGCCGAGGGCGTAGAGCAGGTTGGCGAGGCCGTCCATCGCATGGGCGTCGCCCTCCTCCGTCGCGAGACGCCACCAGACCTCCGCCTCCTCCGGCCGATTCAGTTGCTTGAACGCGACGCCGAGATTACTCATCGACGCCACGTCACCGGCCTCGGCCGCCGCCCGCCACAACCATTCGGCCTCGGCCTCATCGCGGCCAAGACCAGCATCCCGAGAACCTCGCTGCATCGCTACCTGACGGCCAGCGATCAACCCGCCTGAGCACACCTCCCGGACGATCCCTCACCGCCGCACAACCTCCAAGTTCGCCCGCACCACCTTGGTGATCGAATGCTCCTCACCCAGCACCCGCTGGCAATCGGCCAGGGTGGCCTCGTACAGCGGTATCGCCCGGCCCAGGTCACCGGCCGACTCGTAGGCGCTGGCAAGGTTGTTGCGGGAGGTCAGGGTGTCGGGGTGGTCGCCGCCCGGCACCCGCTCCCGATCGGTCAGGACGGCCTCGAACAGTGGGATCGCCCGGGCCAGGTCACCGGCCGCCCGGTAGGCACAGGCGAGGTTGTTGCGGGAAGTCAGGCTGTCGGGGTGGTCGCCGCCCAGCACCTGCTTCTGGGCGGTCAGAACGGCCTCGAACAGCGGGATCGCCCGGCTCAGGTCACCGGCCGACTCGTAGGCGCCTGCGAGGTTGTTGCGGGAGGTCAGAGTGGAGGGGTGGTCGCCGCCCAGCACCCGCTCCCGATCGGCCAGGGTGGCCTCGTACAGCGGGATCGCCCGGGCCAGGTCACCGGCCGACTCGTAGGCGCCAGCGAGGTTGCTGCGGGAGGACAGGATGGAGGGGTGGTCGCCGCCCAGCACCCGCTCCCGATCGGCCAGGACGGCCTCGAACAGCGGGATCGCCCGGGCCAGGTCACCGGCCGCCCGGTAGGCACAGGCGAGGTTGTTGCGGGAAGTCAGGGCGTCGGGGTGGTCGCCGCCCAGCACCTGCTTCTGGTCGGTCAGAACGGCCTCGAACAGCGGGATCGCCCGGGCCAGGTCACCGGCCGCCCGGTAGGCACAGGCGAGGTTGTTGCGGGAGATCAGGGTAGAGGGATGGTCGCCGCCCAGCACCCGCTCCCGCTCGGCCAGGGTCTGCTCGTACAGCGGGATCGCCCGGCCCAGGTCACCGGCCGACTCATAGGCGCAGGCGAGGTTGTTGCGGGAGGACAGAGTGTCGGGGTGGTCGGGGCCGTGCAGGCGTTGATCACAGGTCAGTGCGCGTTGAAAGTAGCTGATGGCGCGGGCCACCGCGCCCTGGTCCGTTAGAAAGGTGGCGGCGCGGTTCAGTAGTTGGCTGGTGGTGTCGGTGTCGGGGCCGGGGCCGGTGTGTTCGGCGAGGGCGTCGATGTGCGGCAGCAACGTGTGCCAGGTGGGCCATTCGGTGGGGTCGTCGGTGGTGGCAGGGAGGGCCTGGTTGAGCAGGTCGGTGGCCAGCTCGCGGGCCGCGTAAATGTCGGCGGGTCGGCGGTGCGGGTCGCCGGGGGCGTCGGGGTTGTCGGGCTGGTGGGGAGTGCGTGGGTCGGGGGTGCGGGCGACGGCTTGGGCCAGGCGGTGCACGGTGATGCTGTCGGGGTCCAGGGTGATCATGTTGTAGGCGGCCAGATTGCTCAGTGCAGTGGTAAGCCGGGCCGGCCCGGCGAGCGGGGCGAGCAGGCTGCGGGGAATGTTCTCGGGCGCGCACCAGGCCAGAACGCGCAGCAGTTCTGCGGTCAGCGGCTCAGCGGCCAGGTGGTCCAGGGTCAGGCGCCAGATCTGGGCGATGGTGCGTTCCCCGTCAGCGCCGCGCGCGGCCTGGTCGTACATCACCGCCTCCTGAGTCCGCCCCTGCTCCTCCAGCGATGCCGCCGGCTCGTACTCGGCTTCGAAGAGGTCTTTCTCCACGACGATCCTCCATTCCTAAAAGTGATCATCTAGACGTTCCGTGTCAGACCATGGTCGACCGGGATCGGTTCCCTGGAAGGTGTCCCGCACCACACCGCACCGCGAGCCGCGGCGCGGACCGGATGCGGGATCCGCTTGCGCCTGGTGATGCGGGTCTGGTTCGCGGCGCGGGTATCCAGTTCGTTCCAGCCGCGTGACCACTCCGGTGTTGGTGCCGCTGGTCAGTCCTGTCAGCACGGCCGGCCGGCAGGATCACGAGCTCGCTCATACCGATCCGCCTGCTTGCAAGGATGCGGGACGGGACGGGTTCGGCGCGGGGCGGTAGAAGACTGCGGCCAGGGCCGCACCGAGGAGAGCGACGCCTGCGGCGGTGGTGAAGGCCGCGGTGCCGTTGTCGCCGGGGCCGGTCACGGTCCCGGCGATCGCGGTACCCAGGCCGTATCCGGCCCACATAAAGGTGGTGAGCCAGGCGAAGACCTCGGTGCGGTGGGAGGCAGGGGCATGCTCGGCGAGCAGGGCGGGCTGCAGTGTGTCGCGGGGGCCGGTGAGCAGCCCGGTCACGGTGATCAGTACGGCGAGCGAGACGAGGCCAGGGGCGAAAGCGCCGGCGAGCATGCCGGCGGCGTCGACCAGGCAGAGGATGATGAGCAGATGGCGGCCGGTCGGTGACCATGTGCGTGCTCCGTAGACGAGCGCGCCAGCCAGGGCGCCGGCCGACAGCAGTCCCATCAGCAGTCCGGCCGAGGAGGCCGAGCCATAGGCGGTCGCGGAGGCGACGGTGGCGATGCGCAGGCAGCCGAAGGAGAAGGTGCCGAACGCAGCGAGGCACAGCAGGACGAGCGTGGGCCGGTGCGTGAGAGGTCCGGTCAGCCGAGCCGTCCGCGCGCCTCGGGAGTCACGGTTCCCTGAGCGCTCGGGCGGGGGTGCGTCCCGCACCGCCCCGGAAGCGATCAGCAGTATCGTGCCCAGCAACACGGACGCACCCGCCACCGTCACGACGCTCTGCGCCGGCATCGCCAGCATCAGCGCCGACACCAGCACCGGCCCGGCGATGAACATCATCTCGTTGATGGCACTGTCGACCGCGTAGGCGCTGGACAGCGACTCGGCTGGAACCAGGTGTGGCCAGAGGCCCCTGATGACGGCTCCGGCGGGCGGGTTGGTTATGCCGAGCAGCGCTGCAGCCCCGATCAGGACGGTGGCGGGTGTCGGCGTGAGTAGGGCGAGCAGGAGCAACGTGTAGGCGATCGCGTGAGCGGCCAGATAGCTCGCCAGCGTGCGGCGTGCGCCCAGCCGGTCGGCCAGCCGGCCGCCGACGGGAGCGCACAGGGCCAGAGCGAGGGCGTGGCCGGTGAGTACGAGCCCGGCGGCGCCGTAGGAGCCGAGCCTGCCGACCGCGGCCAGCAGCAGGGCGAGGCTGAGCACGGGCGCGCCGAGCTTGACGAGCAGGCTCAGCAGGATCAGCTGGGGGACGCCTCGATGGGTGAGCAACTGACGGTAAGACGCGATCACGACCATCTCCGTTACGCTCTAAAGCGATTACGCCTATGACACATCGGAAGGATGTTACTGGTCAAATGGAGATAGCCTGTAACGTCACGGGCCAGGCGCCGCTGATCGCCGAACTGGTCAATCTGGCCACGCCGCGTTGGCGCGGCGGCGGCCCGGCACGGCGGTTCGAGGGTGAGGAACTGGTGACGGCCTTCGCCGCCGTCTTGGGTGAGCGCAGCGCCGCGGCGCTGCGCTCGGCTCCGGACGCGGGAGTGCGGCTTGCGGAGCTGGCAGCGGAACTGCGTGCCGCCTTGCTGGCCGAGACGGCCGCGGGCAAGGCCACCCTCATCAACGCCATGATCCGCAGGTACGGTGCTCAGCCGTACCTGGTCGAGGACGTCGGTCAACCGTTCCATCTGCATTTCCACGGTTCGCGCGAGACCGAGGTCGAAGCGCTGGGTGGTGAATTCGCCACCGCGCTCGCACTCATCGTGGACGGTTACGGCGCTGAACGGTTCGGGCAGTGCCAGGCCCGCCGGTGCGAAGCGGTCTACATCGATCTGACCCGTAACGGCTCGCGCCGCTTCTGCGGAACCGCCTGCACGGCCCGGGCCAAGACCGCCGCCTATCGCAGCCGCCGACAGGGCGGGCAGGACAACGTCAGGTCATGACGCCCGACGTTGCTTGGAGTGGCTGCTACTAGCGCGAGCCTCGTGGGCAGGTGAGAAGGGCTCGGCAGAGGTGACGCAGCTCACGGGCAAGGGCCGGCTGCGGGCCGGGAGCGTGGATCAGATGGTCGGCCACGCCGTGCATGGCGTGATAGATCACGGTGGCCGTGGCGGCGGGATCGGGGAGCTGGAAGGCGCCCGCGTCGATGCCTTCCTGGAGCAGCCGGGTCAGGGCGGTGACGGGGGTCGGCCCGGCCGGGGCCGGGGGGTGATGCTGGAAGATCACATCGTGGAGGCTGTGGTCGCGCACGTAGTCGTCCAGGCCCACCGTCACCCAGGTCTCCACCCGCGCGACGGGGTCCCCGATGCGTGCCACCGCCTCCGCCTGGCGTGCCATGAAGCCCGTCACGTAGCGGTCGCGTAACGCCTGAAGCACGTGATCCTTGGAGTCGAAATACAGGTAGAAGGTGCCCTTGGAGATGCCGGCGACCGACGTGACCTGATCCACGGTGATGCCGTCGGCGCCCCGCTCCAGCGCCAGCTTTTCAGCGGCGTCCAGCAGGTCGGTGCGCCGTTCCTCGATGGGCTTGGTCCGTGGCCGCAACGCTTCTCCCTCCACCTCCGGCCATCGTAGAGCCCCGGCGAAGTTAGGACAGCCTTGCCTACCACTCGGCTCGCGTGATACTCCTTCAGCCATAAATGACCGGCAGTCATTAATGAGGGAGGTGCGTGCGATGGTGCTGCTCGACCGGCGGCTACTACGACTCGCGCGGACGGTCGGCGGCCCGATCGCCGCCGTCACGGCGCTGGGGGTGACGATCACCGCCACCCGGATCGTGCAGGTGCTCGCGCTGGCCGCGGTGGTAGAGGCGGCGATCGCCGGACGCGGAGCGACGACGGCGTTCGCCTGGCTCGCCGCGGCGATCGCGGCGCGGGCCGTCCTGCTGTGGTGGTTCGAGGTGACCACGCAGCGGGCCGCGGCGGTCACCACGGAGAGGCTCCGGACCCGCCTGTTCGAGCGGCTGCTCGTCCTGGGGCCCGGACACCTGCTCCTGAACCGCAGCGGTGAGGTGCGGGCCACCCTGGTGGACGGCGTCGAGGCGCTGGAGGCCTACTTCGGCCGCTACCTGCCCGCGCTGCTCAAAGCAGCGATCACGATGCTGGCGATCGGCGTGCTCCTGCTGACGATCGACCCCCGGCTCACCCTCATCGCGCTGGCCGGAGCCGTCCTGACGATCGGCGCCACGGCGATCTGGCGGGCCGCGTTCGCCGAAAGCAGCGACAAGGTATGGGCGGTCATCGGTGAGACCGACGCCGAGTTCGTCGACACCGTCCAGGGACTGCCCACCTTGAAGGCGTTCAACGCCTCCGCACGCCGCCGGGTCCTCGTCGCCGCGCATGCCGAAAGGCTGCGCAAGGTCTGCATGGACCAGCTCCGCTACAGCCTGATGTACCTGGGGCTGCAGCGGGTCGGAACGCTTGGCGCGGGTGCGGCGGCAACGATCCTCGTCGTGGCCGGATACCCGGAGATCGACGCGTTCGCGCTGCTCTGCGTGGTGTTCCTGGTGCCCGAGACCTTCCGCCCTCTCGACGAGCTCAGCCAGTACGCCCACGACGCGATGGCCGGCGTCAGCGCCGCCAAGGGCGTCGAGGAACTGATGAACGCCCCCGAGCCCGCTCCCCCGGCTCCCGGCGCCTCCCGGACACTGATGCCGAGCGTGGAGTTCGACTCGGTGACCTTCACCTACCCCGGACGGGACAGCCCGGCACTACGACAGATCTCCTTCACGGTCCGCCCGGGCGAGACGGTGGCGATCGTCGGCGAGTCGGGATCGGGCAAGAGCACGCTCGCCTCCCTCCTGCTGAGGTTCATGGACCCCGGCGAAGGCGAGGTGCGAGTGGGCGGCCAGGACCTGC
This sequence comes from Actinomadura sp. 9N407, assembly GCF_044326315.1. Lineage (NCBI taxonomy): Bacteria > Bacillati > Actinomycetota > Actinomycetes > Streptosporangiales > Thermomonosporaceae > Actinomadura > Actinomadura sp. 9N407. The sequence continues at coordinate 332,842 of NZ_JBIRAW010000005.1, read as the reverse complement.
GCACTCTCCCGGCGGCGGCACTGCGCGACACCATCGGGCTCGTTCCCCAGGACACCTACCTGTTCCACGGGACCATCGAGGAGAACATCGCCTTCGGCCGGCCGGACACCACGCCCGAGGAACTGCGTGCCAGTGCCCGGGCAGCGGGCCTGGACGAGATCCCGCTGGACGCCGAGACCGGCGAGCGCGGGCTGCAACTGTCCGGCGGCCAGCGCCAGCGGGTCGCGATCGCCCGCGCGCTGCTCAGGGACGCGCCCATCCTGGTTCTGGACGAGGCGACCTCGGCCGTGGACGCCGCCACCGAGTCGTCCCTGCAGGAGACCTTCGGCAGCCTCACCCGGGACCGCACCACCCTGGTGATCGCCCACCGGCTGTCCACCATCCGCGACGCCGACCGGATCATCGTGCTCGCCGGCGGCGAGATCGCCGAGACGGGCACCCACGAGGAACTGCGTCACGGCAACGGCGCCTACGCGCGGCTCATCGCCGCCCAGGACGAGATGACGGGAGCAAAGGGATGAGCCACGGCCATGGCCACGGGCACGCGCTCGCGCTGGAGGCACCGGCCGGGGGGCCGGCGCGCCCGCTGCGCAGGCTGCTCCCGTACATGCTGGAGAAGCCGGCCCTGTTCGCTCTCATCGTCCTCGCGGGCATCCTGATGTCCGGCCTGCTGATCGCCACCTCGGCCACGGGCGCCTGGCTCATCGGGTCCGTACTGACCGGCCACCCCGCAGGCGAGCTGGAACCGGCCATGTGGGCGCTGGCGCTGCTGGCCGTCCTCACCGGAGCGTCGACCTGGTGGCAGTCGACCATCAGCCACGACTGGTCGTTCCACCTCATGGCCCTGCTGCGGGTCCGCATCTACGACGGGCTGGAGCGCGCCACCCCCGGCCGGATCCTCGGCAAGCGCACCGGCGACCTCACCGCCTCGGCCATGGCCGACGTGGAGAAGACCGAACTGTTCTTCTCCCACACCGCCGGAGACTACGTCGGCGCGGTCCTGGTGTCGCTGACCTCCCTCGCGGTCATCGCGAGCCTGGACTGGCGGACGGCGCTCGTCGCGCTGGTGCTGATGCTGCTGGTCGCCACCGTCCCGCTCGCCCTGGCCCGGCGGGCGAGCCGGCAGGGCCGGGCGCTGCGCGACGAACTGGGCAGGCTCAACGCCGAGGCCCTCGACGGCGTTCAAGGGCTGCGTGAACTGGTGGTCTTCGGCCGTGGCGACTGGTACCTGAACCGCCTCCTGCGCCGCACCCGCCTGACCCACCGGCACAGCGCCGCCTACGCCCGCCGTTCAGGACTGGAGCAGGCGGCGACCGACCTGCTGCTGTCCCTCGCCGTGATCCTGGTGCCGCTGACGGCCGCACGGCACGTGGACCCGCGCTGGCTGCCCGTGGTGATCGTCCTCGGCATCGCCTCGCTCGCCCCCATCGCCACGGTGTCGGCGACCGCCCGTTCGCTCGGCGACGTGCGGGCCGCCGCGTCCAGAATCCTTACCATCATCGACTTCCCTGCCCAGGTCACCGACCCCGGCGGCAACGGGCCCGCGAGCCTGGAACCGAGCGTGGCCTTCGAGGACGTGCGATTCGCGTACGACACCGATGGTCGCCAGGTACTGGACGATGTCTCCTTCACCGTGCGGCCGGGCGAGACGGTGGCGCTCGTGGGCCGTTCAGGGGCGGGCAAGACCACATGCGCCAACCTGCTGCTGCGGTTCTGGGACACGGACTCGGGACGGGTACAGATCGGCGGTCACGACGTGCGCGACCTGCCCCTGAACACCCTCCGCGAAACGGTGACCCTCGTTCCGCAGGACGTCTACCTGTTCAACTCCTCGGTACGGGAGAACATCCGCCTGGCTCGTCCTGACGCCACCGACGGCGAGGTCGAGACGGCGGCACGCCAGGCGATCGCACACGACTTCATCACCGCGCTTCCGCAGGGCTACGACACCCCGTGCGGCGAGCGGGGCGCGCATCTGTCGGGAGGCCAGCGCCAGCGGATCGCCATCGCCCGCGCACTGCTCAGCAATGCCTCCGTCATCGTCATGGACGAGGCGATGTCCAACCTGGACACCGAGAACGAGCGAGCGGTACAGGAAGCGGTGACCGCCGCCCGCTCCCGCCACACGATGGTCACGATCGCCCACCGGCTGTCCACGATCCGCGCCGCCGACCGTGTCGTCTTCCTGGCGGACGGGCGGGTGGCCGGCAGCGGACCGCACACCGAACTGGTGGCCTCGAACGCCGACTACCGCGCGCTCCTCGCCTCCCAGACGAACGAGGGAACGAACGGGGCGCATGCCGCACGAGGGAACCGGTGGACATGACGCCGCCCTCACTCCCGGAGCCGACGGCTCTGGTCCGGTTCGGCGCGATTCTGGCGTATCCGGTCATTAGAGTGCGGCCATGATCGACGAGAGTTCCCTGATCCTTCCCGCTTCCTGGCGTTCCGCGCTGGATCCGCGGCGCGGCGACGCACCCGCGTCCGGCGGGAGGGGGCCGGACGCCGCCGCGGGCGACGGGCTGGCGGCCGCCACCGCCGCGAACGGCGACGTGATCGGCCGGGTGCTCGCGGGGCCCGAACAGGACCCCGAGCTCAAGGACCGGGCCCACGCGTACCTGGGCGGTGCGGCCGATCCGGCCGGCGCGGCGGTGGTCGCGATCACCTTGCTACAGGAGAGTCGCGGCAGGCCAGGGCTGCCCGGCTTCGTGGAGGCGTGGGCGGCACACCACGGTACGGTCTTCGCCGCCTGCGCCTTCGCCGAGATGGCCGTGCTCGCCATGGCGTCGGAGACGACCAGAACGGGGACGACGTGGCAGGGCCTGCGGTACCGGCGGCCGGCCGACCGGTGGCCGCTGTGGGGGCCGATCGGGGAGCGGGAGGGCCACCGGCTCCGGGTTCTGCTCGCGATGGCGGGCGACCTCGAGTACGGCGAGGCGGTGGAGCGCCTCGCCGCCCACCGGCGCACACCGCTGCAGCGAATCGCCGTCTCCTACGCGGTCCCCGACCGGATGGACTGGGTGGAGGAATGCTGCGCAGCGCCTCCCCCTGCTCAGGGCAAGGACGTGCTCTTCTGGTGGATGCTGCTGTTCGCGCTGGGCTCAGGCCACCATCTGGACCTACTCCAGAGCCCGGTTCCGAAGTGGGCGCTACGCAGCACCCCCAGAGCGCTGGGCACTGTGCTGGACGGCATCGGGGCGGCCGCCGCGCCGCTGATCGCCGACATGCTGGACCAGCCGAGCCAGGCCCCGGTACGCCGGCTTCAGGTGAAGGCGCTCTCTCTTCTGCCGTCGGACGAGGCGTTCGGCCTGCTGCTCCACCGGATCGAGGACCGGTACGTCCCGTTCGGGCTGATCGAGGCGATGGAGCGGTTCCCGGCCCGGGCGCTGCGCCTGCTGGGCGCGGCGTCCGCCGGTACGTCGAAGGCGGCCGCGATCGCGGGAGAGCTGCTGAGCGCCCATGTGCCCGCGCACCACGAGCGGGCGGCCGGGCTCCTGGACGGCCTGCCGGCGGAGGCGCGCGACGCGGTGGCGACCCGGTACGAAGCCCTGCGGCGTCCCGCGGACGCGGCGCCCGAGGATCTGCCGGAGCTGCTGACCGCACCGCCGTGGGAGCGGCCCGAGGTGCCGCGCGACGACTGGGAGGACCCGCCGGACCCGCTGCCGGTACCGATCCCGCGGCCCGGCGCGTGGGCCGGACCGGACCGGCTGCCGCGCATCCTGTTGCGCGGGCGCGGGCGGGCGCTGCCCCCGTCCGCGACCCGGCACCTGCTGACGATGATGGCGATGTGCGAGCACGACCGGGTGTACCCGGGACTGGAGGAGATGGGGCGGCTGTGCGATCCCGCCTCCCTCACCCAGTTCTCGTGGGCGGTGTTCCGCTGGTGGCGGCTGAACGGCGCACCGGCCAAGGACGGCTGGGCACTGACCCAGCTGGGCGTGCTCGGTGACGACGACACGGTCCGGCGGCTGGCCCCGATGATCCGGGAGTGGCCGGGCGAAGGCTTGCACAAACTCGCCGAGAGGGGCCTGGAGGTGCTGGCCGCCCTCGGCACGGAGGTCGCCTTGATGCACCTGCACGGCATCGCGCTGAAGGTGCGGTTCAAGGGCCTGAAGGCTCTCGCGCAGGCCAGGGTGGAGGGCATCGCAGCCGAACTGGGGCTGACGCCCGAGCAGCTGGGCGACCGGCTCGTCCCGTCCCTCGGCCTGGACGCCGCGGGCGGCCTGACGCTCGACTACGGGCCGCGCCGGTTCTGGGTCGGCTTCGACGAGCAGCTCAAGCCGTACGTGACCGACGAGTCCGGCAAGCGGCGCGCGGCGCTGCCCAAGCCGGGCGTCAAGGACGACCCGGAGCTGGCCCCGGCCGCCTACCGGCGGTTCGCCGGCCTCAGGAAGGACGTGCGGACGGTGGCCGCCGACCAGGTCGGGCGGCTGGAGCGTGCAATGACCGACCAGCGCCTTTGGACGGCGGCCGAGTTCGGTGCCCACGTCGCCGGCCATCCGCTGGTGTTCCACATCGCGCGGCGGCTGGTGTGGCTGGCCGAGGACGCCGGGACGGTCACGCCGTTCCGGCTCGCCGAGGACCGCACGCTCGCCGACGTCGCGGACGAGGCGTACACCCTGCCCGGGTCGGCGGGGGTCCGGATCGCGCACCCGACCAAACTGGGCGGCACGCTCGGCCCGTGGCAGGAGCTGTTCGCCGACTACGAGATCCTCCAGCCGTTCCAGCAGCTGGCCCGTCCGGTGCACAACCTCACCGAGGCCGAGCGGACGTCCTGGCGACTGGAGCGGTTCGCGGGACTGAAGGTGCCCAGCGGTGCCGTCGTACGGCTCGAACGCCTCGGCTGGGAGCGCGGCGAGCCGGAGGGCGGCGGCAGCCAGAACCGGGTGTCCCGCACTCTGCCCGGCGGCCTGTTCGCCGTCATCGACCTGGACCCCGGCCTCGCGATCGGGGCCATCGACGCGACCCCCGAGCAGGTCCTGGAACGCGTGTGGATCGACGAACGGACCGACGTGTACCGCCGCGGCGCGCAGGAGCGGCACACTTTCGGCGAGCTCGACCCGCTCACCGCGTCGGAGCTGCTCCTCCATCTCACCGAGCTGGCCGACAAGGCGCTCTGACGTCCGGGCGGGCGCGGATCCACCGGTATGGCTGCGATGAGGGCGGCGTTGTGGTCCGAGTCGAGCTCGTTGGGATTCTCGACGGCGTGCACGGCCATGCCGGCGATGTCGAGCACGGTCACCTGGCCGAGCGGCTTGCCAGGTGTCAGGGGGTTGGCGAGCATGCCGTCGCCGAGCCGGCTGAAGCCGACGTTGAGCGCGTTCTCCATGAAGTACACCGGGCCGAGCACCGTTGCACGCACCTGCCGCTCGCGCAGGTACGCCTCAATGAGCTGCTTGCTATCGGCGTGGTCGACGTTGGTGGCCACCAACTGGTCACCGCCTCGCACGGAGGAGTACACCCACCTCGTGGCCGCGCTCCAGGAGCAGGTCGGCGACCGCCCCGCCCTGTTGGGTGGCCTACGTACGCTCGGCGGAGTCGCCGGCCGCGAAGGAGCTGTCGGCCCGGGGAGCGCGGCCGGCCACCGGCGACCTCGCCGACCCTGACGCGCTCCAGCGGGCCGGCACGGGCGCCGACGCGGTCTTCGGCCTGTCGGTGCCGTTCGGTGAGGGCGGCAAGGAAGAGGAGGTCGCGCAGGGACGCCTGCTCGTCGACACCTCCGCTCGCCTCGACGTCCACTTGAGGTCAAGCGCCGGGGCGTTGTGAACGCACGTGTGCGAACACGCCACGAGCCAACGAGGGGTGAGGTCAGGGTTTCGGTCCGCCGTGCCAGGTCGGGAAGGGACGGCGGCCGGTGGCGGTGTCGAAGGCGGCGCGGGCCAGGAGGCGGGTGGAGTCGAGGGTGGGCAGCGGCGAGGCGTCCGGGGTGATCAGGAGCGGGATCTCGGTGCACACCAGCGCGACGGCGTCGCAGCCGCGTGCCGCGAGGCGTTCGATGATGGCGGTGAAGTCGCGCCGGGCGGATTCGGTGAAGACGCCGTTCACGAGCTCGGAGAAGATGGTGTGGTTGATGGTGCGGCGGTCCTCGTCGCCGGGGATCTCCGCCTGGATGCCGTGTCCGGCGAAGGCCCGCGGGTAGACGGGGCCGTCCATGAGGTACCGGGTGCCGAGCACGCCGACGCGCCGGTGGCCGTCGGCGGCGGCCTGGTCGGCGACGACGTCGGCGATGTGGAGGCCGGGCAGCGCGAGGTCCTCGCCCGGCAGTTCCAGCGCCATGTGGGCGGTGTTGTCGGGGCAGACGAAGAAGTCCGCGCCGGCGCGGGCGAGGCGCTGGACGCTGGCGGCGAGCGTGGCGCGGATGGCCTGGTGGTCGGCGGCGTCCCAGGCGGGCATGCTGCGTGCCATCGCGATGCAGTCGAGCGTGACGTCGGGATGGTCATGGGGGCCCAGTTCGGCGAACCCCTCCTGGCAGAAGGCGCGGAAGCACAGGGCTGCCCCTTCGGTGCTGTGCGCGAGGATACCGAGGTGTTTCACAGGCACTCCCGAGTGGTGGATCGTCCAACAGAGTGATCATGGTGAGCCGGGTCCGTCAAGACGGCCCTGGCGAATCCAGAGGGGGGCGACGGCGGTTCCCGCCACGGCCAGGACGACCGCGAGCCCGATGGTCCAGCCGAAGCCGGCGACGGAGGCCAGGCCGAGGCCGGCCGAGTTGATCGCCGTCACGAAGATGCCCTCGATCGACATGGGCACGGTGTAGTCGGTGGCCGCCGAGGACGGGCGGGCCTGGCTCATGGAGACGGCGGCGATCCAGGTGACCTTCGCCCCGTACACGACGGACACCGTGATCATGGCCGCCATGGCCGGCACCAGGGCACCGTGGCCGGTGGCGAGGGGGAGGAGGCCTGCGACCCCTGCGACGCCCATCAGGCCCATGACCAGGGCCGGCCGTGCGGCGCCGTAGCGGGTGACGGCCGCGCCGGCGGTGATCGCGGCGACGATCTGGAACGCGATGGACACCGAACCGGCCAGCGCGATCCGGTCGGTCGCCCATCCGGCGGACAGCAGCATGGCGGACTGGGGCGCGGTGGCCAGCCACTCGCTGGTGGCGAAGATCGGGATCACCAGGAACGTCCACATGGCCATGCGTGGGTTCCGGAAGAACCGCACCAGCGCCGGCCACGGAACGGCCTTCCGCTTCACCTCCCGGGGCGGGGGTTCGGAGAGGCGCGCGAGGACGGCCAGGGGGACGACGAACACGGCGGCGAGCGCGAGCACGGTCGGTGTCCATCCGGCGTGCGCGTACAGCAGGAGAGCGCCGCTGGAGCCGATGAGCAGGGACGCGCTGGCCGAGGCCATCTGGACTCCGTTGCCGATCCCGTGCTCGCGCGCCGGCAGCAGCCCTACCACCAGGCCGTTCAGCGCCGTGTCGTGGAACACCGAGAGCGTGAGCAGGACCGCCATCAGCCCCAGCATCACCGGCATGTCCGCGACGGGATCCACGGCGGCCAGACCCCCGAGGGTCGCGATCAGGGCGGGCTGGGTCAGCAGCAGCCAGCCGCGGTAGTGCCCGAGCCCGGCGAGGCCGAAGCGGTCGACGACCGGTCCGGCCAGGAAGCGGACGAAGTAGATCGCGCCCATCACGTTGATCAGCGCGACCTCGCCGAGCGGCACTCCCCGGTCGAGCAGGATGGTGCCCAGGGTGAGGAAGAAGAAGGTGTACCCGGTGTTGGCCACCAGGTAGAGCGACCCGACGACCCGCAGCGTTCGCCGGCGTGCTGCCGCCGCCGCTGCCGGGTCGCCGGTTCTGGGCGGATCCTTCGTCGTCATCGGCGACCGGGCGCGGTGATGTGCCAGCTTCGGGCGGTCTCGTACTGGTCGTAGAGGCGGGCGAAGGTCCCGGCCCTGGTACGGAGCTCGGCCGGGGTCCCGGTCTCGGTGACGCGGCCGGCTTCGAGGGTGACGACGTGGTCGGCGGCGGCCAGGGTGGCGGGCCGGTGGGCGATCACGATGACGGTGCGTTCCGGGTCGCGGGCGAGGCGGGTGATGGCGTCGCTGACGGCCCGCTCGCTCTCCGGATCGAGCGCGGAGGCGGCTTCGTCGATGAGCACGATGCGGGCCTTCTTGAGGAAGGCGCGGGCGATGGACACGCGCTGCCGCTCGCCGCCCGAGAGCTGGGCGCCGCCCTCGCCGACACGGGTGTCCCAGCCGTCGGGCAGCCGGTCGATGACCTTGTCGAGACGGGCCTCCCGGGCGGCGGCCTCCAGTTCGGCGCGGGTGGCGCCGGGGTGGGCGAGCCGGAGGTTCTCCTCGATGGTGGTGTCGAACAGGTAGACGTCCTGGAAGACGATTGCGATCTCGCTGAGCAGTGCGGCATGGTCGTAGTCGCGGACGTCGCGGCCGCCGACGCGGACCTGCCCGGCGCCGGTGTCGAAGAAGCGGGCGACCAGCCGGGTGACGGTGGTCTTGCCGGAGCCGGAGGGCCCGACCAGGGCCGTGGTCGTTCCGGGCCGGCAGTGGAAGGACACGCCGGACAGGGCGGGCGTGCTCCCGTACGAGAAGGTCACGTCGGCGAACTCGATGCCGGCGTCGGCCACGCGGCGTACCGGGTCGGGACTGTGCGGCAGTTCCGGGGTGCGCAGGAGGGCGTCGACGCGGCCGATGCTGTTCTCCATCGCGCGCAGCGCCCCGATGAGTTCGATCAGCGCGCCGAGGGGTTCCAGGAACCGGACGGCGAGCACGAGCAGCGCGACCGTATCGGGGACGGTGCTGGACCCGGAGAGCAGCAGCTGTGCGCCGAGGACCAGGACCGCGACGAATCCGGCCATCACCACGCTGGTGAAGCCCAGGTCGGGGAGCATGGAGCGGTTCAGTCCGCGGCGGTAGGTGCGGCGGTGCTCGTCGAGGGCTTCGCGCATGCGGTCGCCACCCGTGCCGCCCTTGCCCGCGGCGCGCAGCACCGGCTGGGCCTGGCCGAGTTCGATGCCGCGTCCGGCGATCTCGGTCGCGGCCCAGTTCAGTTCCTTCTCGGCGGCGGCGGAGACCTGTCCGGCGCGGCGCAGGGTCCAGTAGGCGGCGGGGACGACGGCCAGGAACAGCAGCGCCAGCCGCCAGTCCACCGTGAAGGTAACGACGATGATGGTGGCGGGTACGAGCACCGCGGTGATGGCCGGCTGCCCGATCGTCACCGACAGCGTGCCGATCGAGCCGGCGTCGGAGGTGACGGTACGGGCAAGCCGCGCTTTGCGTTCGGTGGTGAACCAGCCCAGCGGGAGGCCGGTCACATGCTGCATCAGCCGGTGCCGGAGCTGTGCGCTCAGCTGCATGGAGGCGGCGAACCCCACCGGTGTGGCGATCACCGTGAGCACCCCGTAGACGACCAGGCCGATGCCGCCGGTGAGGAGCCAGGGCGCCGCGGCGTCCAGGTCGGGTTCCGGACGGAGCAGTGCCCGCAGGATCGGCACCAGCGTTCCGAGCAGCAGTCCCTGGAGGACGGCGAGGACAGCGGTGAGCAGGCCCAGCCTGACCATGAGCCCGGCGTGCGGCCAGAGCCGGTAGAGCTTGCGGATCATGCGTTTTCTCCGTTCCGCTGGGCGCGCCACAGGCGGGCGTAGAGCCCGTCGCGGGCGATGAGGTCGTCATGGGTGCCGGCTTCGGCGAGGCGTCCCGCGTCCAGGACGAGGATCCGGTCGGCGCCGCGGATGGTGTGCAGGCGGTGGGCGATGACCAGGACGGTCTTGCCCGCCGCCAGCGTGGACAGCGCGTCCTGGACGGCGGTCTCGCTGTCGGGGTCGAGCGCGGCGGTGGCCTCGTCCAGGACGACGATGGGCGCGCCGGACAGGATCGCGCGGGCGATGGTCAGCCGCTGGCGTTCGCCACCGGACAGTCCCCCGCCGTCGGCGCCCAGCACGGTGCCGTAGCCGTCCGGGAGCCGCTCGATCACCTCGTGGATCTGCGCCGCCATGGCGGCCCGGCGAACGTCCTGGTCACCGGCGCCGGGACGGCCGACCCTGATGTTCTCGGCGACGGTGTCGCGCAGCAGCGCCACGTCCTGGAACACCAGCGACATCGACGACAGCAGCGTCTCGGCCGGGATGTCGCGCAGGTCGGCGCCGCCGACGCGGATGGCGCCGCCGCTCACGTCGTAGAAGCGGGGCAGCAGGCTCGCGAGCGTGGACTTGCCGGCGCCCGAGGGGCCGACCAGCGCGGTGACCGTCCCCGGCTCGCAGACGGCGCTGATGCCGGTGAGCGCGTCAGTGGCCCCGTCGTAGGAGAAGGACACCCGGTCGAACTCGATGCGGTGACCCTGGGGAAGCCGGGGCCGTTCCGGCTCGGGCAGGGTCCGGCGGGCCAGCAGGGCGTCGATGTGGGAGGCGGCCATCCGGCCCTGCCGCAGCCCCTGGCCGCCCTGAACCGCCGGGGTGATCGAGGTCGGCAGTCCGATGCCGATGATGAGGAACGGCAGCAGGTCGGCCACGGCGAGCCCGCCCGTACCGATGAGCGGCACGCCGACCGCCATCAGCGCGGCCAGCACGGCCATCTCGCAGGACAGGAGCCGGGCCGCGGCCGAGCTGTAGCGGGTCTCGTCCACCCACGCGCGCATCGCCGCGGCGTGCTCGTGGACGGCGTCGGCGAAGCGGTCCAGCGCGCGCCCGCCGGTACCGAACGCCTTGACCACGGAGATCCCGTCGGCGTACTCCACGGTCGCGGTGCTGATCCGCCCCGTGGCGGCGATCAACCGGGTCATGTGGGCGGTCATGGAACGCATCGCGGTCCGGTAGCAGGCCAGCATCGTGACCAGGACCGCGACGGTGACCAGCGCCAGCCGCCAGTCCACGAACGCCAGGTACGCGAAGCCGATCGTGATCGCCGTGGCCGCGCCCACCAGTTCCCCGAACGCGTGCGCGATGAGCTGGTGCATCTCCTCCAGGTCGTCGGTCAGCGCCTTCTTCACCTCGCCGGACCCGGCCGTACGGAACCAGCCCAGCGGGAGGGCGCCCAAGTGCCGGATCACCCGGACCCGGATGTGGTGCAGGATCTCGGCGTCGGCGTAGTGCCCCAGATGCGAGGACGCGAAGACCAGGACCAGCCGCAGGCAGGCACCGGCCGCTCCGATCCCGACCCAGCCCCACACCGTGCCGCTGACGGCCGAGACGTCGGGAGCCCCGAGCACGGCACGGGCAATCTCCGCGATCGCCACGTACGGGGCGAAGCCCGCCGCCGCACCCGCCGCCGACAGGACGGCGCAAACGATCAGATGGGTACGGACCGGGCGCAGCATGCGCGCCAGCGGGCCGGTGCTCAGGAGCCGGGCGGTGAGCGCGGCGTTCTCGGCGTCCTGCGCACTCTGCCCGGTCTCGGCAGGAGCCGGCGGCCCGGAGGTGTCCGGCGCTGTGTCTGTGGTCGTCATGGGCCTTCCTCGTCCGGCGGTCGGTGCGGGCAGCCCGGCGGACGGGGAAGAGCGGCAGAGGATTCCCTTAGGCAAGGCTAGCCTTAGATGATCCTCCGAGTTAAAGTCGGCTTCATGTCAAACCGCTCGCCCGATGAGGCGCCCGCCGTCCGGATCGGAGAAGCCGCCGCCCTGTACGACCTGGCACCCTCCACCCTGCGCTGGTGGGAGAGACAGGGCGTGCTCTCCCCATCGGCCCGCCACGGCGCCCAGCGGCTCTACCGGGAGGAGGACCTGCGCCGTATCGGCCTGGCCTACCTGTGCCGCGTCGTCGGCATGATGCCGCTGGACGGTGCGGCCGTCGTCGCCTCCGGCAGGACCGACCTCAAGGCATGGCGGCACACCATCCACGAAGAGATCGCCCGCCTGGAGAAGCGCATCGAGCAGGCGGCCGCCGCCCGCGACTACCTGGACCACCTGCTGAACTGCAAGGACGACGACATCACCCAGTGCCCCTACTTCGACATCGAGCTCGCGACCCGCACACCCGCGGGCCCGCCCCGCCACCCCGACCTCGTCACCGCCGCGCGCGCGGCCCACGCCCGCAGTCACCGCCCCCGTGACGAAAAAGCAAGCAACGATCACCCGCGTGACGAAAAGAAGCAGCCGCTTCCCGTATGCCCGAGCTGCGAACGTCCGATCCCCCGGTCACCCCGAGGCCGCCCCCGCACGTACTGCTCCCACGCCTGCCAGCAGCGCGCCTACCGCGCCCGCCGCAAAGCCGATACCGCGATCGCCATCCCGTGATCCGGCGGTTACACCTGTCCAGCCCCCAGGCCCCTCACCATCAGCGGCGGGAGCACCGGTATGGGCCGGGCGGCCGAACAGGCCATCGCCACAATTTCCGAGCAGCACGGGCCGTCGACGCGCGGCCTTGTCGTCTGCACCGAAAAAGCCAACGGCGTGCTCCACTAATCAGCACACCATTCAGAGATAAACGTCTAGTGTTTCCCTCATGTCAGTCAACATCGATTTCAACTTCACCGTCACCGATGTGACGGATGAGGAGCAGGCTCAGCAGATCGTGCGCGAGCTCGATGAAATGCTGCGTGACGAGGCGATCAAGGATCAGGTGAACCTCGGCGTCGTATTCGATGAAGGGAAGTGGTTCGTCTCGGGCGAGACGGACTTCCCGCTGATCATCACCCGCTTCGCCCTCTGGAAGCCGGAATTCGAGAGCACCTTCAGATACTGCGTAGGCAAGGTCGCAGCGGCCGCGAAGGTGACCATCGACTGGGGATACCCGGATCTGGAGGGAGCGGGGCGGTAGGCCAAGCGGCAGAGGACATCCGCGCACGGGCGTACAGACACCGGAACTGGATGCGCTACGGCGACCTCCTCGACCATGTCGCGGCTCGTACCTTAGGGCAGCCCACCGACATACCGTCCCGGAAACGGACCTCTGGGTGCGATGGGGGTGGCGCCTGGCAAGTAGCGCGGCGGCGTCTCGACTACGACGTCAGCGATCCTGGCCGAGTTTGTACAGCTCGGCGAAAAGCCCGCCGTGGTCGAGAAGGGTATGGAAATCGCCTTGTTCGAGGATGCGACCGTGGTCGAGGACGATGATGCGGTCGGCGATGCGGGCGTTCTCCAGGTTCTGGGTGACGAAGACGGCGGCTTTGCCGGTGGCGAGTGCCTTGAAGCGGCGGATCACGTTGTGTTCGGCGCGGGGGTCCATGGCGGAGGTGGGTTCGTCGAGCACGAGCATGGTGGCGTCTCGGTAGAAGGCGCGGGCGACCGCGATGCGCTGCCATTGGCCACCGGAAAGGTCGGTGCCGCCCCAGTTGGAACTGGCGACCAGGGTGTCCAGGCCGTAGGGGGCTTGGGCGATGACGCTGTCTGCGCCGGCGGCTTGCGCGGCCTCAATCAGTAGTGCGTCATCCTGGGTGCGGGGTTGACCGAGGTGGATGTTGGCGCGCAGGTCCATGGGCCAGCGGGTGTAGTCCTGCGGGACGAGCCCGACGCGCGACCACACGCTGTGGGGGTCGGCTGTGGCGAGGTCGATCTCGTCCCAGGTGACAGTGCCCTTTTGCGGGAGGTAGAGGCCGGTGAGCAGGCGGGACAGAGTGGTCTTGCCGGAGCCGTTCTCGCCGATCAGCGCGACCAGTTCACCGCGTCGCAGGGTGAGGTCGACGGCGTCGACGGCGGGGGTGTCGTGGCCGGGGTAGGTGTAGGTGACGGCGGTGGCGCGGATCCGGTCGGGGCTGTCGGCGGGGATCTGGACGGGTCCGCGGACCGCGCGCAGGGATTCGGCCCGGCGCAGGAAGGACTGCCAGTCGTCCAGGCGCAGCGAGGTGCGGAACAGGCGCGAGGCCGCCAGCACCAGGGAGGTCAGGGCGCCGGCGGATATGCGTACGGCAATAACCGCGGTGGCGGCGATGGCCAGGTCCATCCGGCCGGAGGCGGCGAGCCAGCCCAGCGCGGCCCAAGTCGCCGCGAGCATCAGCCCGCCGGCCGCGGCGCCGGCCAGAGTGACGCGCAGGACGCGGGGGGCCGCGCGGCGGTGGGTGTCCTGGATCCGGTCGGTGACTTCCCGGTACCAGGCGGTCAGGTGGCCCGACATCGTGGTGGCGCGGACCTCGGCGGCGGTGCGTTTGTCGGTGGAGTAGTACCGAAGCAGGTAGCGAAGGTGGTTGTAGGAGATGTTCTGGTGGCTGGCACGGTGCTGGATGCGTGCCGAGGCCATGGCCGCCGCGCCTTTGGGGACGACCGCCAGCAGTAGCAGCGGCAGCAGTAGCGGGTGCAGGACCGTCAGGACGCCGATGGCGGCGGCGAGCTGGGCGAGAGCGGAGACCAGGGCTTGGGCGTCGCCGATGAGGTCCTCGGTAGCCTTGGCGCCCTCCTCGGCGGCCTGAAGGCGATCGGTGAATCCGGGCTGATCGTAGGCGTCCAGTTCCACCCGCGGTGCCGCGGCCAGGATCTGCAGGTCCGCTTCGGTGGCCACCGCAGGTGCGAGCCGCGCTGCGGCGTGGACGGCGAACGCGTCGGCTCCGGCGCGTACTCCGGTGGCGAGGGCGACCACGATCAGTCCAGGAGCCGCAGCATGGACGACGTCGGCGACCTGACCGCCGGTGAACAAGTGCTTCATCACACCGGGCAGGGCGCCGAGCGCGGCGGCCGAAGAAACCGCGACGACGAGCTGGCAGCCGGCCAGCCACAGCATCGCGGGCCGGTCGGCGGCCCAGCCCAGCCGGGCCGCCGCGGCGAGCGTGCGGGGAAGCCGGCCGGCGATCCGCCACCAGGACGCGGTCGCCATGTTCTCCAGATGCGGGTCGGTTTGGAAACCGACCCGCTGCGGAGAACTCGATCCTGAGGTCGCGGGCGCTGGCTGGGGGGTCACCCGCCCATCCTGCTGCGTGTGGTGTGTTGGAAAGGCCTATTGAACCGATCTCCTGGCGGCGGCACCGGTAGTAGCTCCTCTGCCCGCTGTGATGCGCGTGCACCCTCCGCATGCGGATGCCGCACCACAGGGCACTCCTCAGCGAGTGGCGCCGCTCGATGTCGTGATGCTTGAACTTTCCGGGGACATTCGTGGCCGCCGTGGCGGGTCCTGATTGACATAGCGCGACGGGCGCAAGACCCGCAGCGCCCGGGCGCATCGCCGCACTGATGGTCGGGCGGTTCAGATGAGGCCTCTCGCGGTGGCGGCTCCGATCCATTCGTGGACGTGCGCCGTCCGGGCACCGTTGACGGTGCCGTCATGGGCGATCGTCACCTGGACCTCGTGCAGGCCTCGCTGCCCAATGAACACGTGCGGCTCACCGATATGCATCGGGACCATTCGGGCCCGCTCGAAGTAGCCGTACACCATGGACTTCATGATCTCGTGCCGGTGTGCCTGGGGGACGAGCGGCTGAAGGATGTCGGCGGCGCTCTCGATGGCGTCGCACAAGCCGGGCAGCGAGGGTGCCCATGGCGCCTCGGAATCGAAGACGGACACACTCATCGTCCCCCTGCCTGACGGGGCGGGAACCGCCCATCCACCCCGCGTCTCCTCGGGTGACAGTGCGGCGCGGGGCAGGAACGCGGCGACCCATTCCCATCTGAGCCCGGCACCGAAGTGAACGACGTCCTCGGCCAGATGCGCGGCACCATGCTCGCGCGCGATGGTCCGGATCCATGCCGTCCCGGCCTGCTCGGTGTCCGCCCACGTGAAGGTGGTACCGGACGGATCGAAGGTGCCGACCACACGGGCGTCCAGTTCCAGCAGATCACCGAAGCGGAGCCTGCCGGCGGCAAGGTCGAACTCCGGCGGACCCGCGTTCCTGTCCATCTCCCGCACCGCCTCGATCTGCGCGCACTGCGCGGCGAGGAACACGAGGAGAGCGGGCGCCGCCCGTGCCAGGAATTCCACAGGCTGTGGCTGATCGACTTCGAGTTCGAGCACCAGAGTGCTGATCGGCCCGGAAGGTGGCACGGTTCCACCTACGTCGTTCGTGCCGGATGGGGTGACCGTCACTTCGCCGAGGTGATCGCCTTCGGTAAACCGGGCGAGCACGCGTTCGCCACCGGCCAGGTCGAACTCCACCCCGTCCGGGACGGTGCGCACGGGCAGCCCGTGCCGCTCTGCGTACCCGCGCGCCACGCCCGCGGCGGACGCCCGCTCGGTGGCCAGCGCCATGCCCTCGCTCAGCCACCGGCCGACACGGGACGCCTCGGGCCCGCAGGCCTGGCCGAGGCCGGGATCCTCGGAAATGAGAAAGTTCAGCGCTCGTCCTCCGGTGCCGTGCTTGACCACGCCGCCCGCGCCCAGGAGGCCGAGCGCGAGCGCGCACAGCCGCGCCGCAGCCAGCCGCGGGTCGGGGAAGCCTCCCAGGTCGAGCAGCGGTTCCGTCAACTCGGGCACGGAATGCGCGACACCGATCTCGCGCAGGCGTTCGGAGTGGAGGTTCTCTGGCCGGCCGGGCGGGGAACCGAAGGACCACCCCCACTTGAAGGTAAGGTCCTCGGCGTAACTGGCAAGGAACCCTGCCGCCACGGAACGGTCGTCGACAAAGATGAGGCCCTCGGCGATGTTGCGGCTGAGCATAGTCCCCTCGATCAAGCCGTTGAACCGGGCAAGGCGCTCGACCGCCCAGGCTGCATGCGGGGCGACCAATGTGATGAAAGCATCACTAAAGGAATCCATGAAGTGATCATAAGGGGCAAAACTGAGCGCGACCAATATTTGGCCACTTCGCAAAAACAGCCACCCGGTCGAACCCGAAACCCGCCCATGCTCGGCGAGCATATTTTCACTCGACCGGCCGCCGAGATTGGGAGGCGGAGCACTCAGCCAGTTCCCCCTGGTTGGTCTATAGGATTCTTGCCTATCGGCCCAGGTCCATCTGTTCCCCTATGACGTCGTCCGCGGAGACTCATGGACGGTTTCATCTCGGTCCTCGTTCAGGAGTCGGGCAGCGAGCGCGGCGTCCTGCGTGCGCAGCGTGCGCTGCCCGATCTCGGCAGGAGCCGGCGGCCCGGAGGTGTCCGGCGCTGTGTCTGTGCTCGTCATGAGCCTTCCTCGTCCGGCGGTCGGTGCGGGGCGGAAGAGCGGCAGAGGATTCCATTACGAGAGGCCGCCTTAGCTGATCTTGCAGCTTAAAGTCGACTTCATGTCAAACCAATCTCCGGCAACGCATCCGCCGTCCGGATCGGAGAAGCCGCCGCGCGACTTGCCGGGTCACCTGCTGGGCTGCAATGACGACGACATCATCCGGTGTCCCTATTTCGACATCGAGCCCGCGACTCGCATACCCGCAAGCCCGTCCCGGCACCCCGACCTCGTCACCGCAGCCCGCGCGGACCGTGCCCGCGTTCACCGCCCCTGTGACGAAAAGGCAGGCGTCGGTCACCAACGTGACGAAAAGAAGCAACCGCTTGCCGTATGTCGGCTGCTGTCAGCCAGTCCTGTGCCGACCTATGTTCGCCTCCGGGCTCGCGGCCCGGTCGTGGTCCACAGGGCAACTGCTGCCGGACGGCCCAGTGAACAACTTCCAGGCACTCAACCGAGGCGCGCGGCACAGCGCCGGCCCACCGTGAATTACTGGTGTTTCCGCAGGTCGGGTGCGTCCGGATTGTTCAGACGTCCATGAAGGCCCGGACGCCTTGCCGGACAGTATCCGCCCAGGAGGCAATGAGCTGATTCCAACCTCACCTGGCCTGGTGGTGGAGGGTGAGAATGGCTTGGACGATGCTGCTCAGGCGGCTGGGTGAGCAGCGGGCCTTCCGTAGGATGTGCCAGCTTTTGAGTGTTGCTGCGCCGCGTTCGCCCAGGGCGCGGATCCGGGCGTGGTGCCGGTTGAACAGCTTCTTGCGTTTGCCCAGCTTGCGCCCCTTCTTGCGCTTGTATGGGGTGCCGATCGCTCCGCCGGCGCCGAGGTAGCCCTTGTCGGCGAAGCAGGCGATCGCTCGGCTGGTCAGGCCGTCGATGATGCCGTGGACGCGGGCGGCGGTCAGGTCGTGGGTCGAGCCGGGCAACGCCGCCGACGCCCAGATCAGCTCACCATGCGGGTCGGTCAGGAACTGCACGTTCACCCCGTGCCGACGGTGCTTTCCCGAGTAGTACAGCCGGTCGGCCGCCCCCGACAGCCGGTCGGTGGCGATCAGGGAGCCGTCCAGG
The DNA here is from genome assembly GCF_044326315.1 of Actinomadura sp. 9N407. Lineage (NCBI taxonomy): Bacteria > Bacillati > Actinomycetota > Actinomycetes > Streptosporangiales > Thermomonosporaceae > Actinomadura > Actinomadura sp. 9N407. Next base: position 314,795 of record NZ_JBIRAW010000005.1, on the reverse strand, counting down.
ATCACAAAAGCCTTGCGCGCCGCGATTCGCAGCGCCTGCCGCAGATCGGGCGCCAGTTCGGCCAGTAGTGCCACGACCTCGGTGACGTAGCGGTGCGCGGTGGCCACCCCGATCCCGAACGCGGACGCCAGGGCGGCGAAGGTCTCGTTGCGGCGCAGACGCACCAGGACCAGCAGTGCCTGACGCCCTTCAGGCACCGAGCGCCACCGCGAACCGATCCGCCGGCGGTGGCGCCGGATGAGACCGGCCACAAAGTCGCACGTTGGGCGCGACAGATCCAGCGCAGCACGATAGAACAACACAGAAGCTCCTGTGCAGATGGTTGATCTTGGTCGACAACTCATCTAGCAGGAGCTTCTCTACGTAACGATCAAGACTGGCGACCCGCAACCCGCTCGTGACCTGCAGCCTCAGGTTGGAATGGGCTCAATGATATGACGCAGGGCCCGATGGTCCCTACTCTCGTCTGCTGGTCCCGACGAAATCCCGAAGGGCCCCTGTTGGCGCCGGGGTTCCCTTCACACCGATCAGCCACGCTCGTCTTGCAACCACTGCCCCGGGCACGCGCCTCACACGGCTTCTGCTCTTTGCGGCTTCAGGCCACCGATGACGTACCCGTCCAGATTGACGCGCGCGAACGACTCCTGCTGGTGGCCGCTGCGGTTAGCGGTGCCCTGACCGTATCCACGCGCGCGATCGCGACCTTGCCGCCTGGCCACACCTGCGCTGACGCCACCGCAACGGAAGATCCAGCAGGGGGACGCAAGGTCCAGGCGACGACGCCAGTGGAGAATGATCTTTCTTAGCGTGGAATTGGTGATGGCGAGCAGCTTAGATAGCTGCTGGTCAGGGAGTTTCGTCAGTAGCCCGACCACTCCACCAACCTGGCAGGACGGGACGCCCGCGCGATGCTGGCGCTGGCGTTCACGCCGACAGCGGCCGCCGGGCTGTCGCGCTCTCGCATCGCCGCGGCATTGCGGCGGGCCGGTTGCAAACGCGGCGTCGACGAGCTGGCTCGGCGAATCCAGCTGGCCCTGCGGCGGCCGCAACTGCATCAGCCGCCGCTGGTCGAGGACGCGATGGGCGAGCAGGCACGCGCGCTCCTGGCCGTCCTGGACGCCGAGTGCCTCAACGTCGACCGGCTCGGCCAGGTGGTCGCCGAGGCCCCCGCCCGGCATCCCGACTACGAGATCATCACCAGCTTCCCTGGCCTGGGCGACGAGTTCGTCGCCCAGCTGCTGGCCGAGATCGGCGACGACCGGTCCTAGTTCGCCGACGCCCGGGCACTGAAGGCCTACGCCGGGTCGGCGCCGGTCACCCGCGCCTCGGGACAGCCTTCGGGGCCAAGGTCGTTCCCGCGGGCGTGGGCGGCCATGCGTTCCAGGACGGCGAGCGGGACGTTGTGCGCGCGGGCGATGTAGGGCAACCAGACATCTGGGATCCGCCCACCACGCTCCCAGCGAGAGGTCTAGTTGCGGGTGAGGGTGCCAGACTGTTCCAGATTGCACAGCAGTGGCATCAAGACCGCCTTGGTCTCTGCCTTCGAAGGAGTGACTTCGGGAAGGGCCCCTGATGGCTGCGCAAGGGATATTCCCGGCTTGAGCTCCCATGATTTCCGAGGGAGCCGGTCACCAGGCTGTCCGGTCGTTATTCACCAGAATGACGCGCTCGGTGTCCGGGGGCGTTGTCGGTGGTGAAGGTCATGGGCTCATCGCGTTGGTAGCGGCGGTACTGCTTGGCGAGGACGTCGAGAGGGAGGCGCGGCCAGCGGGTGACAGTGCCGGTGACCTTGTCTATGACCAGGCCGGTGGCAGTCTCGATGGTCGGAACATGCGGCGGTTCGGGGAGAGCGACGCAGATTGGCGTGGCGAAGAAGCCGTCCTCGAACTCTTGGATGTGGACCAGGAGCGCACCGTCATTGGGATCTGAGAGGTACAGGTTGGCGCGGCGCCAGGCCTCGGCTGCGTCCATCGCCTGGTGGCCGTGAGCCGCACCGACTGCATCAACGACGCGTTGAAGGATGCCGCACGTATTTGGTTCGGCCGGCTCGATGCAGCTGGGCCTTGCTGGCTTGTCGGAGCCGTGGGCGTGCTCGTCGAGGAGCGTGTTGAGGACGGTGGCCAAGGTGAGGCTGAGGTTCGGCGCCTGGCGGAGCAGGGCGAGGCTGTGGGTGTCGAGGCGATCGTTCGACGAGGCAGCGTCAAGGAACCGGCGGATGGTTGCTTGGTCGGCTCGGCGCACAGTGGCCAGCAGCTCGTCCACGGTCCGCGCGATGTGACCGTGCGGGTCGAGGTCGTTGGGCATGTGGAACTCCTGAGGCGTGGTTGGCAGGGCTCGGGGCCACGGCGTACGGGAGGGAACGTCGTGGCCCCGAGCCCTTCACCCGGCGAGCCGCCGCTCTATCGGGTCGGCTCGCGGGGTGGTCTAGGGAGTAGGTGACGGATCGAGCGGCCGGCTTCGATGTGTCCGACGATCTGTTCGGCGGTCTCCTGCACGTCGATCAGCGGCTGATGGGTGTAGCCCTTGCTCTGGCGCCAGGAGAAGGCTCTGTGCTCGACCCACACGTTGAGTTGGCCCGCGGTGATGACAGAGATGCCGATGTCGTCGCTGCGGCAGACGGTGTGGATCCCGCGTTGTTGCAGGGCAAGAAGCAGCCGTTGAGCGGCATGTGCTGGCGCGACCAGGCAGTCCGGCCATGTCGCGGGCAGAGGGATCGCGAACCAAACGGCCTTGCCGCGCACGGGAGCGCATGCCAGCCGGGAGCGCGTGAAGTGTGCCCCTGTTTCGGAGGAAAGCGCGGCGACGATGCCGAGGCCCTTTCCATGTTCGGCCAGGAGGTCGGTCTCCGCGGTGGTCGGCAGAGCGCTTCGTGAGGTGTCGAAGATCGAAATGACCAGTTCGGGACGCGGACGGGTCCGAGCCCAGATCCACAACTCGGGTGGCACCGCTGGCTGGCCGGCGTGTACATGGGCGTTGGTCGCCAGTTCCGAGACAGAGAGCTTGGCGTCATCTATAAGCCGGCCAGGGAGCATGAGGGTGCTCATTGTTTCCGCCAGCAGCGATCGTGCGAGTGAGGCGCACCTCGGGTCCGGCGGAAGCTGGAAGGTGCATGCTTCTCCTGCCGGGATGGCGTTCGCGGTGCCGGTCATGGACGGCCGCCCCTCAGCTGGGCGCGTGTCCCGGGTTGGTACGCGTGACACGCGATGCGGTCGGGCCCGATCTTGAGACCCTCGCCCTGGGCGACGAGGCATAGGGCGCGGCGGAACGACCCACGGTGTGATTTCGGAGGTCGCTTTGCAGCGGCGCTTGCCTCGCGGAGGTGTTGCTCGGGGCCGCTGAGGCATGGGCGGGGGTGCGGCGCGGACGGGCGAGGGAACAGGGAGGTGATCCTGCGGCTGAGTTCGGTCGGTGTCACCGCCTCGACCAGGTGATCTCGGTTGCTTTGGTCACGAACCAGGGCCCAGTAGCGGCCGGTGAACTCCCCCACCCACATCGACACACCAGGGAATTGGTGGCCGAGCTGGGCCAACGCCGCCTCGGGATCGATGTAGGCGATGGCCCATGGCGCTGGGCTGATCGTCGCTGTGGTCATGACACGGCCCGCTTGGGTGCCACACCGATGAGGCGCCGTCGAGGTTGTACGGCGGGTGCCGTCGCCCCGGTCGACCAGTGCTTCGTACGATCGTGCATAGGTCGGACCTCCTGCGTCCGATCGAGGTCCCGGACCGGTGTGCCAGCATCGCGTCCGGGACCGCTTCATTTCCCGTCTGCCTGGGTGTTCGGTCTCCGCCCAGGACTTGTGCCGCTAGATGAGGAAGCCAGACCGCCCTTGTCGATGGCTGTGCCTGTACTCACCGACCATCTGCGGCGATGATCACGAACTGTGAGCGTGTCGTCACGACCATCATGATGCGAACATGCGCACCTGTCCATGCACTTGTTCATTTTTCTTCGACCGAATGTCGGGTTAGACGCGATGTGATCACGTCGAGCTGCCACACTGGTGACTCATGACGCCCGATCAGAGCCCGACCGTCCGGCACCGTCGCCTTGCCCGCCAGCTCCGTGAAGCCCGCCAACACTCAGGCCTCACCATGGAAGCCGCGGCAGCAGCTCTCGGATGGAGCCGTCCCAAACTGGTCCGGTTCGAGACCGCCAGGACGCGGCCGACAGCGGCGGACGTCGCGGCCATGCTCGCCCTCTACGGCGGGGACCAGGCACTCAAGCTCGCACTGATGCAGCTCGCCAAGGACATCCGCAAGCGCGGCTGGTGGTCGGCGTTCAATGACGTGCTCACGGGATCGTTCGCGGAACTGGAGGACGACGCCGCTCAGATCCGGACCTGGCAGGTCCAGTTCGTACCGGGCCTGCTCCAGATCAGCGACTACGCACTGGCGCTCATCCGGATCGGAAGTCCAGAAGACTCAGAAGAGGTACATCTACGACGGCTTCAGGCACGGATGGCCCGGCGAACAATCCTGGAACGGCAGGACGGTTCGTCGTTGAGAGTCGTCCTGGACGAAGCCGTCCTCAGGCGCCCGGTCGGCGGGTCCGACGTGATGGCACGGCAGCTCGACGCGCTGGTGAACGAGAGCAAGAAGCCCAACGTCAGCCTTCGGATCCTTTCAGCCGCAACAGGCGAGCATGCCGGCATGGACGGACCGTTCGTGATCCTGAGCTTCCAGGGGCCGCTGGACCCTGATGTCGTCTATCTCGAGGGCATGGGTGGCGAGATCTACGTCGAGGACGTCGCTCAGGTGACGCGCTGTAATGTGAGGTTTGACCGGATTTCCGATCAGGCGCTCTCCGAGGAGGACTCGGTGGCTCTGATCGCCGACATCGCCAAGGAGTACCACCAGTCCGATGAGCCTCCTCGTTGACGCATCCCAGGCACGTTGGCGAAAGTCCCGCCGGAGCAGCAGCACCGGCAGCGATTGCGTCGAGATCGCCGACCTGGGCGAAGCGATCGCCTTCCGTGACTCCAAGGACCCGACAGGCCCGAACCTGATGCTCGCACGCACGGCTTGGCAGGACCTCTCGCGCAGGATGGCCAGCGGCGAACTTGACCTCTGATCAGCGGAGTCTTGCCCGGTCTTGACCGGACGCGGGCGACATCTCGTTTGGGTGGGGGGCTCAGCGTGGGCTCATCGACCAGGAGGGCGATCCGTGTCCAATGGCCTTCTCCGGAGAACCGGCCCCTCTCAAGTCATCCGATCCGACTCGCTTATGGCGGACCCGATCAACTGAGATCCGGCTCGATGGCGTGTCTCACTCGACCTGTCGTCGCAGGTCAGGGATACACCCGGGTTCTTGGCCCCGTCGTCGAGCAGTGACACCATTTGTCGATGAAGTCCGAGGGCATCGACGACACTGCGTGAACGTCCAGTTCCTCACCGGCACGCACGGCGAGCTGGTCTGCGCCTCGGCGGCACTGCCCAGATCCACCTACGAGCTGACCGCCGCACGCGCCACGACATCATCGATGCACTCACACGGCTGCTCACCGACAGAAACACCCCCTCACGCGCGTTTCAGGTGGGACTCGAACGCCTCTGACTCCGAGGCCGCCGCAGGACCTCGCTGCGTCGTGGCCACTTGATGGCCATGAGGAGGGCGACAGGCCAACCGAGGACGATGGCGCATCCGAGAACGTTGACGAGAACGATCAGCATGATCTCGTCCGCGCCCCTGGCCAGGGCTATCAGCGTTGGTAGTACGGCAAGGACGATGAGGCCTCCGATCAGCAGAAGCCAGAAGAGCGAGTTCGACGTGAGCGCGTACACGGTTCCGTCCCTTCTCGGCTAGCGGTTGCGACGTCGGTTTCGGTCAGGAGTCTGGCTGGTCGCTCTCTTAGCCTCCGGCGTGCCGCCTGCTCGCGCGGCTGTCACCGCCATCGCGTCGTCGATCGAGAGCGGGAAGTCTTCAGCAGCCAGCTCCATCGGCGTGAACGATCCCAGCCGAGCCTCGGCCGTTCCGTCCGCTGCGCCGGCCACCTTGGCGATGATGTGCTCGGGCAGGTTGGTGGTGGTCGTGAGCACGGTGCGGAGCTCATCCGGGTGAAGCTCGCGACCTTCGCGACGACGTTCCGTGCCGAGACCATCAGCAATCCCTTGGGCCCGCTGCTCTTGGAGGACCTCCTCCCATTCGCTGCGGTCGGGACCGTGAAAATTGGCCGCCCAGCGAACCCCTGTCCCCTTGGGCAACTCTGGCCGGGCCGCCGCGGGGTCGCCGGTCCGTACGTTGGGGTCACGGGCGAAGAAGGGGGCGGCCTCCCCCATCGCGATGAGCGGGTCCTGCCCTGCCCCACGGGCACGGTCGTAGTGGCTCATCCCATGGGGGTGCAGGTCGCGCAGGCGATCTTCACATTTGCGTACGGCCGAAGCGGCCGAAGCGCTGTCGGTTGCGTACGGTACGGCAGCTCCCCAGGCCTCGGCGACGAACAGGAGGTTGGCCTTGCGCAGCCATCGAGAATCGTGAGCCGGCGCCCAGCGGGCACGGGCCTGTTCAAAGGATGCCTTGAGCTCTAGCGCCGCCGCCTGTTCGGCTTCGGCCTCACGAGCCTCGCTCGCTGCCCTCAACCGCTCCACTCGCCGGGCGTAGCCCTGTTGTACGGCGGTGGCCAGTGCGACGACCTGGACCATGCGCTGGCCACTATGGACGAGCCCTTCGGTGATGGGCTCGGGATGCTGCTCGACGCTCATATCGATCTCCGATGTTGGTCGGCGTCAGGGGTGCCGGCTTCTCTGAGACGAGTGGCCTGGTCGGCCGCTCTTCCCGGCGGTTGCAACGCCGGGGCTAGGTGTGGGCTCAGAGAGCGGGGCTAACGGAAAGTCCTCCGCCGCAGCGGCGACGCCCTTTCCCGTTCCCTCTGGACTGATGGCCGCGGTGAGGATGGCGGTCATCTCTGCGGAGTCCAGACCCGTCCGGGTAGCGACGCGGGCAACTTGCCGGGCAACCTCAGGTGCTCGCATCTGTGCGATCAAGTTGGCGGCGGCACGCGCCGCCGCCAACTTGTTCTCGGCGAATTCGAGCGTCCCCCCGGATCGCTCGATGCTCGCGTCGACCACCAGATCGGCAAGCGGACGCACAGAATGTAGCGCTTCACGCACGCCTGCGCACCCATGGTGACGGAAGACGTCGGCCGGATCTCTACCGTCTGGGAGACAAACGGCTTCCACGGGGCCTTCGACCTGCTTCAGCGTGTTCCATGCACGCAACATCGCCTTGGCGCCTGGACGGTCACCATCCAGGGCTAGGAGCACTCCAGTCGTGTCCAGGTCGGCATGACGTGCGATCGCGTCGAGCTGCGCAGCGGTGATGGCCGTTCCGCAGGGGGCAAGCGCCACATGGTCGTCGATGGCCGCAGCGTCGAGCGCGATGACGTCCAACGGGCCCTCGGCAATGAGCGCACGAGCGCCCTGGTTCAAGCGAGCGCGCCCCTCATGCAACCCGAACAGCAGCTCGCCCTTGCGGAACACGGCTGTCTCCGGGCTATTGAGGTACTTGGGCCCAGGCAACCCATCCCGCCGGCGACCGATGAAGCCCACGATCGCGCCTTCCGCCTCCCGCAGTGGGAGGAGAACCCGGTCACGGAAGGTGTCGTACGGCTTCCCATCTGGCCCATACTTCGCCAATCCTGCCGCCACGAGCACCTCGTTGGCGTAGCCAAGGCGACGTAGATGCTCGACGAGCGCGTTCCTCTTGGCTGGGGCGTATCCGATCTGCCAGCGCTGCTGAGCTGAGTCGCCGAATCCGCGCTCGACCAGGTAGCCAGGTGCCCAGCTTGCGGCCAGACGATCGCGGTAGAAGGCGTGGGCGTCCGAGTGGACGGCGAGCAGGACGTCCCGTGCATAGTCCTGGTGCTCTGACTTCGGTTGAACGAGCTCCGCACTGTTCTCTACACGAGGCGCGAGAGCCGGCGGCAACGCCTCGAGACGACGACGGATCTGGGAGGCGACGCGGAGTGCACCCTCCCCCACCATCTTGATCGCGACCTGGGGATTGGCGCGGACGTCCTCTCCGGCCCAGCTGCGTACCGGAGAGAAGGAAATGTGGGAAACGTCCATCCCCAGGTGAGCCAGGACCAGATAGGCGATCGAGTCCGTCCGCACGCGACGTACACCATGGCAAGGGACACCAGCGTCTCGGCGGTCACCTCTCTGCAGAACGTGCGCGAGCTGGTGAGCCAGCAAGGTGGCGGCATCCACATCGCCCAGGTCAAGAGGGATCGGGATCCGCCGTTCGGGACGTCCGGCATAAGACCAGCTTTGCCCTCTGTCCACGTAGAGCTTCAGGTCGCTGGCCAACCGGTGGAGTTGATGGAAGGCGTCGCCCGGGTTCAGCGGCGCCTGGCTGGCGACCGCTCTTCCGTCTGTCTGCTTGACGTCGAAGACGGATCGGGACGTCGCTGAGCGAGAGACGATGCGTATGGCCGTCTCGCCTCGTACCACCTGACGGCCCTGTCGCTTCCACTCGTCGTACGAGCGAACGTCAGTCGCCGAGGGATGCTGTGCCGCGATCAGCAGGGTGTTGGTGAACCCATACCGCCCATGCCTACGCGCCTGCGCAAGACACTCGCCCCATGAGAGCTCCCCCTTGTACAGCCGTGAGAGCTCGTGCTCGGCGATCCCGTTCAGTATCTCGACTCGGCGTCGCCGCTCCTTGTTTTGCCGGGCTTCCTCATCAGGCGTTCGAGCAGGTGCGGGCATGGTCAGCTCTCCTGCGCAAACGTCACCAGCCCGAACGCGGGGCTAGTTCTGCATGGTCGGCTCGAGCCCGGGATCGGTATGCGGAGTACGGCGGTCACCGTTGCCTTCTCTCCGTCATCCAGACGAGGAGCCGACCGACGTAACGAACGTCGTCGACCGGGCCGAGCAGACGACCGTGGGCGGTGACGTACGCGTACGCACCTTCAGCACCCGCGCACATGACGGTCTCTGACCACTCCCCCGCGCGGATGCGCAACCGCCATCGCCCGTTACGTGGTCTGCGGACGCGCACGGCGGCTCCGAGCCGCTTGAGCTCGAAGTGCAGCCGAAGCAGATGAACCCGCCGTTGTTCCAGCTCAGCCTGCATCGTCATGGACAGCGTTGACATCGATTCCCCCGTCGTGTCAGTCGATGAACCACACCGGCCATCAACTAAAGTTCACAACATCGACGATGCATCACGGATCAGCAGCGGTCAATCAAGATCGACGATCGGCGTGTCTCAGCAACTTCAGTCAATATGAGCGGAGAGTTCGTGCCCAGGACGAACCCAAGCGATGCCGGTGACGTCTCCCCGTCCGCTTCGCTGGCAGAGAAGATCGAGTGGCTGATCCAGAACCTGTGGCCGGCCGATGCCCCGCCGCCCCGCAACAACGTGGACGCGGCCGCCGCCATCGCCGCCGCCACCGATGAGGACATCTCCTCCACCACTGTCTGGAAGCTGCGTACCGGCCGCCAGGACAACCCGCAGTTCAAAACCCTCATCGCGCTCGCCACCTTCTTCGGCGTGCCGCTGGGGTACTTCGGGTTTCCCGACGAGAGTGCCCCCGCCCGCGACGATCTGACGTTCAAGGCGCTGCACCGCGAGTTGGAGAGCGGCGCGCTCAGCATCGACGTACTACGCGCTCTCATCGACCTCTCTCCCGAGACCCGCCGGGTCGTGAACGAGATGATTCTCGCCGCCGCCGTCGCCGACCGCGCTCAACGCGACGTCTCTCCCGCCAGAGCAGATCATTAGAGGGATGGACCACGTTCAGGGATGGGCTCCGTGGAGCCACGACGCGGTCGGACGCGAGGTTCCGCCGTCTTTCCGCCGGGGTGAGCCGGAGCCCAGGGAACCGGAAAGGCCATCATCGCGAGCGTGGCCGGCGACGGCTTCGCATCCGGGTTGACCAGCCACTCAACCTGCTGCCTTGGCGTCGGCGTGGCCCTGCCAAGATGCAGTCTGGCCGTACGGGCCGCGGCCTCCTGAGCGCGTCTCCCCTGGACGCGGTGCAGCTGGACAATGCTCTCCACGAGCAGGACAAGGTTGGTCACCAGGAAGAGCACGGCCGAACTCGAGGCGCCGATCGGGCATGTCAGCGCGAGCAGGCGCGCTGCCGTACGCAGGCTGTTGCCGGCCGCCGTGGGTCTGGGAATCCTCCCGTATGGAGGACGGGCCGCGCGATCGTAGGCGTCGGCGGCTCGGCGAAGGTGCTTGTTGCCGGTGGCCTTGGCGGCCACGTGCAGAGCGTCGGAGGCCGCCCAGCAAGCATCCCGTGCAGCATGAGGGTTCGTGGCGAAATGACGGCGGATCTGGGCGGTCGCGGAGGCGGCGGCCTTGGCTGCGTCCTCGTAGATCGCCTGGCGCTCTTCTACCGTGAGGTCCAGAGCCTGTGCCTCGGACTCTTGCGATGCCTCGCGGGGTGTCCTCCACCTTTGCTGGAGGCGAGGCAAGGTGAGGTCCTCCGCAAGGCGGCCTCCGCTGTACCAGGCAGGGCCGTCATCGTCCGTCTGGTCGGGAAGGGCGACGGCGTAGCCGGTCAACTGGCCTGGGTCGGTACGACTGAATCGTCGCTTGACCATCAGGCCGGCCGCCTCCAGGCGGTCCAGGAACTCGTCGGTGTCCCGGGCCTGGCCCGCGGCTCGACGGACCGTGTCGCGTAGGACGATACGAGTACTCCGCTGAGACAGATGACGCCCGGTCGGCGGACGATTAACCGGAGATGGGCCGCTTCGCAGCTCGTTCGCTGTCCATCGCTGCCGGAGTTTGGGCAGCGTCAGATCACCAGCTAGCTTTCCTCCCCCGAACCAAATTGGACCTCCCAGCGAGCTGAGGTCATCGGAAAGCGCAACCGCATACCCCGTGACCTGGTCGGCAGTAATCGTGCGGGAACGCTCGCGAACAAGGAATCCTTCGCCCTTTAGCAACTCGAAGAACTGGGCCTCGTTCTGTGCGCTGGCCGCTGCGGTCATCACCTGACGACGCAGGGCGCTCCTGGACGGCTCAGGCCTCCCCCGACGGGCAGCCTTCTCGATCTCCCCGCGTTTGGCACGCTTGGCCGGAGTCCTATCGGCAGGAGCCGTCCACCGCAACCCATAACGCTCCTCGACCGCCCGACATGCCGCTCGCACTCGATAACCGTCGTTCCATACATGTGGCCGAACGCCATCCTGGCGGGCCAGCGTAGCGACGATGTGAATGTGGTCGTCTGCATGCCGGACCGCGAACCAGCGGACGGCTTCCCCATCACCGAACGGGGCAAGCCCCGTACGGTGCATGATTTCAGCCGCGATATCCGCCCACTGCTCATCGGTGAGCACCGGATCGTCCGGGTGGGTCCGAACCGGAAGATGCCAGACCGGCCTCGGGTGGTTGCCTTTACCCAGTAAGGTGAGCGGTTGCCGCATCAGCCCGTCCAACCGGCGGAAGTCTCGCCCGCCATCCGCTCGAAGCGGCGGTTCCAGAGCACTCGCTTCATCGAAGCCTGCGACGATGTGAGGGTCGTGGTGCTCGTTGAACCTACCCGGCCCATAAAGGTAACGGATCAGCCCTTGAATTCGGTTTCCCCGCAGCACTTTCCCAATCACCCGACAACACCCTCAAAACCGGATAACAAAGAACAGCCTAGAGCACACGACAGCTCAAGAATCTGCACTCCAAGGGAGCTCCTCAAGAGAGTTTTCTTCTGATCACCTCTGCGACCTCATCCATGTCGTGTGCGGCTTTAGCCGCGACACGCGCATACTCCCGAAGCGCCTGGTCCGGGAAGCCGAGAGAATGAAGTGCAGCCACTGCTTGGTTGAGATTCACCCCGATACGTCGCGCTTGACCCGCCGCCCGCATCACCTCAGCCATTAGTTCGGTCAACGGCGACCACTCCGGTGGATCGGCCCTTGTCGCTACGGCATGGGCGACGGCCGCTGTGTATGCTCCGACCGCCATGCCAACGCGCCCAGCAGCCGATGAGACGGCAACGAACTCCTCTTCGCTGAAAGCCACTCGGACACTGCGAGCACGCCGCTCCCCTCGCCTCCGAGCACGCCGATGCCCCTGCCCCGTTCGCCCACTCCGCGCCGTCCCCAACGCTGCACTGACCTCCCTATCGATGACGCTGGTCCCCCTGGATGACCGCCATCGATCGGATAGCAGCTCTGGACCGCGCCCGGTCCAGAGCGTGTAAGTGTCACTTACACCATTTCTTGCTCCGCGCCAGCGGGCGTAGTCGTACCCGCACCAGGCCACCGCCTCCGCAGCGGCTCCGCCGCCTTCCCTGCGATCGCTACAGACCCGGCTGTTCGATTCCCTGGAGCATGTCGATCAGGCCGTTGTGATGGACGACGATGACGCGCCCAGGCACCGGGGACACCACGACGGTGTCGCCGTCCACGAGCGAGGAGCCGATCGTCTCCGTGTACGTCGCAGCAAACTCGGCGAGGTACTCACCAGCCACAAACAAAGGCCCCGTTCCAGCAGCGTAGCTTTCGTCAATGACGACGACCAAAGGGCCGGCTACACGGGCAAGGCAATACTCCAGAAAGGCAATCGTCACGTCCCCGGGATGACGATCATCGATCTCGAACCTCTCCCAACGACCGACTCCCAAGCCTGGAATCTTGTCGGGGTCAAAGCCAGTCGCCCCGGGAATAACATGCGCTAGCACTGCCTCCGCGTAGGTCCAGTTTGGATGACGTCGCACTGGCCGATCATCGTGGGCACGCTCCAGAATTTCAAGCTTAATCTCGGCAGTCCGGGAGCCTCCACAGCTTGACCTGCGTTCTCCGCGCGGACCGAACGATCACGACGACAGCCGCGACCGGGAGGCGGGTGAGGAACCGGGCGGTGAGCGGTGATCAGCCGAGGACGGCGGAGGATGGTCGAGCATGTCCCCAATGGCGTTCGGGAACTCTGCGTTCTGTATTTCGGGCGCGGCGATAGCCTCAGTCGGTTCACTCGGCATGGACCGATGCTGCCGACCCTCCCGCCTCCGTCCTTCTCGCTCAGAGGCATAAAGCGCGCTCACTGCCTCCTGAACACGGGACAAGCCCTGCTCGAATCTCTCTCCGCGAGCGGCGGCATCCGCCAAAGCATCCTGCGTACGCAGAACCCCCTGAACGATTTCCTGCCGGTCCGCGTGGTCCTCGAGACGCTCGGCGGCGAACTCTTCGATGATGTATTCGCCGATGTGCTGCACCGTTTGATGAAGCTCGTCCACCGTCTTGATGAGACTCGCTACCACCGAGTGCACTGCCGGCTGCCTCAGCCCTTGCGAGGCGGCCGTCGCTTGATTGAGCGCTTGGACGTCTTGCCACAACGCGTCAGCAAGGCGTGTGGTCTCCTCGGCACCCGAACCCGGCTCCAGGTTCTCGTTCATCGATACTCCCCAGATGGGACTGAAAGTCGGACATTTCAGATCTCCCTTCCGGTGGTTCGGCTATCTCGCCGCGATGGACACCCAGAGTCGCTACACCTGTAGCAGCTTGAGAATGTTTGCGCTCTAAAGCTGCCACACCAGGTCGCCAGTTCCAAGGACGCCGCGACACGGCGTGTCCTCGTCGCTGTACCTGATTACGGAGCCGGTGAGGAGCAATCCGTGCGCCATCCACTCCAACCTCGTCATCGTCGACAACAGCGGGCTGCTTCGACGAAATCGTGCCCTAGTCCCTGGCCGCTACCGCCAGCAACTGGTGACTACAGGAAGGGAGACCCCGTCTTCACCTCGCCCGCCTAGAGACATCCGCGGGTGCGGGGAGCAGTAGTTGCACGTCCTGTCCAACCTCTGATCGTCCGGACCATCCCCGCGTATGCAAGAGCACCGGCGCGACTGGCCCCCCAAGACCGTCTGGTGTGCCAGGGGGAGCACCCAGTCTTGGCCCTGGCGTAACTGGAACCATCCCCGCATGCGCGGGGCCTACAGCACGGGGATCGCAAGCCCGAACGCCGCTACATTGGAAATGTGGCCACCCCGCTTCCGCCATCACCAACCACCCCACCCCACGCCCGAAATGTCCAAATCTGCAAAAGTGCTCCAAATTGCTGTTACCAGCCGGTAGACCCCCAGGTCAGCCAGCCTGCTCCCCGCGCACGCGGGGATGGTCCCTCCTCGCCGACCTGGTCGGCCTCGCCGCCCGGCTGCTCCCCGCGCACGCGGGGATGGTCCCTCCGCCTGCGTGGGCGCGCCGGCGACGACCGCCTGCTCCCCGCGCACGCGGGGATGGTCCCCGCCACTGCTCTTCGTTGGCTTTGCCATGGTCCTGCTCCCCGCGCACGCGGGGATGGTCCCGGGGAGCTGGAGCAGCTGATGGAGCAGGCCACCTGCTCCCCGCGCACGCGGGGATGGTCCCTGGCAGTCCCCGCAGCGCAGGCCCTCGGCCTTCTGCTCCCCGCGCACGCGGGGATGGTCCCCCAAGGTTGCCCCCGATCCGCCGGCCGAGGCTCTGCTCCCCGCGCACGCGGGGATGGTCCCGACGACCTGGGCGGCCCCTACACCCCCGGCCACTGCTCCCCGCGCACGCGGGGATGGTCCCGCTTCCCACTGATCACCCAGGCTGATCCGCAGCTGCTCCCCGCGCACGCGGGGATGGTCCCGAAGAGGTGAAGAAGTCCTTCACCACGGTGTTCTGCTCCCCGCGCACGCGGGGATGGTCCCGTGCGCGTCCCGAACACCGGATGCCGCCACCGCTGCTCCCCGCGCACGCGGGGATGGTCCCTTGGGGTCGGTCGGGATGACGTACTCGGGGTACTGCTCCCCGCGCACGCGGGGATGGTCCCTCCTACTACCATGCGCAGTCCGCCGCAAAGAACTGCTCCCCGCGCACGCGGGGATGGTCCTGGGGCCGATGGGTGGCCGATTGCCCCCGCGACTGCTCCCCGCGCACGCGGGGATGGTCCCTCCACGTGGCCGTTGACCGGGTTCAGGTACATCTGCTCCCCGCGCACGCGGGGATGGTCCCCGGACGCCGCCTTGGTACCGGTGCCGGACAGGCTGCTCCCCGCGCACGCGGGGATGGTCCCTCGCCGCTGTTCCCCTGGGCCCCAAAGCCCACCTGTCTCCCCGCGCACGCGGGGATGGTCCCCGACTACGTCAACTCGCTGCGCTACACCGGCGCTGCTCCCCGCGCACGCGGGGATGGTCCCGTCGCCGACTTCTTGTAGGCCAGCACCAGCCCCTGCTCCCCGCGCACGCGGGGATGGTCCCGTGGCGGTCGTCGCGGCGAAGGCGCGCAGGAACTGCTCCCCGCGCACGCGGGGATGGTCCCAGCCCCGAGTGGCACCATCACGGGGGCTGCGGCTGCTCCCCGCGCACGCGGGGATGGTCCCCGACGCCGGTCGGGGGCGGCGGCTCGACGTCCCTGCTCCCCGCGCACGCGGGGATGGTCCCGGCACGAACGGGTCGCAGCGGTTCCCCGCGTCCTGCTCCCCGCGCACGCGGGGATGGTCCCGCCTGCTTCTACGTCAAGACGTGGCGGGCCAACTGCTCCCCGCGCACGCGGGGATGGTCCGAGGGTGTCGAAGCTCTCGTCAGGGAAGGTCGTCTGCTCCCCGCGCACGCGGGGATGGTCCCGTGACACGGAGAGCCGCCGCGACGTTCGGGTGCTGCTCCCCGCGCACGCGGGGATGGTCCCGCGGCGCCTGATCGCGTGCGCGCCGGTTCTACCTGCTCCCCGCGCACGCGGGGATGGTCCCATGTCGTCGCCGAGCTGGGTGAGGGCGAGGTGCTGCTCCCCGCGCACGCGGGGATGGTCCCGTCCAGTACGGCAACGGCCAGCGCTCACGCTCCTGCTCCCCGCGCACGCGGGGATGGTCCCATGGCCGAGGACATGTCCAACGTGGCCCGCGTCTGCTCCCCGCGCACGCGGGGATGGTCCCGCTGGTAAGAATCTGCTGATCGGCATGTGGAACTGCTCCCCGCGCACGCGGGGATGGTCCCGTGGCCCGAGCACCGGCGCGAAGGTCGC
The DNA here is from genome assembly GCF_044326315.1 of Actinomadura sp. 9N407. NCBI lineage: Bacteria > Bacillati > Actinomycetota > Actinomycetes > Streptosporangiales > Thermomonosporaceae > Actinomadura > Actinomadura sp. 9N407. Next base: position 298,869 of record NZ_JBIRAW010000005.1, on the reverse strand, counting down.
TCGCCTGCTCCCCGCGCACGCGGGGATGGTCCCACTGCCGTCCTGAAGGGATCCGTCGAGCTCACCTGCTCCCCGCGTGTTGGTGGCCATTTCCAATTCCCCGCCCACGGCCAGTTAGTGGGGAGCTATATGGCCACGGATCTCACTTTGCGTGACTCTGCGGGCATTAAGTCAGGACTCTGAATGTTGCTACGGCCACCGATCGTGAAGGCAGAGGCTCAGCGGATAGGCGGGCTGTCCGGCATGAGCGTGCCGTAGAGGGCGCTTCGTGCCCGAGTTCCTGCGGCTGCTCGGACCGCCGCTGGGAGTTCCGGAGAATCGGAAGGGACGACGCTGGGATCGGTCAGTCGATACCGCCCGCCCCGCTGCACGACGGTCGCCGTCCCGGCAGCTTGCAGGTTGCGGACCCAATCTGACTCGGTGCCGTAGTTCAGCATGACGACGAGTTCGCCGTCCTGGACGAAAGCCATGACCGGAGTCTGGTAAGTCCTGCCGGACTTGCGGCCGGTGTGCTCGATGACCGCGTAATACGGCAGGTGAGGAGCCCATAGGCGCTGGATCGGGTTGGTGACGTACTTGTTGAACCGTGCGAGGGCGCGCATCCCTCCCGGCCCCAGGAGCGAGGCTGTTCGGGCGGCCAGCAGGGCAACAACAGCGGCGAGTCGCTTCATCACGTTGGCCGGCTCCGAAGTTCGAGGATTCGGTATGGCCCGCCCACGGCCTCAAGCCGCGGGGCCAGTTGGAGTCAGAATCCACACCTGAGGCCCCCTGAGGCGCGGCTCCTTCTGATCCTCATCGGCAGCACCTCAGCCGTCAAGTAGACGGCAATGTTTTCTGTTCTCCAGCTGATGGACTGCGACCCTTCACCATGACCGAGAGTCACAGCCTTAGCTGGCCGTACTTGGGGAAATCCTGCTGGCCGCTGTCACCCGCGCACGCGGGGATGGTCCCTACGCCGAGCGGCACGGGGACGAGTTCCTGCGCTGCTCCCCGCGCACGCGGGGATGGTCCCGCCGCCCGCGACAAGTTCGTCTTGGCCGTGGCCTGCTCCCCGCGCCCGCGGGGATGGTCCCAGCAGCAGCGCTGACCTGGAGTGGTTGCCGTGCTGCTCCCCGCGCACGCGGGGATGGTCCCCGTCTTCCTCCTCGCCCTGCCGACCAAGCCGGCTGCTGCCCGCGCACGCGGGGATGGTCCTCGGAACAGAACGAGCGACCCCTGTCCGAGGCCCTGCTCCCCGCGCACGCGGGGATGGTCCCTCGGGGTCGATGAGCACCGCGTGCGGCGCGTGCTGCTCCCCACGCACGCGGGGATGATCCCACCGCGCGCACTCCTCCCTGCGCACGCCGGGATAGCCCAACGCTGGGGTGCTGCGCGGGCTGACCATGTCTGGCATCCAGCGCTGCTGGACGAAGTTCGGCTGCCAATAGCCAGTACCTTCCGGTCAGGGTTCCGCACCGGCTAGGGCACTGTCGTAGTCGAGCAACAGATGAGTTCCGGGTCGGTCGTGAAGGCGCCGGGCTGTTATCGGTAGAGATGGGCGGCGCCCGCGCCCACGGCGTCGAGGTTGGTAGGCGGCGTGTGACGCGCGACCACGGCGAGGATCGTCCAGCCGGTAACGCGGCGGCGGATCAGTTCAGCGTGCAGGTCGGCCAGCGGGTGCGGTGGGCTACCCAGGCCAGGGCGGCGGTCGCGGCGCGGGCTTGGTAGCCGCGCAGGTTGGGGACGCCCGGCGGGGCGGGTCGGCGGCTCATCCGCGTCCAATAGCCGGCAAAGGCCACGGCGTAGCTGGTGATCGTCTGGGCGTCCACGCCGGTGGCATGCACGGCCCGTGCGACGGCTTGTTCGGCTGCGGGCGGGGTGTGCCCGGCCAGGATGAGGTGGGGGATGAGGTCGGCGATGTCGATCCAGGATGCTCCGCGCACCGGCTGGGCCCAGTCGATCAGCAGGACCTTATCGTTGGTGATCAGCAGGTTGGAGGCGTTGATGTCGCCGTGCAGGAGGGTGTTGCCGTCGGCGGCCGACAGCCATGTGGTCTCGTGTTTGGCCAGCCGGTCCATGTTGCGGCGCGCCCAGGGATCCAGGTCGGCCGGGGGCTCGGCAGCTAGCTCGCGCCAGCCGTGCACGAAATCGGCCAGTTCGACCGAGGCAACCGGCGCGTGCGGTAGCGGGCAGGGCGTCAGGGCGGGGCCCAGGCGGATGAGCATGTCGACGACCCGGCCGATGTCAGGTGAGCCGGGCGCGAGATTCGCGTGGCGTCCGCTGGCGTCATCGAACGCCAGGACCACCCACCCGGCCATCTCCTGCGTCCAGCGCAGCGCGGGAGCGGGCACCGCTGTGGGCAGCTCGGCGACCACGTGTGCCTCGGTGCGGTAGCGGTCGGCTAGAACGTGGTCGGCGGCGATGCCTTTGACGAAGGCGCGTTCGCCGCTGGTCAGTTGCAGTCGTACGGCCAGGCCAGGGGTGAATCCGCCGGTCTGAACCTCGGCGTGCTGGATCGAACCGAGCCGGGTGGCCAGGCCGTCGCGCAGCGGCTCAGGGAGCTCGTTCCAGGACGGGCGGACAGCGGTCGCCGTCATGGCTGCTTGCTCTGCCGAGTTGACGTCGGGTTCTGTGGGCGGTCGCGGGCATCGTCCATCAGCGCCGCGTGCAGTTCGCGGACCTTGGGTTGGTGGGGCCATCGGCCGGTCAGGGTGCGGTCGAGAACGATCAGCTCGGCGCGGGCAGGCTGGGATCCGGCGCGGCGCGTCTCGGTCAGCGAGGCCAGCCCTGCGGTCGCGGCGGCGTCGGGTACCTGGTCGGCGGCGTGCGCGGCGCCGAGCCGGGCAAGGTGAACGGCGCGGTCGCGGTGGTGGGTGCCGGGTAGCGCGGTGAGGCGGCCCTGCAGGATCGTCACCGCCCGGTCGGGGACGCCGGCGGACATGTAGCAGGTGGCGCGCTGTAGCTGGCCGAAGTCGCTGGTGTAGAACCGCAGGTAGGCGGGGCCGTTCACGGCCAGGGAGGAGCGCAGCAGTTGGTCGGCGCGGTCGAGGTCAGCCTCGGCGATGGCGCCGGTCACGGCCTGGGCGCGCGCGTGATACAGGTGCGCGACGGCCTGCAACGGCGCGGGAACGGACCAGTTGGTGTGTCGGGCTGCTTGGGCGAGTTCGGCGGCGCGTACGTGGTCGCGCTGATCGAGGGCGACGGCGGCGCGGCGGAGCATCATGTAGGTGGCCATCGAGGTGTCGCCGGCTTCCAGTGCCCATTCGGTGGCGCGGTCGGCCCATCGCCAGCAGCCGGGCAGATCTCCGGTCTCACGGCTCAGCCAGCTCAGGTGCTCGGCGTACTCGGCCTGCAGCTGGCGGAGTGGGCCGCGTTCGGCGGTCGGCGCCTGCGCGCGGGCGGCGCTGACGTCGCGTACGGTCTCGGCCAAGGCGCTGATGTGCGCGGAGGGTGACAGTAGATGGTGTCCCGACTGGTGCGCGGTCAGCGTACGGCGGAACGAGGCGATGCCGTTGCCGCCGGTCTGGGCGAGTGCGGTGTCGGGTAGCAGCGCGGCCAATCCACCGGCGGCGAGCAGTTGCTGGAATTGGCGGCGCGACAGCCTCACGATGATGCTCCCGTCTCCGACAGCGGCCCGGAGCACCACGGGCGCCGGTTCGCCCATCTGCTCGCTGCCGCCGGGGTGGTCCTCTTCAGCGTAATCGTCGACGGCGCCCAGACTCGATAGAACGTCGGTGAGCACCTGGTAGGGGACGGTTGTGGGCGGGCTCGGGGCGTAGCGCGGCCCGTTCAGCAAGTCATCGATGAGGCACCCGTACAGCTCGGCCAGGCGCACCAGGTCCTGATAGGACGGGGCGCGCGCGGAAGCCGAGCCGCTACTGCTTGCGGGGCCGCCCCAGCACTCCCAGTAGGAGATCTCCTTGCGGCTCTTGGGAGTCATGGCGGGCCACCGCTGGTTGTAGCGGTCGGCGACCTGCGCCTGGGTGAGGCCGAGCGCGCGGCGGAACGCGACGCGTGGGTTGATGTCGAGGGCCTTCATGAGGGCCGCGGCGATCTGCCCGGTGCTCGCGCCGCGGCGCAGCATGCGCTCGCGGATGGCGTCATGGTTCACCGGCTGCCTTTCGCCGCCGGCCGCGCGGCCTTGGGTCACGCGCGTGAACGTACCCCGGGCGCCCAGCGGAAGGGGACCCCGGCAAGCGGGGTGTCGCTGACCGGACAGCTCCCCTGCCGGCGGGGTCGTCACAAGCCGTGTACGCACGGTGAGGTGAGGGTGACCCGGAACGTCGACACCTGGGAGACCCCATGATCTTCACCAGTACGTATCGCGACCGGCGCACCACGCTGGCCCGGGATCTGCTGGCCGCGTACTCGCCCCTGGACCACCCGACCACAGCGCAGCTACCGCCCGAGACCGTGGATGCCGCCTTCGAGCGGGTCCTGCGCCGCTTGGCGGTGCTGACGTTCCTGCACGGCCCTGCGGTCCCGGCCGATTTCCTGGACGCGCTCACCGCTCACGACGCCGACGTGGTGGACCTGGCCGCAGCGTTCCTGGAGACCGGCACCTGGTCTGGGGCGGGCAGTGGACCGAGCGAGCTGCAGCAGGAGCTGGTGCACTTTTCGCGCATCGTCGACATCGGCAGCCTGGGCCTGGCCGCCGGCGCCGCCGAGCACGCGCTGCGGCGGCTGCGCGGCTCCCAGCGGCTTCCCGACCCGCTGAAGATGCTGTCCGAGCTGGTCATCGTCGCCCGCTCCCGGCTTCTCCAGCGAGGAACGCGGCTGCCGGTGCCGTGGCTGCGCCCAGGGCAGGCGGCCGAGTCCGAGCCCGTCCCGGGCCTGACCACGGCGGCTCCGGCGGCCAGCCCGGACTACTGGATGGTGGTCCGCAGCCAGCGGCGGCGGCTGCGGCGCCAGCACCGCGCTGAACTAGGCATGCTGCTGGAGTACCTCACCCCGGCCGAAGCCGCGCTCGCGCTTTGGGCTCACTGCCACGAGCAGCAGGCCGGCACGCCGGTGGAGATGGCCGTTGTCCAGGCTGACGGGATCGGCGGTGTCACCGTCGTGTCCTGGAACTATCAGCCCCTGCCCGACACCGGCAGGTCCGGGGCGGAACGCGACGCGATTGGCCGCGTCGCCGCCACCCTGCCCACCGTGACCCGGCTGGAGGCGGGCGCCGCCACCACGGTCTGCGGCCACCGAGTCGCCGCCTCCGGGCCTGCGGCGGCCTGGGTCACCGAGACCACGGCCGGTACCACGGCAGCGATCCTCGCCGCCCCGGACACTACGGCCCGACCCACCCTCGAACTCCTGGCCGGCCGCAGCCGCGAACTGCTGGCCGCATGGGACGGCCCCGACGTGGTCAGTGTGGAAGCTGCCCACATCCACCTGGACCGCGAGCTCGATCTCGACCAAGACGCCGGCGCCGCCATCGGTGCCGCCGCCCTGAACCTGCTGGCCGCACGGCAAACCCGGCCGCCGCTGCTGACGCCGATGATGGACGACGACCACGTCCAGGTCCGGCTCACCCCCGCCATCTACCGGCAGTACCTGACCAGTGCCTTCGGCTCGGCGCCGATGCATCTGATCTGCGAATCGTCCCCGATCGTCCGCGCGATCGTGGTCGCACTTCACCAGCGGCTCCGCAACAGCCGCCTCGCCAACCGGCTCCAGCACCGCGGCGGCAACCTGTTCCTGCCGCTGGACGACGGAAGCCACTGCGAGCTGTTCGAGGACTACAGCGGCACCCCCATCACCGGATGCGTGTTCTTCGAGGCCGCGCTCCTGATCTACCGGAGCGACCCGGCGCGCTTCGACCGCTACTTCAACGATCGCTACCGACTGGATATCGGCGCCCACGAGCACGCCGCCGCGATCATGTCCCGCTGTGCCCCCTCCCCCGGCCTCGCCGGCAAGCGGCCCCGGCACGACACGACCATGGCCGCCCTGGCCGCCTACTACCGCCGCTTCGCCGACGTCACCGACCCGCACCGGCCCGACCCCCACATCACCGCCCTGGTGCAGAAGGTCTTGGACGAGGCCGACCCGGTGTTCACTCACCTGAACGTGCTGGAGGACTACTACGAGGTTCAGCAGCACCGCGTCCGGGAACTGCTGCGCCTGCTCAACCTGCCGCTGCGCCTCATCACCCTGCATTTCAACGCCGTCACCGGCCGCATGGTCCTCACCGATGACTAGCGACGCGCCCGAGCAGGGGGCGCTGCTGCTGACCGGCGCCAGCGGCACCGTGGGCACGGCTCTGCTGCGCGCGCTCGCCCCGGTCTGGCCCGGCGAGCTGGTCGCTCTCGGCCGTACCTGCCCCTGGCCTCGCGCCGCACCTACCCGCCGCTTCGTTCCGGCTGACCTGGGTGACCCCGCAGCGGTCGCCCGGGTCGGCCGCCGCCTGGCCAAAGGACCCCCGATCGGCGCGCTGGTGTGCGCGGCAGGGATGGACGCCCGCGCCAGCCTGCACGGCATCGACATACAAGCGGCCGCCACTTGCGCCCAGGTCAACTGCTGGGCCCACCTGCAACTCCTGGACGCCGCCACCCAGACCCGCCGCCAGCCCGGCGCCTCCGCAGGGCCTCTGCCGACCGTCCTCGTCTCCAGCGACGTCATCGGTGACGCCCAGCCCGCCACCCTGATCTACGCCGCCGCCAAGGCCGCCGCCGAAGAAGCCTTCCGGCACGCCGCAGCCGACACCGCCCCGCCTGGCATCGCGGTCTTGATACTCCGCCTTCCCGACATCGGCGTCCCGATGCGAGCCGCCACCCCCGGCCCTCCACCGCCACCCCGTACCGGCCGGCCTCCCCATCTGGCACTGGCGGCGGCGGCCGCCACCACCGCCGCGTTCGTGACCTCTGCCCACCTGCCGACCGTGGAGGTATGGCATGCGTGACTGGACCATCTCCACGACCGGCATGGAACCGATCTCCGCCCACACCTACGCCGCCCGCCTGGCCCCATCCCTGACTACGCCCACACCTCGCCGCACCTGCCTGCTCACCGGCGACCACCAGCCCGGCATCGCCACGCTCGGCGCCGCCGCCCTGACGGCCGGACACCAAGTCGCGCTACTCCCCACTGGCCCACAGGTACTCGCCCCCCCCGGCATCGGCCTCCACCTCCAGGCCGGCCAGCAGCCGCCCCAGCCCGCATCCGTCCCCGGCGACGACGTCCGGGACAGATGGGACCTGGCGCTCTTCAGCTCCGGCAGCACCACCGGACGGCCACGCGGCTACGGATTCACCCTCGACCAGCTCGACACCGTCACTGGCTGGTACCAGACGATCTACCAAGCCACCGCCGACACCATCATCGTTACCGCCCTCCCAGCCGCCTACAACTTCACCTTCATCGCCGGGGGCCTGCTCGCATCCCGCCTGGGCGCCCGCCTGCACCTGGTCGACGCCTTCCCTCGCGTCCTGCAGGAGGCCACCCGACTCGCCCCCGCCGCAGACCGCGTCATCGTCCTGGCCAACCCGGTCGTACTAGACCAGGCCGACCCGTCCCCGCCGCCGACCGGAAACCTCACCATCGACTCCGGAGGCGCCCCCCTGAGCAGCACCGCCATCACCGACTACCGCACTCACGGCATCGACGTCCGTGAAGGTTACGGGCTGACCGAGACCGCCTCCCTCACACACTTCGACACCACCCCCGCCGCCCCGCCCGGCACAGTAGGTACCGCCATGCCCGGCGTGACCACCATCATCAACAACGACGCCCACCCACTCCTACAACTGGCCAGCCCCGCCTTGGCCCTCCCTCTCGACCCCGCAGAACCCGCCACCGGCCCGCTCCTGCAGACCACCGACCTCGGCCGGATCGACGAAACCGGCCGGCTACGACTGCTGGGTCGCGCCGACGACCACCCCGTAAACGGGTACTGGCCCCGCGACACCCTCGACGCACTCGGCCCCATCCTGGGACGGCGCTGCGCCATGGTCCGCCACCCCAGCCCCGACCAGGTCACCGTCCACACCTTGACTCCCCTCAGCGCCACAACCCGCACAGCACTTGCTGAACAAGCCGCCGACCTACTCGGCATCCCTCCCAGCCACATCACGATCACCGCCCAGCGGACCCCGCTGCTGCACTCAGCCAAACTCCCCCGCTGGGGCGCGCATCATGCCCCGCCGTAACCGCCACGGGCACCAGCCCACACGTCGTCCCACCACGCTGAAGTGGTGGACATTCGACACCGCCACCCCACTGCATGCCCTCACCGAGAACAGAAAGGATCTGGTCGAGCGAACAACGCCCAAGCGCGGTCCACAACGAGGACGAGCTCAGGTCGCGACCGATGCTTCGAGATAACTGCAGGCGGACGCCGAGAACATCGGACGCTTTATGTCGATGTTCTGCATAACCTGATCGCCCTGGACGCCGCCAGCCAGGCCCCTCCGTCTCAATAGGAGACCATCCCCGCGTGCGCGGGGAGCACTGCCGGTCTGGGTGGCGTGCCTGCTGCTGATCGGGACCATCCCCGCGTGCGCGGAGAGCACCGGCCCGCCGTCGCGCTGCAGCTCTTGCCGGTAGGACCATCCCCGCGTGCGTGGGGAGCACGCCACCCTGTACTTGCCGGGGGCGCTGTACCGGGGACCATCCCCGCGTGCGCGGGGAGCACCTGACCGGGCACCTCGGCCTCGGACTCTGGTCGGGACCATCCCCGCGTGCGCAGGGAGCACGAGCACATGTGGGCGTTGTAGTCCTGGCCCTTGGGACCATCCCCGCGTGCGCGGGGAGCACAGAGCGGCGCACTGTTAATGCGCAGGTCGCAGGGGACCATTCCCGCGTGCGCGGGGAGCACTCGGCCTTGCCTGCTCCGCCGGGCCAGCGCCAGGGACCATCCCCGCGTGCGCGGGGAGCACGCGTTGAAGATCCCCCACTCCGCCCAGACGTGGGGACCATCCCCGCGTGCGCGGGGAGCACAAACGAGTAACCACCTTCCCACCGTTGGCCGTGGGACCATCCCCGCGTGCGCGGGGAGCACATCAGTGATCAGCGAAAGATGTATTCCAGTCTGGGACCATCCCCGCGTGCGCGGGGAGCACTTTCAATGCGTCCGGCGAGAGTGCGGTATGTCGGGACCATCCCCGCGTGCGCGGGGAGCACACAGCGCCCGGCACACGTCCCGCTCATGATGTAGGACCATCCCCGCGTGCGCGGGGAGCACCCCGAGACGTTCTGGACACAGCTCCTCGCGAGGGGACCATCCCCGCGTGCGCGGGGAGCACGCGTGTCCGAGCCCGGCCAACCGCTACTGATCGGGACCATCCCCGCGTGCGCGGGGAGCACTTCACGCTGGATTCCACGATCGTGCCGCAGAAGGGACCATCCCCGCGTGCGCGGGGAGCACTCGGCCATGGCGGCAGGGCTGGCGAACAGCCGGGGACCATCCCCGCGTGCGCGGGGAGCACGAGGCGCTGCTGCTGGCGCACACCCCGGTCCTGGGACCATCCCCGCGTGCGCGGGGAGCACCCTGGCTGACCTGGGCATCTACCAGTGAGTAACAGGACTTCTGAGCACTTGTGAAGGTTCGGACATTTCGGACAGCATGGGGCTGTCGATGCTGGCGGGCTGGTGAGGACGGATCATCGTTTGCCGTAGCGGCGGCGTTTGGAGGCGTTGCTCCACCCTGCTGAGGGTGCTGCGGCAGAGATCTCCGGCTGGTTCTTGGGGCGGCGGATCAGGGTGAGACCTTCGTGGTCGATGGGGTGCCATTTGTGGTCGTGGGTTTCGAAGCTGAAACCTTGTTCGTTGTTGGTGCTGTAGGCCAGCAGGGCGCGGCCGGTGTTGGCGTACTGCTGAACCTCGTCCCACAGGGCCTGGCGGATGCGGGTGGAGGGGCCGCCGATGAAGACGCCTGGAGAGATCTCCATGAGCCAGCGGGTGAGGAATCCGCGGAGTCCGGCGGGGCAGTTGGTGAGGATGATGATCGTCACCAGTTGAGGTCCTCGGCGTAGTTGCGGCCGGACTCGATGTTCATGCCGTGGTCGCTTTGCAGGGTGACGTGGTCGGTGTCGGCGCTGGCGGGGTCTTGGGTGGCGCCGGGGAGAAGGAGTTGTTGATGTCGTTGACGCAGCGGCGCAGGAGGCCGGTCTCGTTGACGCGATCGCGGATGGCGCGTCGGGTGCGGGAGCCGATGTCGTCGGGGCTGTGGGCGGCTTCTTCGAAAGCGACGGGGATGGCGACTTCGGTTTTGTAGAGATCGGCGATGTCTAGGACAAAGGCGAGTTCGTGGCCGGAGTGGATGAAGCCGAGGCCAGGGGCGCAGCCGAGGGCGTGGACGGTGGTCTGAGCGATGCCGTACATGCATTGGGCGGCGGCAGTGACGGCCTGGTTGACGGTGTCGCCGGAGTCGAAGTCGCCGGGGGTGTAGTTGCGGCCGTTCCAGGTGAGGCCGGCTCTGGTTGCCTGTTCGCGGTAGCTGTCTTTGACGCGGCGTCCTTCGCGTCCCAGGAGTTCGTGGCGGCTGAGGCCGGATGGGTCTTCGCCGGGGAACCGCATCCGGTACATGGCGCGGGCGACGTCCAGGCGGGTGCGGCGGTTGGCCCACAGGGTGGCTTGGGCTTCGACGAGGGCGGCCGAGCGGGTGAGGGAGCGGCCGCCGGAGTAGAACCGGACGCCTTGTTCGCCGACCCAGACGACGCCGGCGCCGCTGTCGCCCAGGACGCTCATGGCCTGGTGGGTGACGCGGGTTCCGGGTCCGAGCAGGAGGGTGCCGATGGTGGCCGAGGGGATGTGGGTGATGCCGTCGGCGTCTTCGGCGGTGATGGCGTTGTCGTCGCGATGCAGGGTGCAGCGTTCGAGGTAGATGAACGAGATGCGGTCGCTCATCCGGGTGAGTTCGCGTGGCGAGGATGCCCCGCGTTTGCCGACGGTGGACATCGGCGGTCAGGCCGGGGCGAGGGTCATCAGGCCGCAGCCGTAGGCCTTGGCGCGGCCAAGGCCGTGGGTGAGGGCGGCGCGGAACGCGTCGGCATCGGTGATCTCCAGCCGTCCGTCGAACGTCACCGCGACCACTGTCACCGGTCCGCTCGCGCCTTTCTTGGCGAAGCGGAACTGGCGGCGGTCGTGAACGAGGAGGTCGTGGGTGTCCTGGTCGCGGCCGTCCTGGTCGCGGACGAGGCGCTTTTCGGGGGGCTTTTCCATCACGGTGAACCCGGCCTTGTTCTGCTGTTTGAGCAGCCAGCCGAGTTGATGGGCGGGGCTGAGGTGTGCGGTGATCTTGGTGGGTTCGCCGTCGTTGCGGCGGATGCTGTGGACGGGGTTAGCGGTGAGGCGGAAGCTCCAGGTGTCGCCTTCGGTGAGGCGTTTGAGGAACGGGGCGTAGTCGAAGGTGTCCCAGCGGGCGGTGGTTGGCCAGCCCGCCTGCTCGACCAGGTGGGTGAGGTCGGGCCGCATCGGGCTGACGATGCACAGGTGGGTGTCGGCGTTGCTGTTGCGGTCCAGGCGCCACAGGACGCGGGGGCCGTCGCTGCCGGGGGTGGGGGCTTCGGCGAACGAGGTCATGACGGCCGCGTGCATGGTCTGGGGGGAGGCCAGCAGCTTGCGGGCGCCGACGCGTCCGGTGTTGATGCGGAAGCGCGTCAGGTACATGTCACTCGCTCCTCAGGACGGTCGTCGGGTCGTGCTCGATGTGCTTGGTGGGCTGGGCCGCGCGGGGGTTGGGCACCGTGACGGGGAAGCTGCGGACGCCGCGCAGCGCGTACCGGCGGTGTGCGGGGTCGAAGCTGAGCGGCTGGTCGCGCAGGGTGTTGACGCGGCCGTCCTTGCCGGTGGCCTCCAGGAGCACTTCGAGGTCGACCTGCGGTTGGTCCTTGAGCCGCCATTGGTGCCAGTCCGACGCCTGCCACGGTTGGGTCCTCAGCGCCGTCTCGAGGTCGGCGTCGTCGCGTAGCCGCAGGTCGACTGGTTGCGCCGGCGGGCACGACCGGCGGCCCAGGTAGGGCAGGAATCCGGGCCGCCGCAGGGCCTGGTGCAGGGTGGTCAGCTGGTCGTGGGGACCTTCGACGGCGGCGACAAAGACGGCGTCTGCTAGGTAGAACCGCTCCGACACCGGAAGGGCGCCGCCGGTGTCGGGGTCATGGGCGGTCTGGAAGTCGCGCAGCGGCGTGCCTGGCTGGTCGACGCGGACACCAAAGCGTAGTGCGGCTAGGTCGGACGGGTCGGCGGTGCGGGGGCGGCCGAGTGCTGCGGCCAGCATGCCGAGCACGCCGCTCTTGGTGGGGGCCGCTTCGGTGGTGCGCCGGGCGAAACGCGCCGCCGAGCCCCATGACTGCAGGGGCCCCGCCAGCCGCAGGAGCAGGACGCTCATGCCGAGCCGTTCTGCCGCCGCTCGACCTCCACGCCGACCGCCGACACCAGTGCTTGCAGCGGCAGTTCGGTGCCGAGCGCGGCCAGCGCCTCGGTGTCGTCGCCGGCGCGAGTGACCCAGGTGAGCGTGTCGTCGCCGGCGCCGAAGGCGGTCTCGATAGCGGGGATCTGCTTGGCGAGCCGCTCGCTCGCTTCCCGGACGTGGCCGCCGGTGTCCTGGTCGGCCTTGCAGGGCCGCTCGAACGCACCGACGAAGTTGATCGGGCGCGTCGCACGCACCTTGACCACCACCGCGTCGGGCAGGGTGTGGTGCCCGAATGTGTTGATCTTCCCGGTCGGGAGGGACTCGGTGAATCCGCGGATGAACGCCTCGACCGCGCGGCGGACCGGTTCGTCCGCCGATTCGTCCTCGCGCAGGCCCTTACCCAGGTTCTTGGCGAGCAGGTCGACGTCGAGGGCGGCATAGCGGTAGAGGGTGGCGGAGTTGAACTCCACGGTCCCGATCATGCCCGCGCCGTTGTCGTCCTCCTCGCGTTCCTTGTGGTCGTCGACGGCGGTGTAGTAGTCGGACTCGACGTCGGCGCGGTGGACGCTGATGGCGTGGGCGACCTGGGCGGCGGCGTCGACGTTGATGTCAGAGTCGTCGGCGACCATCCGTCCGAACAGGGCGATGTCGATGGAGTGGCGGCTGTTGGCGTGCTGCTTCGCCGCGGCCTTGTTCTCCTTGTTCTTGAAGAACGTCTTGATGTCGTCGCGGCCCTCGATCGCCAGTTCGGCCAGGGCGTCCAACTGCCGGGCGGACAGGAAGATCAGGTACTTGGCCTCGGGTGCCGGTTCCCGCTGGTCTTCCTTGTCGGCCTTGGCGTTGCGTTTGGGCGGCTCCATCTTGGCACCCGTCGCGGCGGTGATCGTCTCGGCGGCCAGCGCCCATGCGTCGGCCTCGGACAGGGCCTTGTCCAGGCCGCGGATCCGCTTGCCGAGCAGCTCGGCCAGGCGGCGGCTGCGGACTCCCAGGTCCTTGGGATCCAGGATGTCCTGGAACGTTCGGCGGGTGGCGCGCTTCCACGCCTGGCTGGACACCCGGGCCCGGCGGACGCCGCCGTAGACGGCGGACTTGGGCGTGCCGGTGTCGTCCCGGTTGAGGTTGCTGGGAGGGACGGTCTGCAGAAGGTGCAGCTCGACGATGGTCCGGGTCGTCATGGGGTGTCCTTGTCGGTGAAGGCGCCGTTATCGGTCTCGTCGTTGGCTTGGTCGGCCTTGTAGGTGTGGAAGCTGCGTCCCCAGTCACGGCGGACCTCGCTCAGCCCGTCGGGGGTCTGCGCCTTGTAGAGCTGGCGGCCGAGCCGGCCGTAGTCGAGTGGGATGCCGGCGCCGCGCAGCAGAGAGATGACCTCGCGCAGCCGGTAGGCCAGGACGTCAGGGGTCGCGGCGGTTCCCACCCGCACGAAGCGGCGGCGGATCGTCTCCTCGATCTCGCCCTTGGGCATCAGGCGCCGGACGGCCTGCCCCAGATCCACGCCGTGCTGATGCATTGGGGTGCCCTGCGACTGCTGGTGCAGGGCGTACAGGGTGACGGCCAGGAAGTACGCCGCCTCGGCGCGGGTCTCCTGCTTCTGGTCACCGAACGAGTTCTCCTGGGCGAACAGCCGCTCGGCGCCGGTGACGCCCCACAGCTCGGGAACGTCCTGGGGCAGCTTGCCCGCCCCCCGGCGCAGCTGAGCCAGCGCCCCCACCGCCGACGGCCGGTCGGCCAGGAACCCTGTCTGCAGCTCGGCAACGAATCGGCCGGCCGCGTCCTGCACCAGGTCTGCGGGCCATTTGAGTGCAGGTGTCGCCGGCGTCATGCCTGGGCCTCCGTGGTCGGGTCTTCGGGTCGGGGGGTGCCGGGCAGGGCTTTGGCCAGTCGTGCGGTGAAGATCTGGTCGGCGCGGGTGGAGCTGAGCCAGAGCTCGCGGCCGTCCCTGGTCGTCACCATGCGGCCCTGCCAGGCGGTCTCAGCGGCGGCATCCACCATGTCCGCGCCCAGTCCGCGGATCTTGCCGCGTGCGGTCTTCTGCCAGGCGGCGCGGGCGAGCCGGGGGCTCTCCCCCGGTTTCAGCGCGGCAAGCCAGGCCCGGAATGGGCCGTCGAGGGTGGCGAAGCCCAAAGTGCGTGCGGCGTCCTTACGCGGGTCGGCCGCGTCACCGGCGGCCCTGGCCAGGTCGGCGGCCAGATCGCCGAGGATGCCGACGGCATCCTCGGCGTCGGAGACGGCGTCGATCGCCTCGACTCCCAGTTCGGAGTCCTGCTCGTGCAGGAGCACAACCGGCATCGCGACCTCGTCGTCGATCACCTCGTCAATGATCGACTGCTGCGTTCCGTACACCGCGCCGAGTAGCCGCGCCCGCAGCAGGTAGTCCTTCGGCAGCGGGCCTTCGACGGTCAGGCGTGCCAGCCAGTCCAGGATCCGGGGCCGCACGATCGCCGCCGCCTCCTGGCGCTGCTCGAACCCATCGGCCTTACCGGCGATCAGCGCACCCAGTCCGCGCCAGCCGCTGCGGGCCTGATCGTGCACGCGCGGCAGATAGACCTGCGCCTCCTTCAGTTTCTTCTCCTGGAACGGGCTGCGCCGCCAAGCCGTCATCGGCTCGCAGGCATGCTTGTTGCGTGGTGCGAGGGCGTCCCCATAGGCCAGGACAACGCCGTACACGCCTTCGTCGTCGAAATGCAGCCGGACGCGACGCGCCGGCCAGGTGTACAGGTCCCGCAGCCCATACGGCCGACGGGCGGCCTCGACCTCGTCCAAGGGCTTAGCTGTGGGGACATCGCGTGTCCAGATGGGGCGGTCGTTCTTGGGGTCGACCTGCAGCGTTGCGGTGTCGAAGGCGATGAGGTTGAGCAGCAGCGTTTCGCGCAGGTCATCGGCGGCGGCGAGCACTCCACCCAGATTTCCCGCCCACGCCACACCCTGGGGATAGCCCCTGCCGCCCTTGGCCCGCGGGTCGCCGACCGCTCCGGTCTTGATGCCCGAGGTGTCGAACGCCTGCGCGTGCACCAGCCACCGCGCGGCCTCAGCGAATTCCAGCCGCTCGACCCCTTGTCCGCGCATCGTGAAAAACGGCGCCCCATTGGGAACATCGGCGACGATCTTGTCCAGGGACGACACCTCGTCCTTCGCGGTGTGCAGCGAAGGTGTCTGCAGGAACGGCGTCTGCGGGTGAAGGAGATCGAAACGGCCGCGATGCTCGTCCAGGTACTCCTCGATCCGGCCGATGGGCAGATCGCCGTCCCACAACTCTTCCCACGCTTCCAGGTCCTGGGGGCCCTCGACCGCGTCGTGCAGGATCGCCAGCAGCAGCCGCATCAGTGCGAATTCCTGCGTCGGCAGATCCCCGACGATCCGGCGCAGCGTGCGGGCCTGGTCGAAGACCTCTCGCAGCGACAGCACGTCGCTGGTGCCATCGGCGCGCAACACCGGAATCCAGGCTTGGCATGTCAGGTCGAAGGATGGGGGGTCATTCGACACGGGTGGCCTCCAGGCCGTCGTCCTTGCTGTAGCTCAATTCGTAACCTGCCAGCCGGGTACGACAGTTCTCGTCAAGGAACAAGATCAGTTCTCCGGCCAGCCAGGAACTGTCCCGGGACTGCCAGGCCGAAATGACCTCTTTCTCCAGTTCTGCGATCGCCTGATCGGTGATCTGCGGGATAGAGAATTGGAACGGGAGCCGCAACCCGCATGCCGCCACGATGCGGCCCAGCCTCGGTTCGGGAACGGCCTCGGTCGGCAGGACGAGCCCGCCCCGGCCGCCGTCCAGCCAGGGCACCGTCCGCACCGTTCCGTCGGCCAGGCGCTGCACCACCAGCACCTCCAGCGACTCGACGCCGTCGCGGACCTGTGCGCGTCCGGCGGGAGTGTCGTCGGCCTCGCCCGCCCCCGCGTCGATCCAGCCGATCAGCGCGGTCCCGTCCCGGCCGGCGGCCGCCAACTGGAACCCCTCGGCCTTGGTGCGCTGCTTGGCGATGTGCACCAGGTGCCGGTCGTGGGCGGCGTCCATCTCCTGCCGCCAGGACTCCGGTCCCGCGGGCGCGGTTCCGTAGGCGCGCTGGACCAGCGGGCTGATGTCCTCGGGCAGCCGCACCGTGCGTCCTGTCGGCGCCGTCCCGGTCAGATACGGCCACAGCACCGCGGCCGACCGCAGCAACGCGTGCGGTCCGTACACCCGCTGGGAACCCTTCACCGCTTCCGGCGGGGCGGTGCTCCAATCCGCGCCGACCACCAGGCACCGCGCTTGCCGCAACCGCTCAGGGCGATCACTTTGTCCCGGGCCGCGCTGGTGGCGGTGCAACCGCCCCATCCGCTGCAGCAGCAGGTCAACCGGACACAGGTCCGACACCAGCAGATCAAAGTCGATGTCCAGGGATTGCTCGGCAACCTGGCTCGCCACCACCACATGGGGCCCGCCAGGACGAGCGCGACCGTCCCCGGGCGGGCCGAAGTCGTTCACCAGGTCACTGTCCTTGCGCATCCGGTCCAGGTCGAGGAAACGGGCATGCGCGACAGTGACGTTGTCTTGACCGAGCCGGCCGCGCAGGACGGCGGCGGTCTCCAGGACCCGCGCCACGGTGTTGCGCACCACCAGTACGCACCCACCCCCGGTCAACTCGTGCACGAGCCGATCGGCCAGCACCTCAAGGTCGTCATCGAGGGGCTCGACCTGCACATCGGTACGCCGTCCTGAGGCGGCCACCTCGTGCACGGCCCGCGTCCCGTCCCTGCCGGCGACGGTGATCAGCGGGTAGCCGGTCGCTGTCTCGACGGCTTCCGCGCCCTCAACGGCGGTGTAGGCCTCCACCAATTCACGGCGACGGCCCGCCGGAAGCGTCGCCGACAGCACCACCACAGGGACCCCGTACACGCCCAGCCATGACAACACCAGATCCAGATACGAACTCATGTAGGCGTCGTAGGCGTGCACCTCGTCGATGACCACGACCTTGCCCGCCAAGGCCAGATGCCGCAGCGCCAGATGCCGGCTCTTGAGCCCCATGAACAGCACCTGGTCGATGGTCCCGACACCGAACGACGCCAGCATCCCCTTCTTACGACCCCTCAGCCACTGATGAGCCACCAGCTCGGCCGCCGCGCCTTCCGAGGCCTCCTCATCCGGCTGCACGCCGCGCACCGAATGATGATCAGCCCAGGTCAGAGCCCGGAAATCCTCGTTCAACGCAGCCTTGGAATGGGCCAGCTGCACCGACCGCGCACCGGCGTCCGGCCGCTCATCGGGCAGACAATCCAGCCAGCTCAGCACCCGCGAGAACATCGCATTGCTCGTCGCCATCGTCGGCAACGCCACGAACACCCCACCCGCACCCGACCGGCTCGCGAAGATCTCAGCGACCGCCAGCCCAGCCTCGGTCTTGCCCTCCCCCATCGGCCCCTCAATGATCATCAAGCCCGGCGCCATGTCACTGGCTGCCCGTACCGCCCGCTCCTGCAACGGCCGCACCTGCGCACCAACCGGCAATTCGAAGCGGGACGCGAACAGGTTCGCGGCATCAGATCCCGGGTCGAGGGCCTGCCAGGGCGGGGGAAGCGCCAGGCCGCGCCACGCCGCTTCGACACGGTCGCGATCGCTTTGGTCCCGGGCGTCCAGCGAATAGGGGAACAAGTCGGCGTTGCTGGCGATCCAGTCGGCGACGATCACCACACCCGTCAACACCGCCTGCGCAGGCTGGGAAAGCTTCACCTCACGCCATTCCGGCAGCCGCTCCGCCACATCGCAGACCTCGGCGCAGGCATCCAGCAACTCCCACTGCACCCCGCTCCATACCTCCGCGCTCCCCGTAGAACGCAGCAGCCGCGGCCGCGCGGCCAGCGCCTGAATGTCGCTCATCGTCGGCGGAACCCCGTGATGGCCCCCCGCGACCACCGCCCACTGCCACGCCGACCGCTTGGACCAGTCGTATTGATCCATCAGCCACTCATGCAGCAGCAACATCCCCGCAAGCCCATGAGGAGCCAGCCGCCGATCATGCAGCTGAGAATGCAGCGGCATCTCCAAATTTTGGGCCCGCATTCCATCGGCGAGCGATTCGACCTGGCACGCGAACGCCGGCGTCGCCTTCCCGATGTCGTGCGTGGTCGCCGACCACACCACCAGCCGCCGCGCATCGTCCGCACCCTCGGGCAACGCCGCGCTGATCACATGCCGCACCTGGGCAGGAAGCCACTGATCCCACAACAGCCCCGCCACCGCGCCGCTATCTGCCATATGACGCCACAACGGGAGCCAGTCGTCCGTATCGCGATCATGCTTTGCCCACGCATGACGCGCAGCCGGAGACAACCCGCTCCCGAGCCGCGCCCACCCCGCCACCGCATCCAGCACACCCGCATCCAACCCGTCCGACCCGAGATCACGTGCCACCATCGACGGACCAGTCCAGAACCGGACACCCTCGCGCCAAACGCCTTCCAACTCGCTACAGAGTTGGCCTCCCGTCATCCCACTCCGCACCCGCGGGGACGCAAGGCGCACTTTCTGAAACGAAACATGACCCGCTCCACCAACACATCGATAAACGACGCCACGCCCCTTAGCGCCAAGACCCGTAGTCTGACCATCACGCGACGCCGCCACTCCAACCCGGGGCGCCACCAATGTCCGAATTGTCAGAATCTCCACAAGTACTCAAAATCACTGTTACCGGCCGGTAGACTCCCAGGTCAGCAAGCCCGCTCCCCGCGCACGCGGGGATGGTCCCTCGCGGCGGACGCGGTGTCACGGTGCTCCACCCCGCTCCCCGCGCACGCGGGGATGGTCCCTCCTGAGCCAGGATGTCGAGGACCCCGCTGCCCCGCTCCCCGCGCACGCGGGGATGGTCCCAGACCTTCCTTGACGTCAAGGGCGACATTGAGCCGCTCCCCGCGCACGCGGGGATGGTCCCGCGCCCAGCAGCTCGGCGGCGGTTCGGGCACCCCGCTCCCCGCGCACGCGGGGATGGTCCCCTCCCCCCCTCGGGAGCGGACGTGCCCCTGCGCCGCTCCCCGCGCACGCGGGGATGGTCCCTGGTTCCGCCCTCCAGGAACAGGGCGGAACTGCCGCTCCCCGCGCACGCGGGGATGGTCCCCTCGCGCCCCCTGATTAAGAGTCAGGTGCTCTCCGCTCCCCGCGCACGCGGGGATGGTCCCTACATCTACAAGCGGTTCGGAGCGCGGCCGGACCGCTCCCCGCGCACGCGGGGATGGTCCCCTTTCCACCCTCAGAGAACTTCAGGTCAGGAACCGCTCCCCGCGCACGCGGGGATGGTCCCGGACAGCCTTTGCTTTCGGGTTTGCCCACAGACCGCTCCCCGCGCACGCGGGGATGGTCCCTGCCCGGCCAGCTCGACGCGGCCGGAGTGCGCCCGCTCCCCGCGCACGCGGGGATGGTCCCTGCTGGGCGAACGCGTACCCGATCGTCGCGACCCGCTCCCCGCGCACGCGGGGATGGTCCCCTGGACCCGTCCAAGGCGACCAAGGGCATGGGCCGCTCCCCGCGCACGCGGGGATGGTCCCTTCATGTCCTCGTTGTCGAACTCCAGGAACCGCCGCTCCCCGCGCACGCGGGGATGGTCCCATCACCGACCTGACCCGCCGGTACCGGCTCCACCGCTCCCCGCGCACGCGGGGATGGTCCCGACGACCAGCAACAGCCGCCACACGACATCACCCGCTCCCCGCGCACGCGGGGATGGTCCCTGGATCGGCAACCAGAAGACGGGTGCGCCGTGCCGCTCCCCGCGCACGCGGGGATGGTCCCTTGCCGTTGCACACCTGCGGGTACCGGGCCCGCCGCTCCCCGCGCACGCGGGGATGGTCCCGACAGCGGATTCCCGGGGCCGTCCGCCGCCGGCCGCTCCCCGCGCACGCGGGGATGGTCCCATCGCGTCGAACTGCTCGGGCGTGATCCCGTACCGCTCCCCGCGCACGCGGGGATGGTCCCTTCTCGCCGGTGGTCCGGGTGCCGAGCTTCATCCGCTCCCCGCGCACGCGGGGATGGTCCCGGCCGGGCCGGACTCCGGCCGGGGGATCTCGTCCGCTCCCCGCGCACGCGGGGATGGTCCCGTGCCCGCGCTGCCGGGACGGACGCTGGTGCTCCGCTCCCCGCGCACGCGGGGATGGTCCCGCGTGCGTGCCGTCGGTGACGACACCGGCGTCCTGCTCCCCGCGCACGCGGGGATGGTCCCCGGTTCCGCACCTCGTCCATGTCCTCGGGCGGCTGCTCCCCGCGCACGCGGGGATGGTCCCGCGTTGCACATCAGCGTCGCGTACTCCGACTCCTGCTCCCCGCGCACGCGGGGATGGTCCCCGACGTCGGATCCCGCGAGGGACGCTGGTGATCTGCTCCCCGCGCACGCGGGGATGGTCCCTGGGCGAACTCGGTGAGGACGGCCCGGTCGTGCTGCTCCCCGCGCACGCGGGGATGGTCCCTGGCGCCGGTGCCATCCGTGTGCTGGGGATAGCTGCTCCCCGCGCACGCGGGGATGGTCCCTACGAGACCAGCGTCCTGCCCGGCCTCCTGCACTGCTCCCCGCGCACGCGGGGATGGTCCCGTCTTGTAGTTGACCGGCCGGCCCCAGTGGTTCTGCTCCCCGCGCACGCGGGGATGGTCCCCTTGTTGATCAGGTACGTCGGCTCGTACGCCGCTGCTCCCCGCGCACGCGGGGATGGTCCCGAGTGCGGCCGCCCGCTCACGGACGCCGCCAGCTGCTCCCCGCGCACGCGGGGATGGTCCCCAGCACAGGAACGCGGCGCTGGGGTGCGGGCCCTGCTCCCCGCGCACGCGGGGATGGTCCCGCACCCAACGCGCCCTGAACATCCTGGCCAAGCTGCTCCCCGCGCACGCGGGGATGGTCCCAGAGAGATCATGGCCCGTGCGATGTCGGGATTCTGCTCCCCGCGCACGCGGGGATGGTCCCTTCGGCGTCACGCTCCTCGCGGCCGCGTTCCTCTGCTCCCCGCGCACGCGGGGATGGTCCCCTTGGGACGGCGGGCCCCTCGGTCACGCTGGTCTGCTCCCCGCGCACGCGGGGATGGTCCCACGCGCAGCAGGTAGAGCAGGAGCAGGTCGGTCTGCTCCCCGCGCACGCGGGGATGGTCCCACGTCCGGAGCGCGCGCCGGAACCTGGGCGTGCTGCTCCCCGCGCACGCGGGGATGGTCCCCGGGCCTCTTTGCTGTACGGGACCAGCGCGCACTGCTCCCCGCGCACGCGGGGATGGTCCCGCTGGGCATCGCGGTTGCGGCGATCGGCCCGCCTGCTCCCCGCGCACGCGGGGATGGTCCCGCGCTCCCGGCCGGGTACGAAGACGTCGGCCTCTGCTCCCCGCGCACGCGGGGATGGTCCCGCACCGAGCAGTGCGACGAGTGCGAGACGACCCTGCTCCCCGCGCACGCGGGGATGGTCCCGTGCGGCCCAGGTCGGGCGTCTCGACGGACTCCTGCTCCCCGCGCACGCGGGGATGGTCCCTTCTACCCCCGCACCTTGGACATGACGGTGCGCTGCTCCCCGCGCACGCGGGGATGGTCCCGGCCTCTACACCACCTACGACTTCGCCTTGGACTGCTCCCCGCGCACGCGGGGATGGTCCCTCTCTGCCGCCGCCGCCCTCGCGGATGTGGCGCTGCTCCCCGCGCATGCGGGGATGGTCCCGTCCGCTTGGCGGTGTTGACCAGGCCGTTGGTCTGCTCCCCGCGCACGCGGGGATGGTCCCCACTCGAAATACGCCACGCTCGAGTGCTCGCCGCTGCTCCCCGCGCACGCGGGGATGGTCCCGGCGCCCCGCTCGTGGGCCCGTTCTCGGGGCACTGCTCCCCGCGCACGCGGGGATGGTCCCTGCGCGGCCTGATCCTGCCCGAGCTTGCGGGCCTGCTCCCCGCGCACGCGGGGATGATCCCGCCACGAAGCCGGGAAGCTCCTGCACGGCGTCCTGCTCCCCGCGCACGCCGGGATAGTCCCTCGTACTTGATGGCTTCGCGCGGTCCAGGCTTCTGCTCTCCGCCCATGCGTGGCCGTGATTTCACGCAATCGCGTGGACAAATACGCACGAATCTGCCGGTGAAGCCATACACCAAATGGAGGTCGGCCTAATCGACGAGACCTCGTTGGACGGCCGCGGCTCCCACCGCGAAGCGGTTCTGAACGCCCAGAGCATCACGGATGATATTGAGGTGGCGGCCGACCGTAGCGAGACTTACCCCCAACTGCTCTGCGATGGCCTTGTCCGGCAGGTCCTGCACGAGCAGCCGAAGAATCTTCATCTGGATCGGCGGGAGAGGCCCGTCCTGCCTATCGGGTGCACCGTACGGTGTCGCACGCTCCCAGAGAAGCTCGAAGTACTCCCTCAGTGCTCCCACGATCACCGACGACTGGAGGAGCAGGGCACCTGCCGAAGCTCTCTCGGCCAGCGGCATCAGAGCGATCGCCTCGTCGGCGATCCGCATGCTCATGCCGATCTGCGGGAGAAGCCGGACGGTGGCGCCGGCTCGGACGTCGGCATCCACGCTCTCGCGTCCGTCGAGCGATTCGATCCGACCGCTCTCGTAGATCGCCCGGCATCTCGTACGGCTGAAGGACGGGCGCGGCCCATCAACGGGTTGATCGCCTGCGATGTGATCGCCGAGGATCAGCCACTCACGCTGGGCCGAGCCGGCAAGAGTCGATGTCAGCTCGGCGATCCTGTTCTGGTCGGTGAGGAACTGGACAAGCTGGTCCATGGAGCCGTCCGCGACGGTGCCGGTCCCCGTTTGGGCAGCACGGAGTCGTTCCTGTCCCTCGAGCAATATCTGGTGTTCGGACGCGAGGTCGCCGGCCTGGCGCGCCAGGGCTCGCTGCAGGGTCAGCTCCGGCGAAGCCGGCACGAGGGCCGAATCACAGTTCGCCTCCTCCTGCAGGTACGCCATCCCCTGGCGGATGAGGAGTTCAACGTGCTCGCCGTCGCCGAGCAGGCTCGTGGCGTCCTCGATCGGGCATCCACCCTGCACGAGCATCGGGATATAGAGGGCCAGCAACTCGTCTTGGACCACGCCTTCCAGGAGTTGCCGCGCTCTGAAAGCGAGCGAACTACGGTGCACATCACTCACGGTCAAGACTTTCTGGGTGCAGGTGGAGGCGGTCAGTAGGGCGGTGCAAGCCGTGGCCGTGTCCGGCGTCGCTGCACCAGGTTTTGCGTTGGTCAGCGAGCGGCGACCTCCGTTTCGCGCATTGGCAAGGCGGCTGGGGCCTCCCGTGTTCCGCAAGATGAGCGGACATCTGGGAGCAGCCAGAGGACGAGCAGCGTCAAGGCCGTTGCGCCGATGGCTCCCGCTGCCGCGGCAAGGACGATCAGTTGCGAGCCAAAGGCGGCGACCAGCGGGCCGGCCAGCAGTACGGTCACCGGCATCAGAACGTAGCCGGTCACCATGTTCCAGCTGTTGACACGGACCAGCAGCGGATGCGGGATCTTGTCCTGCAGCGCTGTCGTCCAGAAGACGTAGTAGACGGCCTGTGCCGCTCCCGGGACGAGTGTGGCAACGGCGATGGCCTGCCACGACGCCTCGCCACCCATCAGCAGCATGGGCAGCGACACCGACATGGGCAGGAGGGCCGTGACGGACATGAGGTGGGCCGGTCGCCAGCGGGCGCCGATCAGCGCGCCGGCCAAGGCTCCGAGGGGTTGGGCTGCGCTGATGACTCCCCATGCCCATGCGCCGCCGTGCCCGTTCTCGGTGTAGAGCGGGCCGGCGATCTTCATGTAGCAGACCAGGGCCGTGGTGATCGCCGTGTACTGCAGCGTCATGATCCAGACCCACGGACGGCTCGCGAACTCCCGCCAGCCCTCGCGAAGGTCGTGGACGGGGCCGGCGGCGGAATGAGTTGGGCGGTGTGTCACGAGTCGGCCGAGTAGTACGGCGCTGATGCCGCACAACGTCCCTCTCGCTCCTGCCGCCCACGCGGGGCCGACCAGGGTCACCACCGCACCTGCGGACACGAATCCGATGAGGTGGCCGACCGCCTCGGTCTGGCTGACCATCGCGTTCCCGGCCGGGCGCCTGCCACCTGCGAGGAGATCAGCGATGACTCCGCGGATCGTCGGGAGGAAGATGGCCGTCGCGATTCCGCCCAGACCTGCAAGCGCGCAGAGCAGCGGGAGCGGGGCCCGTTCCATCGAGAAGGACGCTCCCAGCGCCAGCCATGCCAGGCACGCGAGGATCTCCGCGCCTAGGAGTACGTGGTGACGTCGGAACCGGTCGCCGACGATGCCGCCGCAGAGGATGAGCAAGGCGGGGAATGCGTTGCAGGCGAGAACGAGTGACAGTTCTCGAGGGCCGTATCCCATCCTCATGACGCCCCACGCGAGAGCGACATGGCCCATCCCCACGCTCGTACTCGAGATGACCCTCGAGACGAAGAGGGGAGCGACCGAGGCCTCTCTGAACAGGGAGAACGGAGACAGGATTCCGGGCATCAGTGGGCGCCCTACTTGCCGAGCAGGTGAGTGGTGATGAACCGCGCGATGTCTCCGTAGGCCTTGTTCTCGTTGTCGCGGTTCGTGAACCCGTGTCCTTCGTCGGGGTAGATGTCGTACCGGACGTCGACACCGCGGTCGCGGAGTCGGGCCACGATCTGGTCGGACTCGTCCTGCGGAACGCGCGGGTCGCGGGCGCCCTGGAGAACGAACAGCGGTGCATCGATCGCATCCGCATAGGTGACAGGTGAGCGCTGCAGAAGGTGTTCGGCGTCGGTGTCGGGGTCGCCAAGGACGTTGGCGACGACGGTCTTCCAGGTCGGCGGGCACGCCTGTGCGAGTGTGAGCAGGTTCGTGGGTCCGCAGAGCGACACCCCGGCAGTCCAGGGATGGCGGAGCCGTGCGAGGCAGGACAGTGCGGCGAAGCCTCCGTACGAGGCGCCCATCACGGCGAGGCGGTCGGCGTCGAGACCAGGAAGGGCCTGGAGGTATCGGGTCGCGTGGTCCAGGTCGTGCAGATCGATGCCGCCCCAGTCCCGGTAGATCAGCAACTGATGGGCGAGGCCGTATCCGGTAGATCCGGCGATATTCGGCGCGAAGACCGCGATGCCTTGGGCCAGAAGGTGCTGGTAGAGACCTGAGTACACGTACTGGGGGCGTTCCTGGGCTTCGGGGCCGCCGTGGATCGACAGCAGCACAGGGTGCGGGCCGGGTGTGAGCGGCCGATACAGCAGCGCGTGCACGTGGCGTCCGTCGCCTGCGGCATAGCGGACCATGTCCGGCTCGACCGGAGTGGCGGCCTGGATCGCCGGCGGGCGGGTGTCGGTGAGATACCTGAAGCCGGTCGACAGGTCGAGTACGCCGATCTCCCTGGGCCGGGCGGCTGAGTCGACCTCAAGGACGACTTGCTGGCCATCGGGCGTGAGGGCCATTGCGTCGACGACCCCCTGAGGAATCTGCGGTAGTCGCAGAAGGGTGTCGTTCCTTCGGGCATGGAGGGTCGAGCAGCCGTTCTCGTTCACCGTCCAGAACAGAGTGTCACTGGCGGACTCGATCAGTTCGGCGTCCCACTCGTCGGCGGTGATCTGTGTCAGGGAGGCATCCTGGAGCGAATACAGGCCGACTGCGGTGAACTCGCCCCAGAGGTCGGTGCACAGGTAGACGCCGGACGAGTCGGGCGTCCAAGGTCCCGGCGAAAAGAAGCCCTGCCCGTGCTCGGAGGTGACGCACACGGGGCTTGAGTGAACGTCGGCCAAGTCGATCAGGTAGGCCGCGACATCGGTGTTGGAGCGGCCTCCGCGGGCTGACAGCCAACGGCCGTCGGGCGAGATGCCGACGGGAGTGAACTGCACGCCTGAGGGTGGGGTGATCCGGCGTTCGGTGTCAACGGACAGGTCTCGGATGAGGATGTCCTGCACGGTCTCGTCGCGGTCGTTCGCGGCGTAGACCAGGTACCGCCCGTCCGGGTCGAACGGCTTGTCGGCCAGGACGCGTTGCCGGTCAGGTCCATGGCTGATCTCGGTGACGTCTTGGCCGTCCGCCCCGATCGTGTAGAGGCGGTACTGCTCGTCGCCTCCTCGGTCGGCGGTGAACACCAGGCTCTTGCCGTCCGGTGCCCATGCGATCTGTGACACCGCCTGGTCGATCAGGTGAGTGAGACGGCTCGGCTGTCCTCCGGATACGGGGATCGTCCAGAGATCGAAGGTGCCGTCGGCGTTGCTGGAGTAGGCCACCGTCGCCCCGTCCGGGGAGATCGCCAAGGCGCGGCGGAACCGTTCTCTGGGTACAAAATCGAGGTATTCGAACACGGGCTCTCCGTTCTCGGGGGCGTCAATTGAGCCAGCCACGGCGAGCGGCCGCGGCGCCTGCTGCGAAGCGGCTGACGGCTCCCAGCTCCTTGCGGATCTCGCTGACGTGCCGCCGCACGCTGGTGACGTTCTTGCCGAGCTGGCGCGCGATGCGCTCGTCCGTCATGTCCTGGGCGAGCAGTTTCAGGATCGTTCTCTGGGTGGTGCTCAGTGGCGGCTCGGCCTCGGCTGCCCCGATCGGGACCGCCCGTTCCCACAGGAGCTCGAAGTACTGCCGCAGCGCGCCCACGATGAGAGGCGACCGGACCAGCAGCGCCCCGGACACTCCGGTCGGCATCAGCGGAAGCAACGCCACCGTCTCGTCGGCGAGCTTCATCTTCATGCCGATCCTCGGAACCGTCCGGGCCTCTTCGCCCGCCTCCGTGTGGATCTTCATGATCTGGGCGCCGATCGGAGTGTCGGAGCAGGAGGCCTGGTAGATGCACCGGCATCTGACCTCGCCTTCGAACACCGGCAGCGGCGGCATCGCGACCAACTCTTCCAGCGGCCGTTCCATGACGAAGTTCTCGAGAGTGAGCCAATGTTGCCGCGCGGTACTGAGCAGTGCGCGGGAGACGTCGCTGATCTCCGCCCGTTTGGTGAGGATGGTGACCAGCTGGTCCCTGCCGGCTTCCAGCGCACCGGGAAACGGATGCGCCTCGGCCATCCGGCGGTAGCCGTCCACCAGCCGTTGCTGCCGCGTCACGAGTCTGCGGGAAAGCGCGGCAAGGCTGCTCTGCAGAGCCAGTTCGGGTTGGATCGCGACGAAGCGTGGCCGCCCCGCCAGACCGGCCGGCTCGACGTACGCCATCCCCGCCTCGGTGAGCGTCGCCACCATCTGCGGCCCTCCGAGCAGGTCGGCCGCTTCGCCGTTCGGGCACCCGCCGCGCACCAGTAGTTCTTTGTACGAGGCGAGCACGTCGTCGTCGACGATGCCCTTCAGCAGCCTCGTTGCCGTCTCTCCAGCCTCAGTCCCCACCCGCCACCTCCGGGCACAGACAGTAACGAGCATTGCTATCTGCGTCACCTGAGGTCGATGAGTGTTTCGCTTCAGTGAGCGGAACTCGTCACCACGTACCGAGGGACCGGCCCAGTCGCGAAAGGCGCGGCTCCACAGCGATTCCGCCGTGCCCAGAGTGCTGACCTGGGGCATTGGCCCGTGACCAGTTGTCGACATGGCGTGTTTCGATCACGCAGACTCCCCTGCCGGCACCGGTTTGATCATGGCTCCGCTCATCCGACGATCTTGGAGCGTCCATGAGGCACCTCACCGCGCTGACCGGCCGTCAGATCTTCGACCGGTCCGCCGCACGTCTCGTCGCGATCTTGCAAGGCCACTCGCCGCAGAACACGCGCCGCCTGGCCGACGACTACAGCCATCCGTACGGCGCCGGCGTGATCGGCCCAGGCGCGGACGGGTTGCTTCGGGCGGTACTGGTCGAAGCATTGACCGTTGCGCCCGGTTCGGTCGAGGTACTGACGACGGGGCATGACCTGGAGCACCTGTTCGGTGAGATGGTCGGCCGGGTGCCGTACGAGCGCCTCCGCGGCATCCTGCACGTGGCCGGCACCGTTGAGGAAACCGTCGAGCATGTGGAGGACAGAGTGCTCGGGGTCGAGCTTCGGTTCGACTTGGGCAGGAAGCCGATGCTGTGGACGGCGACACCCGGAGCCGATGCCGATGTCGTCCACCGAACGCTGAACAGCTGTCCGGCCGGGCTGCTGACCGGGCTGTTCAGTGGGCCGTGGCCGTACGGGCCCACACACCTGATCGAGGCGAACGGCCCGCGACCTCGTCCCCGGAGGCCGGTCCGGCTCCTCTCACCGCAGCAAGCCGTCGCCAGACTGCACCTCACGATCCCGCAGGCATAGGTGGCGCTGCCGACAACTCCACTCAGCCCCGTGAGCAGTGATGACGCGAGAGAGTCTTAGCACTGGGGGGTACTCGCCTGCGGAGTGGCCTGGACAACCGTGATCGTTTCTGCGGTGGCCCGGCACACCCGGTTCCCGCGCTCGGGCCATGAGGACGTTGCCGTCCAGTTGGTCAGCACGCACCTACGGAATGTCGCTGCTTGCCGCCATAATCACCTCACCTTGCTCACAGCAATAACCCGGAGGTCGCAGTTGTCCTCGCCCTACGACTTCGCGACCTGGGAACCGCTGCCGAGGCTTCTGCGGGCGGCCCATACGGACGAGGTCGCCACCTCGGGCAGCCACCTCGGATGTCAGTTTCAGGAGTCCTCTGCACGGATGTCAGAAGACCTGTGCACACGAGAGGCTGAGCTCAACCGGCCGTGGTGTGAGAGTGTCCGCCTGATGTCCCACTCGTGGTGGTAGGCGTCGTGGGCGTTGTTCCGGACGACCTCGGCCACCGGTTGAGGGCCGCGTTTGGGGTGGAGCAGGACGACCTCGGACTCGGTGGCCATCTGCACCGCTTGGCGCCAGGATGTGGCGGCTGATCGCAGTGACCACAGCGCGCCGGAGACCGGCAGGAGGTTGTAGGCACGAGCGCGGGCGAGTAGGTCATCGTCGTATCCGGTGATGTCTGCATGGCCGGTCAGCGCGGCGCTTGCGAGCCGCTCGGCCCAGATGCGCAGGTTGTCGGTGACATGGCAGACGTACGCGCTGGCGGTCCATTCAAGATCGGGATGCTGCAGCGTCGCGTCGTGACCGTAGAGCAGGCCTGCGTAGCGCTGTGGGATGGCCGCTACCAGGTCGATGGCCTGTTCGAGGGTGATCGACCATTGGTAACCGCACTCCCGACACGGGCTGCCGTACTGGAGGACGCCCCAGCCGCTCACCGAGTCGCGCCGGCTGCGCGGTCAAGTACCCGGTAGACAGTGGCGCGTCCGACGGAGAACAGCTCCATCAGCTCGGCGATGGTGTAGTCGCCGGTGCCGTGCATGCGCACCAGCTCGGCCTGCTGCCGCAGGCTGAGCTTGGGCGCCCGGCCCTTGAGCTTGCCGCGGGAGCGGGCGATGGCCATGCCCTCGCGGGTGCGCATCTTCAGCAGGTCGGCCTCGAACTCGGCGAAGACGGCGAGCATGTTGAAGAACATCTTGCTCATGGGGTCGGCGGGGTCGTAGATGCTCCCGCCCAGCGACAGCCGGACTCCGCGCGCGACGAGAGTGTCGCCGATGACGCGGGCGTCGGGGACCGACCGGGCGAGCCGGTCGAGTTTGGGGACGACCAGGGTGTCGCCGGCGCGGACTGCGGCCAGAGCCTGGTCCAGGCCGGGCCGTTCCCGGTTGGTGCCGGTGAGTCCCTTGTCGAGGTAGATCCGGTCTTCGTGGACGCCGAGACCGGTAAGGATCTCTGTCTGGGCGGTGAGGTCTTGGAACTCGGTTGAGCATCGGGCGTAGCCGATCAGTTCTCCCACCCGCATAGCGTACCGTTTAGCCCCCCTTCATCGGACACTTCTACGGACCACCTATATGAGACGACGTTCCCGCAGGTCGGCTGTATCGGGGGCCGCGCCGAAGAGCGTCTCGTTCAAGGTTCCCCTAACGGACACCGAAGAGAAGAGGCCGGGCGCCGTCGCGCACACAAGTGCAGACAAGATCGACCCACCGTGCACAGGGGTACGGAAACGCTGGCGATCCGAAGTCCTCTACAACCCTGCGGGTGCCGAAAATGTCATCCGTGCAGGTGAGAGCCCATGCGGCTGTTGATCAAATACCGGGTGCAGTTCTATGGTTGTTCAGCTGCGAACGGCCTCGTGGGGGGTGCTTGCCCCGGCATGATGGCTGGCTGTGCTGTTGCGATTGGCCTACCTGACGGTGACGAACACCTTCACGGTCCTGCGTCTGCTTCCGGTAAGCGATCGGGACAAGGACACCGAGATCCTCGTGCTGCGGCATCAGATCGCGGTGCTGGAACGTCAACCGGGCGGTCAGAAGGTGCGGTTCACCGCGCCGGACCGGGCGTTCCTGGCGGCGATGCTGCACCGTCTGACGCCCGAGGCGCCACGCCGGATGCGGCTGCCGGTGCGTCCGGACACCGTGCTGCGCTGGCACCGCGACCTTGTTCGTCGTCGGCACGCTGCCCGATCCCGGCCGAAGCGGCCGGGCCGGCCGCCGACAGTGCGTTCCACCCTGCGTCCTGGTGCTGCTCCTGGTCCACCAGAACCCGAGTTGGGGATATCGGCGGGTGCACGGCGAATTGCTCGTGCTCGGCGTGAAGGTCGCCGCCTCCACCGTGTGGGAGATTCCCAAGGACGCCGGGATCGACCCGGCACCCGAACGAGCCGCCGGCACGTGGGCCGACTTCCTGCGCACCCAGGCCGACGCCCTGCTGGCCTGCGACTTCCTGGAGACCGTCACCCTCACAGGTGCACGGTTGTACGTGCTGGCCGTGATCGAGCATCGAACCCGCCGGATCCGTATCCTGGGCACGACCACCCATCCAACGGCCGCATGGGTGACGCAGGCCTCCAGGAACCTGGTCATGGACCTGGAAGACGCCGGGTCCCGGGCACGGTGGCTGATCCGTGACCGCGACGGCAAGTTCCACGAACTGTTCGATACCGTCCTGGCCGAGCAGGCATCAAGATCGTGCTCACCGGCGTCCGGATGCCGAGAATGAACTCGATCATGGAACGGTGGGTGCAGACCTGCCGCCGTGAACTCCTGGACCGGACGTTGAGCTGGAACCAACGGCACCTGCTTCAGACCCTGCACGAGTTCGAAAGCTTCTATAACCGCCATCGCCCGCACCGCGGCATCGCGAACGCCCGACCGTGCACTCCGCTGCCCCCGGCGATCACCGACCTCGACCAGCTCGCCCACCTGAACGTACGACGACACCAACACCTCGGTGGAGTCCTCAACGAGTACCAGAATGCCGCGTGACGTGCACGGATGGAATTATCGGCATGCGCAGCGCCACACAGAGCGTTGGGCGCACGTATTGCTCATGTACGTCTGCCCTACGATCTCTGAGTGAAGATTCTGGTGCTCTGGGACATCGACCACACGTTGGTCAGCGTCGGAGGCCTCTCCGGAGAGATCTACAAGGTGACGTTCGAGCGGGTCACCGGCCGTCGCATGAAACGGCTGGCCGACATGGCGGGCCGCACCGACCGCGCCATCACCGCCGAGACGCTCCGGATCCACGGCATCACTCCCACGCCTGAGGTCATGGCCACTTTCACCGATGCCCTCGCCGACGCGTTCTGGGGACGCCAGTCAGAACTCACCACGCGAGGTCAGGTACTGTCCGGCGCCCGCGACGCACTGGTAGCACTGGCCGGGCGAGATGAGGTGATCCAGTCGGTTCTCACCGGGAACATGGAACCGATCGCCCGCTGCAAGCTAGCCGCGTTCGGCTTGGACCGGTTCGTCGACTTCGACGCCGGCGCCTACGGAATGGACGACACCGAACGCCCACCACTGGTCGCCCTTGCCCGCGAGCGCGCCGAACGCAAGTACCGGCAGGCCTTCGGCCCTTCCACCACGGTCCTGATTGGCGACACCCCTAAGGATGTGGAAGCCGGCCACCAGGGTGGCGCGCGGGTCGTCGCCGTGGCCACAGGGGCCACGAGCGAGCAGCAGTTGCGGGATGCGGGTGCCGAACTGGTCCTTGCGAGCCTGGAGGACACTGCGGCCGTCGTGCGCTCGGTATTGGGGGTCACCGGCCCGGTTGGTCCCTGACCTTGGCCATCAGGTCGTGAACCTCTGGGACGTCGAACGGCTCGAGCTTGGCGATGAGGTCATCAAAGCGGTCACTGACCCTCGCTGATCCGATCTGCGCGGCCAGGTCGTGGGCCTCGGCCGCCACGCTCGCGGCCTGTTCGGGTTCCCCCTGCAGGACGTGCGCAGCGGCCAGTCGGGTCTTGTAGTGCGCCAGGTCCCGATGGTGGTCGGGAGTCCGGGTCTGCGCGAGGGCGATCGCCATCCGCAGCGCGTCCACAGCGGGCCCGCCGAGCTGGAGGTCCAGTAGGCATGCCCCTCGCTGGGCGGCGATCTCGACGTCGTTGACGTAGGTGGTCCACTGCGGTTCCTCATCAGCCGGAGCACGAGCATGTTCGACTTCAGCCAACTCCAGGTGCCGGCGGCATTCGTCGCTGTCCCCCAGCCGGGCATGGGCGCGCGCTACCCGGTCGTGCAGAATGGCGCGCGTTCGGGGAGACCCGGTGGCCTGCGCCAGCATGCTGGCCGTGGTCGCCAATGTCAGGGCTCGCCGAGGCTCATCGCGGTAGAAGGCGTGCACGCTCATGTAGCCCATGGCGTGTGCGGCCAGGGCCAGGTCGTCGGTCTCATGGGCCGCGTACACCGTGGCGGCCAGGTGACGGTTGGCGTCCGCGTGCCGATTGGCGTCAATGCACAGCCATCCCGCGATCTGAGTGAGTCCCGCCAGTGCGGTGTACAGCCTGCGTTCCAGCTGCGCCGACAGCGAGGACGCTCCGAACAGGGCCGAGGCGTTGTCCACCTGATCGCGCACCACGGCGCACAATTCGTTACCGCCGAACTCTGCTTCCAAGCGGTACAGCCTGCGCAGCAATGCCTCCACGTTTTCGACCGCCGGCAGCCGGGCCGCGTCGCCCGTGACCGTGGCTCCACGCGGAGGGCCTGCTAGCAGCAGAGGTAGCGCCTGCGAAGGATCCGTGCCTCTCGCCAGGTGGAAGAGGTCGGCCTCATCAGTCTCGAACACGACGGCGTAGGCGGGCGCCCAATCGCGCGGAAAATGCCGGCCCTCTTCATGCCATGCCACCTGCTTGGCCAACGACGTCACGTTCCCGTCGCGGATGCCAGCCGCCGTGTAGAGCTCGCGGGCCGTCTTTCGCTTGCCCCACCCGCGTGCCTCCCGCTCGGCCTGGAGTCGTTTCGCCCACTCCGGGCGCGGCCTGCCGTGTTCCTCGCCCATGCGTGCACCGTTCCGCCGGACTGTGATGTGGATATTCGGCGTATCCCTATCCCTATCCGCAGTATCCACCTGCCCCGCGGCGGCGTGCCGGGCGTTCACTGACCTGACCTAACAAAGTCGAACGAGAAAGACGGTCAACGGTGCACGCAGCAGCGATCGAAGTGGGGTCGCCCCGATGACGCAAAACGAGGGCGCGGAACCGCTCATCGACACCACGCGCCCGCAGATCGCGCGGGTCTATGACTTCCTGCTGGGGGGCCGGGACAACTACCCCGTCGACCGCCAGTTCGGAATCCTGCTGGAGGAGGACAGCCCCATCGTCGTGCAGCTCGCTCGGGAGAACCGGTACTTTCTGCGACGGGTCGTGGGCTACCTGGCCGACGAGGCGGGAATCGACCAGTTCGTAGACATCGGCTCCGGGCTTCCCACACAGGAGAACGTCCACGAGGTCGCCCAGAACGCCAACCCGAACGCCCGGGTGGTGTACGTCGATAACGATGCCCTGGTCCTGGCCCACGCGCGTGCGCTGCTGGCCACTGACGAGCGCACCGGGATCGTCTCCGGCGACATGCTCGCCCCTGGAGCGATCATCGATCACCCCGTCACCCGCGAGCTGATCGATTTCTCCCGGCCGGTGGCCGTGCTGCTGGTGTCGGTGCTGCATTTCGCCGACGATCCCGATCGGGCGCTGAATGGCTGGCGTGAGGTGATGGCCACCGGCAGCCGCCTG
Organism: Actinomadura sp. 9N407; assembly: GCF_044326315.1. Lineage (NCBI taxonomy): Bacteria > Bacillati > Actinomycetota > Actinomycetes > Streptosporangiales > Thermomonosporaceae > Actinomadura > Actinomadura sp. 9N407. The sequence goes on along the minus strand of NZ_JBIRAW010000005.1, from coordinate 264,665 downwards.
GTCATCTCCCATGGTGAGGACGACCCGCGCATCGAACGCGCGACCGCGCACTACCGGCAAGCTCTCAAGGTGGGGGTGGCACGTACCCGTGAAGAGATCGCGTCCATGTTCACGGGACTCGAACTGGTCGACCCGGGCCTGGTCCCCGTACCGGACTGGCGCCCGGAGCTGGCAAGGATCGACAGCACCGTGGCCACGCTCCCGATCGGGGCCGCGATCGACACCACTATGGACAAGCTCCCAATGCTGGGAGCGGTCGGCCGGGTGCCGTCATGAGGCCTCTGTTCTTGGGGCGGCACCGCCGAGGTAGCCGGGACCACCGTCTCAGCGCCGCCCGCTCAGCCGCTGGCCAGCCCTACCCGTTCCGCGCCGCAAGCATGGGCGGCCCGATCACCTGCGTCGCCCTGGACTACGGCGACACCCTCGGGACCGGGACATTCGATCCCGACCTCGGTATGCGGCTGATCACCCCTGCCGCGCAAGGGGTCGTACTCGAACTGGTCAAGGACCTGGGGCTGCGGCTGCTGGTTGCGTCTAACACCCGACCGGACCAAGACCGCCGCCTGGCACTAGGTCGGGCTCGTCTGAGCAGCCGCTTCGCCGAAGTTCTCCAATCGCATGAGCTGGCCGCGGCAAAGCCGTCCCGGGACTTCTTCGACCTCGTGCTGAACCGCGCCGGATGCGCTCGGCACGAGCTGTTGGTCGTCGGTAACAGCCTGCCGCATGACGTGCTCCCGGCCATCGAGCTGGGCATGCCCGCGGTCCTCGTCGGTCCCAAGCCGCGCCGCGGGCTGCCGCCCGGCGCCACACGGCTCCCCGATCTGACGGAACTTCCCCAATTGTTGAAGGGGCGCCGCCTGTGAATCAGCCATCATCCCTGGAAGTGGTGGTCATCACCTACAACCTCCGAGGCGGAAACACCGAGGATGACCGCGCCCGGGAACTGCGGGACCTGTGCGCCATCTCCAAGCGCTTCCCTCACATCGTCGCTCTGCAGGAGTGCAAGGAGTGGGACCGCGATCACCGCCGCCAACTCCGCGCGGCCGAGAGCGTCTTGGGAATGCGCGGGATCCTGCTGGAATCCAATACCGACGGCTGCCATCTAGCTCTGTTCGTCGACGACTGGGCCGTGAACGTCATCGACGGACGGCATCGTACCCACCTCTTCCACCATGGCGTTCTGTGCGTACGGACGCTGATATGCAAACGCGTCATCGACCTGGCGGTCGTGCACATGGCGCCCTCCAGTCCCCGCCTGCGGGAGATCGAGGCCGAGACGTTCAGGCTGTTCATCGGCGCGGGCCACGATGTGATCGCCATGGGCGACTGGAATGCCGTCCCCACCGTCGAGGCCGGCTTGGAGCCTCCGGCCGGGGTGCCTGCCGCGCATGCTCGCCGCAAACTCGACACTGCGGCCGCCCTGGCACTCGATGAGGCGGGCTCCTGGACGTCGGAGCCCATCTGGGTGACCGGACACCCACGGTCGGCCACACCGGCGACGACAAGCTCGCCTTTCGCTGTGACCGGATTCTGAGCACGCTGCCGCCGGACACCTTCCTCAAACACACCGTGCTACGGCTCAGCGCCTCCGACCAGGCCCCGGCCGGAACGACCTCCGAGCACTACCCGGTCGAAGCCACCTTCAGCCTCAGCCCCCGTAAGGAGAGCGAGCCGTGAGTACCCATGACACCGTCCCGCACATCCCAGCCGCACCAATCGGCTCCACATATGGACGGCCGACGCTGTACGCGTGGGACGTCGAAGCGCGCCACACCGGCGGAGTGACCGACACCCCCGCCACCGCCACACAGTGCGTTCAGCAGACCCTCCAGAGCGCGGACGCAGGCGCGGAGGGACACGTGCACCGGGTCACCCTGTCAAGCTCCGGGGCCTGCACGTACGTCGACTGCGGAACCGTGGCCAGCGCCCGGCGGAGAGACGACGGCGGCATTACCTGGCAGACCGCACCATAAGCCGACCTCTCGTCCGCTGCAGCGGTTGCCACCACGGCATCGCATCACATACTCCGCTGCCTCGACACGGCGGACAGGCAGCGGACCGGGCGTGGGCGCGCCGGCACCAACCAGACCCTCGAGGAGCACCCGGCGCGCCCACGACGCCATACACCTGGCCTGTTCGACCGAGCGCGTGGCGCCGCAAGGCCTCAGTCAACCATCACATGCAAGGAGTTCCGATGCTGAGCTTCCACCTCGACAAACGCGGCGAAGTATTCGGACCGCTCGTCGCGCTGTACGGCCAAGTCCGCGGACGTGCTCCGCACGCCCCCCGGCGCCTCACGCCGAGGCACAACACGCCGCAGCCTTCCGAGGCCGTGGATCTGGTCCGCGCCGCCTACTACGAAACCAGCCCCTCGCTCGTCGTCTGGGACGGCGAAACCGGCTCCTTCATCTGGCACGACGGCCCCCACGCCGGACATCAGTTCGTCCCACGGAACGACGCCCCGGACGAGACCGACAACATCACCGACGATCTCGGGGCCTCGCCCTGCTGATGAGGCGGAATACCAAGTGAGGCCCCGGAAGGCGGTAATCGTGAAGTCATCGGCTGATCGCACGATCGCGGTAGTCGACGCGATGGCTCTGCTACAGATCCAAGAGCGGTCATTCATGTGGGCGATGCGGCAGCACAAGCTCACCGAGCCAACCGCTGTGGCCATCGTCTTCGACGCCCGCAGCGAGTGGGAGCGCCTGGCCCGCGACAGCAACAGCCTGGAACGCGAGATCGGGCTCGTACGGGACTTCCTCTCCCGGCCCAAGGCACATGAACCGTGACCCGGTGGGTGATGAGAACGAGCAGACGGTGATGCGCACCGTCGACGGGCAGCGCCGATTCTCCCGCAAGGGAATGCACGCGTTCGACTACTCATAACCGCCGCGTTCCGCCCGCACGCTTACACCGCAGGCTCGCGACCAGCCTGGCGCAGACCATCAGCGGCCAAGCATCACCGCTTTCGGGATGTTTGGACCGCGTGGGCATTCGGGAGGGCTTCCCGAGATGAACAGGAGACAGATTGGGCACGGTAGATGCGTCTGGGCACTACAGGCGGTTGGCGGGCCGTTTCGAGGAGCATTGGGCTCATAGTCCAGCGTTCGTGGCCTGGATGAGCGGGTGCATCCTGGATCGCCTCGGTCTGTGTCGGAAGGATCGGGTCGCCGATATCGGGTGTGGGACCGGGCTGTACGCACGGGGCCTGGCCGAGCGTGCCGGTTCGGTGGTGTGCGTCGACCCCTCGGCCGAGATGCTCGAGCGACTGCCAGACGTTGCGACTTTGATTCCGGTGCGGGCGTCGCTGGAAAATCTCGCCACAGGGACATCCGCCGTGGCGCATGAACGGTTCGATGCCGTGCTGGCCAAGGAGGTTCTGCACCACGCCGCAGACAGGGACGCCGCGTTGCGCGCGCTGGCCGGGCTGGTGGCGCCCGGCGGGCGGTTGCTGATCGTGCTGTTGGCTCCAGTACTGGGTTATCCGCTGTTCGACGCGGCGCTGGAGCGGTACGGGCGGCATCCGGTCGATCCTGCCGACCTGGCGCGCCGGCTGGAGGAGTGTGGTTTGCGGGCCGAGGTGAGCACCGAGTCGTTCCGGCTGGCCGTCGCCAAGGACACGTGGCTGGGCATGGTCGCCGACCGATGGATGTCGCTGCTGGCCAAGTTCAACGACAACGAGCTCGCGGCCGGTATCGCCGAGATCGACGCCCGGCACGGCGGGCCGGTACTGGAGTTCGATGACGTGTTCGTGTTCGTCACGGCCCGCCGCGTGGGGTGAAGGTCAGGCGTGTGGCTTGAGCGGGACGCCGATCCCGCTGGCCAGTTCGGCGCGGAATGCCGCCATGACCTCGTCGGCGTCGGCGGCCGGGTCGGTCGAGGGGACTTGGGCCTGTACGGCGGGGATCTTGGCGGTCTCGGCGGCGAGCCAGTCGCCCGCTGCGGTGACGCGTTCGTCGACGGTGAAGATGCCTTCGGCCGCGCGGACCTCATAGGGCAGCCAGTCGATGGCCAGGCGGCGGGCCGTCCAGTCCACGACGGATCGGACGCGGGGGATGTCGGGGTCGTCGGTGTGGCCTTGGGGCGGGAAGTACAGGTCCAGGCCCTGGTGGACCAGGTCCAGGAGCGGGACCCCGTGCTGCAGGCCGACCGACAGGGCCACGGCGTAGATGTCCATGAGCCCGGCCTGTGTCTGGCCTTGCTTGCCCCAGGAGATGAACACTTCGCCGAGGGTGCCGTTTTCGCGGCTGTTGGCGGTGAGGTAGAAGCGTTCGCCGCCGATGGTCACCGAGGTGGTGAGGCCGGTCCGCCGCCGGGGCATATGCCGCTGGGCCGCCCTGTGATCCATTTCCGCCTCCATACACTGGTTCCACAACTTGTGGAGTGTTCGGTTGATCCAGCTACTACATGTGGTGCTGGGTGAGCCTACTGAGCACCGGTGACGATTTCGGGGACGGCTCGCCGGGCGAGGTCAGTAGCGGCAGGTGCGCACGATCGTGTCGATGTCGGCGACCTGCCGTGCCCGGCGCAGCGCCCGCGCGCTGATGTCGGCGCCGCCGGGCCCGGCCAGGATGGCGGCGGCCTGGCCTAGGCGGTCAGCGAAGCGGTCGAGTTGGTGTTCGCCGGCGGCCAGGGTGCCTCGCAGGAGGAATCCGTCCGGGGTGCCGGGTGGGGTGCGGTGGCCGAACAGTTCGCCGGGGAGCAGCGCGATCCCGCTGGCCGGGTCGTCCAGGCCGTAGTGCAGCAGCAGCGTGAAGGCGTCCACGCTGCTGACCGCGGCGGGCAGGATCGCGGGATCGATGCGCAGGGGCAGGTACCAGCCGCCCTCGATCGGGTCGATCCGGATCGCGGGGAATCCGATGCGGACGTTGATCGCGGCGATGTGGCCCGTCAGCCGCTGCAGCGTCTGCCGGTAGTGGGTGTTCCAGCCGTCGATCCAGGCTTGCGGGGTGAGGCAGATCGCCGCGGCCGCGGTGAGTTCACCGGCTTGCGGGACTCGGCCTTGTGACAGCACGGTTCGGTAGTGCGACACCGCCGCCCGCAGGGTCGGGTTGGTGGTGGTGGCGAACGCGACCCGGGCCGTGGGCAGAGCGAAGGTCTTGGAGGGGGTCACCACGGTCAGCGTCCAGTCACTCATCCGTCCCAGTTCGGGGGCGTCCAGGTCGGCGCCGGTCACCGCGGCGATCGGCAGTGCTTGGGTGTGCGGGTTCAGGTAGGAGCCGACGTAGACGTCATCGGCCAGGACGTATACCGGGCGGGCCGGGTGGTGCAGGTTGTGTTCCAGGATGGCGCGTGCGACGTCGCGGGCCCGTTCTGGGGTGAGGACGGCTCCGTCGGCGTTGTTGACCAGCGGCACGTACACGCAGCGGCGCGGGTGGCCAGCGGTGGCCTCCAGCCATTCGGCGACCGCCGGGCCGGTGAGCCGCGGCGTGAGGTGAATGTCGCCGCCGAAGATCGGTGGGATGAGCCGCAGGCTCTGGTAGTAGCCGGCCGGGGTGAGCAGCAGACCACCCAGATGCTGCAGGTCGTCGTGGCGTCGGCGGCACATGATCGCGGCGCAGAACGCGGTGAACGCGCCTTTGGCGCCGCCGCAGAACACCAGGACCTCCTCCGGGCGGACGGGGACGCCCAGGCCGTGAAAGTGGGCGGCGGCGAACGCGCGGGTCTCCTCATCGAAGCCGCTCGATCCACCTCGGTAGGCGCCCAGCGAATGGGTGCGGGAGGTGACGTAGCGCAGCACGTCCACGGCGGACTCGCCGGGGCGGGCCAGCGTACCGAACAGCGACTCGAACGCTGCTCGGACGCTGACGCGCGGATGCTGCTGGGCGTCGTAGACGTCCAGGTCGGCCAGGGTGGCGTCCCGGTGCGGGTTCACGGCCTGGCAGGCGTAGGCCACCAGCCCGCGCCGCTGGGCGAAGAAGAAGGACCCGACGTCGGTCACGACCGGATGCGGGTCGGGGGAAGCGTGGCTGCCCTTGTAGAGCTTGACCAGGTCGTGGCCGGTTTTGGCGTCATCCAGGATCGCGTACACCGCGCTGTAGAGGTCGTCGAACCCATCCTGCAGAACCGGGCCCGCCCGCAGCTCCCCCACGATCCCCGCGGACACGCGGCCGCCGCTCACGAGACTGACTCCTCGCTGGGAGCCGACAGGTCGGCGACGGTGGCACGGATCAGCTCCGGGCACCTGTGATCAGCCCAGTCCCAGGCCGCGGCGTCAACACGCGGGTCCAGGGAGGCGACGACGCGGCGCAGCCGGATGCGCCGATCTGCTTCCAACGGCCCGTCGACGGCGAAGACCGTCAACGCCGCGTCCTGGCCGCGGACGGCGATGTAGGAGCCGTCACCGCCCGGCAGCTCGGGCAGCGCCCCGATCGGATTCCCGGCCAGGCGGTCGGCGAGCCATCGGTTCAGGTCCGCTTCGGTGGGGAGCAGGTGCCAGTGAGCGTGCTCGATCCTGCGTTTACCCGGGGCGTTGATGCCGTACTCGAACCCGAGCACCGGCAAGCCGTACGCCTTCTGGAGCCGGGCGGCGAGCGAGTCCATCAAGTCCTGGGCCTCGGCCAGCAACCGTGCGTTCACGCGGCCGAACGACAGCACGTGACCGCGCGGGACGATCAGCAGATAGCCGGGGACGAAACAGCCGTCCGTCGGCACCGCCACGAAGCCGGGCGTGATCGCGATGAACCGAGACCGCCCGGGCGGCAACAGCTCATCCATCGGGGAACGGACTCGCGGATCGGCTCCTGCACACAGGACACAACCAGCGGCACCGCCGGGCCTCGACTCCCCCATCTGTCGCATTGCGCTCCCTCCACCGGCACCCCTTGAACGGGACGCGTCCGCCTCCAGTAGGCGGCGATCACCGGACCCAAAGCAGGAGTGCGGAAGGTGCCGCTCGGTGCCCTTGGTGCGCACCGGTGCAACCCGATAGCGAAGACGGCCCAGCCGGACTACGGTGCGAAGCCCAGGGACATCACTCGCCTGCCGCTGGCCTGCGGAGATCCTGATGACCGACTCGATGACCGGCTCCCACCTAGCCGGCCTGCTGGCCGCGCTGGGCTGGACTCCTGAACGGCTGGCCCGCCGCCTCAACACCTTCGCCGAACAGCAAGGACGCACCGAGCGGATCCACCCCAAAACGCCCTACAAGTGGGTGACCGGAGACACACCACGGCCACCCTGGCGGGCACTGACCGCAGCACTGCTCACCGAGGTCATGCACCGCGAGATCACCCCCGGCGGGCTCGGCTGGCCCGACGATGACCTGGAGTGCCTGCCGGCGGACGCGGGCCTGGTGGTGCCCTGGGATGCCGAGGGCACCTTGCGGGCATTGCACACCGTCACGCAGGCTGGAGCCATGGATCGGCGCCTGTTCTTGCTACTGCTGGGAAGTGCGGCCACCTCCCCCGCCCACGAGTGGCTCATCGCCCACCAGAACGGGACCACCGCCCGATCGGCAGGGGCCAGGGTGCCGATGCAAGTCGTGGACCACCTCGACCAGATCACCGACCGGCTGCGGAGGATGGACGACCAACTCGGCGGCGGCCAACTCCTCACCCTCGTCCACCAGCACCTGCGCTACGTCACCGGCCTGCTGGACCAACGCCGCTACACCGATTCGGTCGGGCGCCGGCTACACAGCACCGCCGGAGAGCTGCTGCGGCTGGCCGGGTTCCTGTGCTTCGACTCCGGCCTGCACGCCCGCGCCCAGCGGTACTGGATCGCGGCCCTGCACGCCGCCCACGCCGCCGGAGACCGCGCGCTGGGCGCCAACATCCTGGGCTTCCAATCCTGCCAAGCCAAAGACATCGGCCAAACCCGCGAAGCGGTCACCCTCGCCGAAACCGCCAGGACCGGATACCGCGGAGCCAGCCCCACCGTCACCGCCATCCTCGAACTACGAGCCGCAGAAGCACACGCCAACGAGCACTCCCCCGGCCAGGCCCGCCAAGCGATCGACGCCGCCTTCAACGCCCTCAGCGACACGCCCTCGTCGTCAGGCCCGCCGGACTGGTGCTACTGGATGGACGAAGCCCAAGCCCACGCCCAAGCCGGCTACTGCTACCTCAAACTCGGCGACCACGCGATCGACGCACTATCAGGCGAAGTCGACTCCGCCCGCTGCATCGGCCACCTATCCCGCCTCGTCACCGGCCTGGCACCGTACCGCCGATCGACCGGCGTCGCCGAGTTCCTCGACCACGCCCGACCACTACTCACCACAGGAACGCACTAGCCCGCAAGCAGGCCGGCTGTACGGCGCGACAACTCCTAGCGGGCATGATCACCATAGATCCGCAGGCGCGGGAGGTACTCACGGTTTGCGGCCCCACCGCTGCCTCAGTCCAGGGGCTGCCTGCGGGCAGGCAAGCTCGTGGAACCGGGCATCGGCTGTTGCCGCGCTTGCCGGGCGCCCTGTCACCGTCGTCACCGGAGACTTCGGCATGGCTACCCGCGCCCGGCTCGCCCGCCTGCCTGCGGTCCTGCTGACCTGGCCTGACCCTCCGCAAAAAAACAACCTCGCGGCCAGCAGTCCAGGACGTAGCGATCCCAGCCGCCCCGGTACGGTCGGCGCCGATTCTCCTGGCCGTTCCTCTTTCTCGATGACTAGGGAAGATGGAGACGCCTCCGATCCGTACGCGGTGGACGCTCGCGGTTTTGCGAACCCGGCGGCGAGCCACTCCCGGGCATGAGCCGTACCGGGTTTGGTGAAGTCCTTCAAGCCAGTCATGATCTTGACTGGCAGGGAGGAGAATGACCGCGATGGCGGCAACACGTAAGTACCCCAAGAGCTCCGGGAGCGGGCTGTCCGACTGGCGCTGGAGTCGGAGCGGCCGATCGCGCAGATCGCGGCCGATCTGGGCATCCACCGCGAGTCGCTGCGCACCTGGGTGCGGCAGGCCCAGGCCGATGCCGGCAAGCGACCCGAGCAGCTGAGCACCGCCGAGCGTGAGGAGCTCAAGCGGCTGCGCAAGCAGAACTCCGAGCTCAAGCGGGCCAACGAGATCCTCAAGGCGGCCAGTACGTTTTTCGCCGCCGAGCTCGGCCAGCCCCGGACGAAGTAGTCGCGGTGGTCGACAACCTCCGCGACCGCTTCGGGGTCGAGCCGGTGTGCAGGGTACTTAACCTGTGCCCGGGTACCTACTACGGCCGCAAACGCCGCCCGCCCTCGGCCCGCGCCCAGCGCGACGCGGTCCTGTTCGAGCAGATCACCGACGTGCACCAGGCCAGCTACGGGGTCTACGGGTCCCGGCGTGTGCACCGGCAGTTGCGCCGCCAGGGCGTTCAAGCGGCGCGGTGCACGGTCGAGCGGCTGATGCGCGAGCACGGGCTGGAGGGCGTACGGCGCGGTGGTCACCGGCGCACCACCACACCGGACGAGTCGATGCCGCGGCCACCGGACCTGGTCAACCGGCAGTTCACCGCCGACCGGCCGGACCGGCCGTGGCTGGCCGACATCACCTACGTGCGCAGCTGGGAAGGGTGGATGTACGTGGCGTTCGTGCTGGACGCCTTCTCCCGCCGGATCATGGGCTGGCAACTGGCCGACCACCTGCGCACCGACCTGCCACTGGACGCGCTGGAGATGGCGCTGTGGCAACGTCGGCGCGAGGGACGAGCGCAGGCCGGCGGCCTGATCCCACCACAGCGACAACGGCTGCCAGTACACCAGTTTCCGGTATGTCGCCCGGCTGGCCGATCTCGGCGTCATGGCATCGGTCGGTTCGGTCGCCGATTCCTACGACAACGCCATGGCCGAAGCCTTGAACGGCACCTTCAAGGCCGAACTGATCCACCGGCGAACCTGGCAAACCCGTGACCAGGTCGAATACGCCATCGTCGAATGGATCGGCTGGTACGACCACCGTCGTCTGCACTCAGCCATCGGTGACGTGCCACCTGCCGAGTACGAGGCCAACCACTACCGTTCGATCAACACACCAGCGCCAACCGGCGCCAGGTAGACCGGACTTCACCAAACCCGGTACGGCTCAGCACTGGCATGGTCAGTGCGACAGGGCGGTACGCGCCTGCTGGAACCTACGGAAGGTTAGAGCCAACGCGCAGATCGCACAGCACTACTGGCCCGCGTACCCGCCGCTAACACTGGCCTCGATCGCCCGGAGCCGTACTTTGCTGCTGGTCAGCCCATGGGAGGCAGGGGCCGAGAACCTCGGAAGTGAGCTGAGCAGATAGCGATACCTGGTTCACAGCAATGACATCGCATCATGGCCCAGATCATCTGCAGGTTTTCAGCAAACCTCCCGGTTCGCGTACACAACCAGAGGTGCGCTGCATTTGGACTCTCACCTAGCTTCACGCATATCCCTCCACCAGCAGCTTTACCGTTGGGTCCTCATCGCCCCTGCGAGGGGTCGCAACTGCCGCTGCTGGGCGTCCAGGATCTCCTGGGCGAGTCCTCATCGCCCCTGCGAGGGGTCGCAACGTGACATCATCCGGCATGCGCTGCTGGCCCGCCGTGCGGTCCTCATCGCCCCTGCGAGGGGTCGCAACCACGCCACCGTGACGGTCTCGCCGAGCTGCGGCACCCCTGTCCTCATCGCCCCTGCGAGGGGTCGCAACCTCACGTGGGGCGGGTCGTACCGGACCGTGGTGTAGTCCTCATCGACCCTGCGAGGGGTCGCAACAGGTAGCGGGGGACGTCCCACATCGCGCCCGGCTGGTCCTCATCGCCCCTGCGAGGGGTCGCAACGTCGCGGACTGCACGAGACCGCCCGCCATCTCCACGGTCCTCATCGCCCCTGCCAGGGGTGCAGCCTGTCCCCATTGGCTGGCACGGTAGTGCGTAACGGCTCTTATCGCCCGAGAGGAAGGCTCACACGTGATCAAGCCCCCCAGTTCCTGCGCGACGGTCCGCTTAGCTTAGGGCTCTTCTTCTGGCGGGAAGCTGTCCCGGAAAATTTGGTATGCGATACCGACAATCGGGAAAAATAGAGATGCTCCGACCACGGGTTCAAAGAACACAGATACTAGTACGGCACCTACGATTGCCACCGCTAGAGCACATAGCAACCACAATAGCCACCGCCTGTGGCGCTTTTTCAAAATGATCACCTTAGGCAGGTCGGCAATCTGAAGTCCTCGGAGTGACTGTGCACTGCCAGTACTCAATGTGTATCCGTTGAGCCATAGCACGACCGGGGTCAAAACGAGTGGCTGCGAATTGCGACATTTGCCCGCTTTGCCCGTCATTGCCCTTGGAGGGGGCGGGTGGCCTGTAACGGCCACCCGCCCAAGGCCTTCACTCGGGGAAATTCCGGTTTTTGTCGGTGCCCGGTCGTATCGTCTCCGGCGTTGGGTCGTGGAGATCGGAGGCGCGGGTGCGGTTGCGGGTGGAGGTGGTGACCTCTGCGGCGGTGATTCCTTGGCCGGTCGTGTTGTCTCCGGGGCGAGGGCTGGCGTACGACCTGCTGGCGCGTTCGGCTCCGGAGTTGGGCAGGCGGCTGCACCAGGAAGGCTGGGAGCCGCACGGTCTGGTCCCCTTTGGGCACGGTGCCCCGGTGTTTCCGCAGGCCAGGCGGGAGCGGGGCAGCTATGCGGCCGGTGGTAAGGGGATCGTTGAGTTCGGCAGTCCCTTGCTGGCGGTGGTTGAGGCGTGGGTCAAGGGGTTGCGTGAGCGGGAGTTGATCGACTGGGGTGGGGTCGCGTTGCGGGTGGTGAGCGTCTCACCGTTGGAGGCGCCGGCTTTTGCGGACGGGACCGCTCGGATGCGGACGGCTACGCCGGTGGTCTTGAAGGGGTCGGGGCGGGACGAGGAGGGGATCCGTCGTTCTCGGCAGGCATGGCTGCTGCCGACCGAGCCGGAGTTCCCGGTCTATTTCGAGGGAAATCTGCGGCGTAAGGCCGAGACGTTGGGGCTGGATCCGGACGTGCATTTGGAGTCGGTCAGCTGGGTGGGTCCGAAACGGTCTTTTTCTGTGGGGGGCGGCAAGAAGCCGGGCGCTGCGGTAGAGGTTGCGCTGCGTGGTGCTCCGGAGTCGTTGCAGGCGATCTGGTGCTGGGGGCTGGGCCAGGCGAACGCGGCCGGGTTCGGGTGGGTGATGCCGTGATCGAGTCGCAGTCGCGCTTGATGTTGACCGCGCATCCCCTTCAGCGGATCGGGGCGTTCACCGTGGCTGCGCTGGCACGCAGGTCTCATCCATCTGATGTGGATGCCGAGGCGTTCTGCCAGGTGGTCGAGCGTCTGCGGGAAGAGGCCACGCGTGCTGCTCTGGTCCGCGATACCAAGCAGAATTTTTGGTTGAAGTGCAGCTTGTCGTTCTTTCCTAACTCGCCGATGGCTCATCCCAGCAATGGGAAGAAGGACGACTCGGTCATCATCGCCACGGTTTCTCGGTGGCGGGCGATGCCTGAGGCGTCGAGTTGGCCGGGGGCGGACTGTGTCCTGTGCGGGCGGCAGGCGGTGCGGTTCTACGGCAAGGTGGACATCCCTTTGGCGGAGAGTGATATCTATCGCAACTCCACGCCGCGTGGTCACGAGGGGATGGCGCTGTGCTGGCCTTGCGTGGTCAGTTTCCATGCCTTGCCGTACGGGTGCCGCCTGTCGGGTGGGCCGGCCGCGGGGCTGCATAGTTGGGATGAGCGTCTGATCTCGCGTACGACGGCTCGGCAAACGCGTCGCAATCTGCAGATCTTCGAGGTCGGGGCTGTGACGCCGGATGTGGAGCTGGTGCGTGAGGTGATCGCGCTTCGCGAGCTGCGCCACTACAGCAGTCCGGTGAGGGCGGACGTGGAGTTGCTGCTATTCACCAACAATAACCGGGGGCAGGCGCTGACCGTCGAAGCGATGGATCAGCCGCTCGCGGAATGGTTGCGGCGTACTGCGCGGTCCCCTGATCTGCGGAGGGGCTTCGGTGTTCTGATCGGGGCTCATTGGACTCCCAATCAGGCTGCGATCGTGGGGCTGGCCCGTAATGCTTTCCGGGCGCCGGACAGGATTTTGGGTGCTGCTGCCGCGCTTTTGGCCCGGTCCGCCGAACGCGGTGTCGTCCCGGACTACACGGCCGATCTGGCCGCCATCTGCCGTTCCTTCGCCATCGAGGTAGAGCACATGAATCCCAAAGATCTGACGGAGCTGGAGGCGGTCGCCGCGCGGGTGGCGATGCTGCTGGCCACCGACGACAGTGGCGGCAAGCTCAAAGAGTTCTACGCCACGCTCAAGAGCCCGTCGCGGATGCAGGCCTGGCTGCTGCGGCGTGCGGTCGATTGGCTGCTGGTCGCGCCCAAGGGCGCTGATGGGCCGCTGGTGACCGCCCGCGGGAACGAGTTGCTTTTTGATCCCGATCCTGATGTCCGGGCGTGGTTCAACCGGCGGATGCTGCTGGTGGCGGTGTTGGAACAGCTTCATGCCAATGGTTGGCGGCCGGCCGATGCCCAGCAGGTCGCCGAGGAGCTGGCCGAGGAGCAGGGCGCCGATGGCCTGCAGATCCTGGATGCGGAAGGGGAAGAGTGATGGCGTTCCTAGTGGGGAAGATCGCCGTGGACGTCGTCGCGGGCGCTCCCAACAACGGGCTGGGCCAGGACAACGTGGCTCAGGTCAAGCAGATGCGGGTGGGCCGGGATGTCCACCCGTACGTGTCGGCTCAGGCGTTTCGGCGGTGGCTGCGCGATTCGCTGCCCGATGGCGAGCCCCGGTCGGCGGTGACCCGTTCGGGCAGCGGCAAACGGCAGCAGGCCTACACCGCCGGCCGTCCCGACCGGTTCCTGGATGACGACCTGTTCGGCTACATGGTCGCGGTCAAGGGGGCGGGCACGTGTCAGCGCGACACGGTTTTGGCGAACGGGACTTTGGTGTCGGTGGCCGCCCGCAAGCCCAGCCTGGACTTCGGCACCATGAGCCGCGGATTCGCCGCCGGCGAGAACCCGGTGATCCACGAGCATGAGTTCTACAGCGCCGAACTCGCCGGTGATCTGCTGCTGGACCTGCCCCGGGTAGGGGTGTTCGAGGTCGACGGCACGGGACTGAAGGTGGCGCTGACGGCGGAGGCCGCGGCCGAGGCCGAGCAGGAAGGTGCCGAGCCCACGATGCTGCGCGGCGTGCGGGCGCTGCGGCTGCCGGTCGCCGAAAGGCGCCGCCGTACCGGATTGCTGCTGCGAGCGCTGGCCGAGCTCCAGGGCGGGGCCAAGCAGTCGTTGCACTACGGCGACCGGACCCCGTCGCTGGTCCTGCTGGCGCCGATGCGCGGTGGCGTCAATCCCTTCACCCGGGTCTTGACCCAGGACAACGGCAAGGTGGTGTTCTCCTGCGAGGTGCTGCGTGAGGAGCTGGAAGCCTGGGCCGATGAACTGGCCGGGCCACTGCTGCTGGGCTGGGCTCCGGGGTTCCTGGGCAACCAGCGTGACAAGGCCGAAAACTCTCTGGCCGATCTGATCGCCACCGAGCAGGTGATGCTCGGCCATCCCCGCACGATGCTGCGCGGCTTGGCCGACAGGATCGAGGCGGGCGTGCATGATGCATGGTTCGAGGACGCGAAGGCGTGACCGTCCAGGCGCTGGAGCTGACGGTCACCGCCCCGGTCGTGTCCTTCCGCAACCCCTTGTACGCCGGCGTGCAGGTAGGGCTGCCGTGCCCGCCGCCGGCAACGGTGGGCGGGATGCTGGCTGCGGCCGCCGGCGGCTGGGCGCAGGTCGACCCCCGGATGCGGTTCGCGATGGCCTTCCGCGCACGCGGGCAAGGGGTGGATCTGGAGACCTACCATCCCCTGGAGGCCACCGGGAAGAAGGCCGACCCCACCCCCCGCGAACGGGCGTTCCTGGCGGACGTGAGGTTGACCGTCTGGGTGCTGGACGACCCGGCCGTCTGGATGCAGCGCATGCGCCGCCCCAGATGGCCGCTACGGCTGGGCCGCAGTCAGGATCTGGTCGGGCTGGCCAGCCTGCACCTGGTACGGCTACAGGACACCCCGGGGCGGCAGGGCGGCGCGGTCGTACCGGCGGACCTCACCTCCATCGGAACGCTGCTGCGGCTTCCCACCGCAGTCTCCGAAGACCGCGGACACACCCGCTGGGACGCCTACCGGTTCGCGGCCAGGCATGATGCCGACCAGCCGATCGGATGGTCGGACGGCCAAGGACGCGCCGTGGTGGCGCTTCCGCCCACACATCCGGCCGGCACCCGAAACCGGCGGTGAGGTCGATGTGGCCGCTGCCTCATCTGCGCGCCAAGAGCCGCCCCGCGCAAGAACTCACCGCCCATCTCGCGGCCGGTTTGGCCGCCGCCCAGGCCCTGCAGGCCCGCGTCGGTGCCATCGAGGCGTTGAAGGCACCGTTCCAGGACCGATTCTGGACCGCGGTGATGCTCGCCATCCTCACCCATGACTGCGGCAAACTCTGCCGCGGTTTCCAGGACATGGTCTGGGGACGCAGCCCGCGGTGGGGGCATCGCCACGAAGTCGTCTCCCTGGGCTTCCTCCCTGCTCTGGTGCCCGACCCTGAACTCCGCCGGCACATCGCCGTCGCTGTCGCCACCCACCATCGCCCGCTGAGCGGCGCAGCCACCAACAGCCTGGAATATCTCTACGGCGACATCGCGCTGGAAGAGTTCCGCCGGTCGGTGGAGCCGGTGTCGTCCGCTGACGCCGACGCGTTGTCCCACTGGCTGGCCACCACCGCCCACCAGGCAGGCCTGCCCGTCGACAGCGCTCCACCGGGGCACCGCGATGTCCTCGCCGAGGCCCATGCCGTTCTGCAGGAACTGCTCACCGACTGGCAGGCCCCGCTCTACGATAAGGACGCAGGGCTCGGCGCGGTGCTGCTGCAGGGTGCGGTCACCTTCGCCGACCATCTGTCCTCCGCTCACGGCTCCCTGCACACCCGCCAGCCGATCGGCGCGGACTTCCCCACCTTGCTCCACAAGCATTTCGCCACCCAGGGGCGAACGCTTCGCCACCACCAACTACAGGCCGCCGACGTGGACGGTCACCTGCTCCTGCGCGCGCCCACCGGTAGCGGCAAAACCGAAGCGGGCCTGCTGTGGGCGGCCACCCAAGTCCAGCACCTCAACCGCATCGTCCACGGCACACCCCGCGTGTTCTACACCCTGCCCTACCTGGCCTCGATCAACGCGATGGCTTACCGGCTGGCAGACCTGCTGGGCGACACCGAGGCCATCGGAGTTTCGCACTCCCGGGCCGCCTCCTACCATCTGGCGCACGCCATCGCCTCCGAGGATGCAAGCCCCGGTGACACCGAGCAGCACCGCCCCGACGCCGCACGCAAAGCCGTGTCCCGAGCCGCCGCCACCCGCTTGTTCCGCGAAACCATTCGCGTCGGAACGCCCTACCAGCTGATGCGCGGCGCCCTGGCCGGGCCGGCACACTCCAGCATTCTCATCGACGCGGCCAACTCGGTGTACGTCCTGGACGAACTGCACGCCTACGATCCACAACGGCTCGGCTACCTCCTCGCGACAGCCCACCTGTGGGAACGCATGGGCGGCCGGATCGCCGTGCTGTCGGCCACCTTGCCCACTGCTCTGGCCGAGTTGCTCAGCGAGACACTCGACGGTGACATCCATGAGATCAGCACCCCGGACTTGGGGCTGCCGGTACGCCACCGGTTGCGTCTGCGCCCCCATCACCTGACCGATCCCGCAGCCGTGAAGGAGATCACCCAACGCCTGCTCCAAGGGCAAGCGGTCCTGGTGGTCGCCAACAACGTCGCCGACGCCCAAACCCTGTTCGACGAACTCGCCCCCATCGCCGAACAAGCCCACGGCCACAACAGCGCCGTCCTGCTGCACTCCCGGTTCCGTCGCAAAGACCGGCTGAGCATTGAGCAACGAATCCGGCGACGCCATGGCGTCGGCAAGAGCCGCCGCCCAGGGCTGGCCGTCACTACTCAAGTCATCGAGGTCTCCCTGGACGTGGACTTTGATGCCCTCTTCACCTCACCGGCTCCCCTGGAAGCATTGCTCCAGCGATTCGGCCGGGTCAACCGCGTCGGGATGCTGCCACCCGCGGACGTGATCGTGCACGCCCCCACCTACCGTCCCCGCCGCGGCAGCACCGGCGAATACGCCGACGGCGTCTACCCGCGCCAACCTGTCGAGGCCGCCTGGCAGATCCTGCTACGCCACGACGGCGACAAGATCGACGAATCACAAGCCACCGACTGGCTGAACCACATCTACGCCTCCGCCTGGGGCATCCAATGGCGCGACCAGGTACACCAGCGCCGCACCGCCTTCATCGATCGCTTTCTAACCTTCGAGTTCCCCTTCGACGACCGCTCCAGCCTCACCGAAGCATTCGACGAACTCTTCGACGGAACCGAAGCCATCCTGCTCTCCGATCTGGACGCCTACCGCGCCGAACTCGACAGCGTCGACGGCGCCGCTGGAAGACTCCTGGCAGAGGATTACCTGATCCCCATGCCCTACTGGGCAGCACCACTCACCCGCTACGAACGCAAACTCGGCGTACGCATCGTGGAAGGCGACTACGACCCCAAAAAGGCCTCCTGTCGGTGCAAGGCCCAGCCCAGGCGAGGTATCAGCCAGGAGAGATTCTTTGATGCTCCCAGGCGATGTCGGCGGTGTCCATATCAAGTACCTTCACCACTGCCCCCGCCAGTTATGGCTCTATTCACGCGGCGTCCGCCCCGAACACCTCAGCGCCCTCGTGCAACTGGGTGAGGCGGTCCACGAGACCTCCTACACGCGAAGTACACCGGTCGATCTCGGCGCGGCACGTCTCGATCACCTCGACGGCCGCCACTGGGTACACGAAATCAAATCCTCCAACCGCCCCACCTCAGCCGACAGAGCACAGATCTACCACTACTGCCACCGGCTCCACCAAGTGGGTGTCCCAGCTGCGGGCGGGATCCTGCACTACCCCAAAACCCGCCGGACCGAACGCCTGGAATACGGCCTCGAAGAAACAAAGCAAGCCGAAAACGACATCGACCAGGTCATCCAGATCGCCGGCGCCACACAATCACCACCACGGCTGGCCCGCACGTCCTGCCGCGGATGCAGTTACCTCGACTACTGCTGGAGCGAGTGATGCCCACCGCAGGACGCACCTACTGGCTCACCACCGCCTGCCGGATCCGCCGCAAAGACCAATCACTGCTCATCGAACGCGAAACCGGCGGCAACGTCCACATACCGATCACCGACGTCCGCGACATCATCGCCTGCGCACCGATCGACGTGAACACCGCGGTCACCTCCCTACTCAACCGGCACCGCATCAGCATCCACCTCCTCAGCCACTACGGCGACTACGCCGGCTCCCTTCTCACCTCCGACACCAGCACGTCCGGTGCGACCGTCCTGGCCCAGGCACGCGTCGCGATGGACGAGGCGGCCAGCCTCAAGATCGCCGGCGACATCGTGCTCGCCGCCGCGTTCAACGTCCGCCGCGTCATCGACCGCGACCTCCTGGCCAGCCCCCACGCCGTCCTGAAGAAATCAGTCACCACCGCTCGAACCCGCGCCGAACTCATGGGCGCCGAAGGCACCTTCCGCAGATCAGCATGGGAAGTCCTCGACACCAAACTCCCTGAATGGCTGCAACTCAACGGCCGCAACCGCCGACCGCCTCGCAACGCCGGCAACGCCTTCATCTCTTACGCAAACGGCATCACCTACGCCCGCGTCCTCACCGCCCTACGCCTAACTCCACTGCACACCGGAGTCGGCTTCCTGCACAGCAGCATGGAGCGCCAACGCCACACCCTCGTCCTGGACCTGGCCGAGGTCTTCAAACCACTGCTCGCGGAACGACTCCTTCTCCGGCTCCACGGACGTGGACAACTCAAGCCCCACCACTTTGACACCGACACCAACCAAGCAATGCTCAGCGAAACAGGACGCAAACTCCTCGTCCAGACCATCCGTGACGAACTCGGCGTCACGGTCCAGCACCGAACTCTCGGCCGCAAAGTCGCCTACGAAGAACTTCTCTACCTAGAGGCACTCCGCTTGACACGACGCATCCTCGAAGACGAGGAATACAAACCGTTCCGCATCTGGTGGTGAACCATGTACGTCGTGGTCGTCTATGACACCGCCGTCGAACGCAATCCCCACATATTGCGAACCTGCCGCCAATACCTTCACCACGTACAACGCAGCGTCTTCGAAGGCTCCCTCAGCCCAGCCCAAGTCAAACGCTTCAAAGCAGCCGTCGAAAAAGCCATCGACCAAAGTTACGACAGCGTCCTGGTCTACACCTTCCCGCCAGGCACCACACCAGTACGAGAATCCTGGGGCACATCACAGGCCGCACCTTCCGACATCCTGTAGAGCCACCCAGCAACAAGATCGACTTCGCTCACTTTCAGCGAACCCCCAGGGTCACCTGCACAACCCAGGGTGCGCTGCAAACTCACCCCCACCGCCGCACCCCCATATGTCGTCTGA
The DNA here is from genome assembly GCF_044326315.1 of Actinomadura sp. 9N407. Lineage (NCBI taxonomy): Bacteria > Bacillati > Actinomycetota > Actinomycetes > Streptosporangiales > Thermomonosporaceae > Actinomadura > Actinomadura sp. 9N407. The sequence goes on along the minus strand of NZ_JBIRAW010000005.1, from coordinate 245,269 downwards.
CCAGCGGCTTTTACCATGGGGTTCTCATCGACCCTGCGAGGGGTCGCAACAGGCCCGCGGTGAAGAGAACGCCGTGGAGCGGTGGACGGGTTCTCATCGACCCTGCGAGGGGTCGCAACGTGCGCGGGTGCACCGTGACTGTCATTGGTCATGGCGTTCTCATCGACCCTGCGAGGGGTCGCAACTCGGTGTCGACCATCGCGAGCAGCTCGGCACTGGACGTTCTCATCGACCCTGCGAGGGGTCGCAACGCGGGTGGGGAAGCCCGTCCGGCCGAGGCGCCCGCTCGTTCTCATCGACCCTGCGAGGGGTCGCAACCCGTGGCCGATGCGCGCCGCGACATTCGCGTTCATGTTCTCATCGACCCTGCGAGGGGTCGCAACCTGCAACTGCAGGCCGCGTTCTCGCAGCAGCTCCTCACGTTCTCATCGACCCTGCGAGGGGTCGCAACGGGTCCAGGCTCTTGGCCACGAGGGTGCGCCTGTCCGTTCTCATCGACCCTGCGAGGGGTCGCAACCCCTTCAGCTTCGCCATTAGGCGGCGTAGGTGTCAGGGTTCTCATCGACCCTGCGAGGGGTCGCAACCCGGGCGGCCGGCTGCTGGACGGCGTCGCGCAGGTTCTCATCGACCCTGCGAGGGGTCGCAACGTGCGGCCACCCGGTGCGGTGATGGTGGTGCAGACGCGTTCTCATCGACCCTGCGAGGGGTCGCAACGTGGTGTAGCTCCTGCTCGCGCCCGAGCGCGACGGTAGTTCTCATCGACCCTGCGAGGGGTCGCAACGAGACGAGGTCAGGGACAGGTCTGCTGCGTGGGTGGGCGTTCTCATCGACCCTGCGAGGGGTCGCAACATGAGCCACAGGCGGATGCCGCAGCCCGGCTGCCCGGTTCTCATCGACCCTGCGAGGGGTCGCAACAAATCGTAGGCGTTCGTCCGGCCGCCGTTGGGGCCGAGTTCTCATCGACCCTGCGAGGGGTCGCAACGGGCAGATGGCGCGGGCTCCTCGCCGGACGGTCTCGGTTCTCATCGACCCTGCGAGGGGTCGCAACGTGGTGATGCGGCGGAGGGTGCGGGAGGAGACGTGGTTCTCATCGACCCTGCGAGGGGTCGCAACAAGTGCTCGCCGACCGCGCCGCACATGCACTCGTAGTTCTCATCGACCCTGCGAGGGGTCGCAACGCGTACGGCACGGCCGGGCCCGCGAACGACCCGTACGGGTTCTCATCGACCCTGCGAGGGGTCGCAACGGGTCGGTCACCTCCCGCCAGGCGTGCTCGCCGGTTCTCATCGACCCTGCGAGGGGTCGCAACCCGAGCTGGCCCGCCGGCTCCGCCCCTGGGTGGGTTCTCATCGACCCTGCGAGGGGTCGCAACAGGTCGCCGAGTACGTCCGGTCCGACACCCTCACCGGTTCTCATCGACCCTGCGAGCGGTCGCAACGCCACGATCGCCTGCACGGCCTGGACGATCACGCGTTCTCATCGACCCTGCGAGGGGTCGCAACCTGTAGTGCCCGACGACGATCGGCGTGCCGTTGAGTCCGGTTCTCATCGACCCTGCGAGGGGTCGCAACATGCGCAGGTGGATCGGGCGCCGCTCGATCGAGTCCCGGGTTCTCATCGACCCTGCGAGGGGTCACAACGCGGTGATTGTGTCCGCGAGAAGCAGAAACGCTTGTCCACGAGTTCGAGCGACGCTGGCGGCTGAGCGCCGCGAGGTCTGTCGATTAGATTCAGGAACGGTTCGGGCGGCGTCCCGTCCTCCAGGTGCAGTCGGCGGTGGTGAGCCTGCCCGTGAGCGTGCCATGGTAGACGACACCGTTAGCCGTGCCGCGGTCCTCCACGACCGCCCTGGAACGCCCGGCACGCGCGCCGTCGTGTCGCGCTCGCCATGTTGGGCGCTCGGCTCCATGCCGTCGCCGTGCAGCGAGGGCAACGCCATCGGTCAGCCGGTGCGCGTTGCCACTCTCGACTGCCGGTTCTCGGTGTTGCTCGATCTCATCGACACGGAACGGCCGTTGGTGCAAGCGTTGCCGGAACTCGTCGAGAAACGTTGCCGGAAGACGCGAACAAAACCACAACGCGGGGATCTGGTCGGCGAGGATGACGATGAGTGCGGCGGTCGCGCGGCGCAAGCCGACGGCCAAGTCCACGGTCCTGCATTCCGATCACGGATGCCAGTACACGTCATGGGCGTTTGGCCGGCGGCTTCGCGAGGCCAGCCTGCTCGGCTCGATGGGGACGGTCGGTGATTGTTTCGATAATGCCATGATGGAGTCGTTCTGGGGAACGATGCAGCTCGAACTCCTCGATGTCAAAGAATGGCCATCAAGGGCCGAACTCGCTGCCGCGGTGTTTGAATGGATCGAGTGCTGGTACAACCCGTTCAGAAGGCATTCCAGCATCGGAATGCTCAGCCCGGTCACCTTCGAGGAACAGCACCAAACCTCACAGACCGGAACTGACCCATCTCACCCCAGGTGGCCGTGCTACGGGGGGAACCTCAGAGGCGTATGAGACCCGTCTGAGCACCTGTCGAGCCTTTCCGTAGCTTCGTATGAGGCGATCGGAATCCGCGGCGGCTGCGACCCGTGCCGTACTTGGCGCATCAGGAGTTCATACGCTCCGATCAGCGCACAGCTCGGCCAGGCGGCAATGAGCCAACCAACCAGCGAGGGCTCGGCGACTGCGACGTTGGCGGCCAGGCTGGCGGCGCTGCCCAGCACCAGCAGTGTCCAGGGCAACAGCCCGCTGCGGCGCCCCTGCCGCGAATCGGCCAGCAGCGACATCGAGGCCACCGCGATCATCCCATCCACACTGACCGGCAGCAGCGCCGCCGTCCACGACGTCTCGCCGTACCGCAGCACGAGCTGATACATGTGCTTGTAACTGATCACCGCGACAATGCCCGCCAGCACGATCACACGCTGACCATCGAGGCCCACCGGATGACCCGGTCCGCGGCTGAAGACTGTGCGATCGCCATGGCCGCTCAGTCCCCCGGCCCCTCGACCAAGGCGGCGGCGTCTAGCGGGACGCACCCGAGTGGAAGTACGATATATGGGGATTTGGTGCGAGTCCCCCCTCGGCCCGAACCCCCATAGCGGCGAGCAACCGTAACCCGATCGGGACCAGGACGACTGTCCTGATTGCCAAGAACGATCTCGTCTCGATTCCTATGAAGCAGCCGTTAACGCCCTGCCAACCCTTCCTCCGCAGAGCTCCGGACTTTTAGACGACATCTCATTTGGTGAGTTGGCGATGGTAGATGAGGGTGGTGGCGATGGCGACGAAGGTCAGGAAGTGCTCGGGTTTGCGTTCGTAGCGGCGGTGCGGGCGGCGGCAGCCGCTGAGCCAGGACACCGTTCGTTCCACCACCCAGCGGTGGCGGCCCAGTCGGTCGGAGGACTCGATGCCGCGGCGGGCGATGCGTGGGGTGATGCCGCGCCGGCGCAGCCAGCGCCGCAGATCGGTGTAGTCGTAGCCCTTGTCGCCGTGCAGTTTGCCGGGACGGCGCCGACGTGGACTGAGCCGCGAGCGGATCGGAACGATGCCTTGCACCAAGGGCTGCAGCGCCAGTTTGTCGTGGGTGTTGGCCGCCGAGATCCCGACAGAAAGGGGCAGTCCGGCGCGGTCGACCGGCAGATGGATTTTCGACGCAGGCTTGCCGCGGTCGACAGGATTCGGGCCTGTCAGCTCCCCCCTTTGCCCGCACATAGAGTGCACGTCCTACTCCGGGGAGCGGTAAAGCTCCACTTCAGGGTCGGGAGGGCCGGACTCGCCGAGATCTGTGCGCATGGCTTCGCGGACGGCGGCGTTAGCCGTCCAGAGGTCGGTGCGCGCGCGCAGGTAGCGGTCGCTGCGGGTGTCGAAGGTCTCGGTGAGGGCGTTCTGCATGGCCACCAGGGCTTCGGTGGCTGTGATGGCGAGCGTGATGATCTCTGCGGGAGCAGACAGGGAGAGGCACTGACGAGCACGCCAGATGCCAGATTCGTCGATCGCGTTGTATAGGACGTTGTGACGTTCCGATGGTTCCGGTGTGGTGGTGAACGTGGCCGCGCGCATGTTGGAGTGGCTCTGGCTCAAGGCGATAAGAAAGGTGGTGTAGGTCTCGCGGCAAACTTCAGTCTTATGGCGATCATTGTCTCTCCGCCAGCGGGATCGATCGGCCAGCAGCGTGGACCCCACACCCACGACGGCTCCGATAATCGTTCCCAGGGGCGCTGACCAATCCATGGGCATGGTTCCCTCCGGCATCCCTGATCGGGAGCTGCCTCCAGCAGCGGATATCAGTCTGACCTGGAATCGACGGGCACAGTTCCACTGCGGCCGATGGCGGCCCGGCTACCTCTCTGCGGGGCACATAAGGTTTGGAGCCCGGTTGTTGAGACGCGCAGAGAGAGGAGCATCGCGCGAACTGCAGCGCATGCTGGCCGACCGGGGTCTGAAGATCAGCGCGGGCAAGATTTCGGGGCTGTGGTCCGGACGTCCCTCAAGCGCCATCATTCCACTCATGCTGAAAGGCCGAGCTCTTGGAGCCAGGGCGGTCGGGTGGTTGGGCCGATGTCGAGCGGCGGCAGGCGGTCGATGTCCCGCCGATCGCCGTCGAGGTGACCGAGTATCGGCTGGTCAAGCGGTACTGCGGGGCAGTAACCATGGCGCTGGTGCCCGAGGGGAGGCCGCGCCGGTGCAGTACGGCCCGAAAGTCACCGCGATCATGATCTACAACCGGGGCCATCGGCAGATCGCTCCTGGAACCGCACGGCCGCCGAGCAGCGGGATCTCACCCGTGAGGCAGTCGGTCGGAAGGTTGCTAGTCGTCGGCCAGGCCCGACGGCCGAGTAAAGTTCATCAGCAACCGAGTTTGACTTGGAGGCGTGGCGTGATTTTGCGGCACAGTTCTCCGAGGGAATCATCGGAACCCTCGTTGTTGTAGACCTCCTCCCATCGTGAGCCGGTCCACCGAAATAGAGCGACATCGTTCGTGCTCCTGGGAGGCATGGCGGCGTGCGCCACTGCCCACCCCTTGTCACAGACGATGCTTTTCACCTGGAGTGTCGTTCCAGGTGGTGGGTACCTAGTGGCGGCGAACTCGGCCCGGGTCAGGCACGGTGCGGGCGCCGGAAGCGTCTTTGTTGGAATCGCCGGATCCGGGGTCGCGGCCGGCGGTGGGACGTGGATTTTCGCCTCGGGGAACAGGTTTGCGAGCATCCTCGCGTCGAGTCCAGCTGCGGTGAGGGACTGCGCAGTGAATCGGCCGTGGCTAGTCTCCCCTGCGGCGAGCACGCGCCATTTTCCATTCCGCTTTTCCAGAAAGTAGTCCTGGCTGTTGTGCACGCCTACTTTCGGCCCCTGCACGCTGACGTAGGCGTACCGGCCACGGCACAGGCTGATGCGGAGGCCGACGCCGGACGGCGGTTTGAGGAGGCGTTCGAATTCGGGCGCGTTGCAGAGCGCGGGGGCGGCGGCACTGCTCCCCGAGGGGGTTGCCCGGGCAGGGGCCAGCGAATCGTCGGATGCAGACTTGTCGGAGCATCCCGTGAGCAGCATCGCTACGCAGACGGTCGCCACGCACGCGCCTGCCGCACGCGCGGTCATCCGCACGGCCGCGGGTCGGAGATGCCCGGTGCCACCTGACGCCAGTCCGTCGCCTTGACGGGCGAGGCCACGCTGGCGCAAATCGCCTTGACCGCCGCTTCGGGGTCTGTATTCCACATCAGCACCGATCCGTTCGTGTAGGTCGCCACGACCGTGTGACCGTCGCGGCCTATGTCCACTGAGGAGATCTCTGGGGCTCCGGCGGCGGTAAGGCGTCCGATCTGCGTCGCCTCGCCTTTGGCGTCAATCTGCCACAACAGCACGACGCCTGAGTTGTCGCCGCTTACGAGCCGGGTGCCGTTCGCACTGATCGCAAGCGTGGTCACCGGAGTGGTGTGCCCGGTCAGCGTGGTCAGCAGTTGCGAGGCGTCCGGCTTCGAGACGTCCCAGATCCTCACCATGCGGTCGCCGCCGGCGGTGATGAGCCGTGCCCGTCCCGGATCGAAGCGGAGTGCGGAGACGTTTCCCGGATGGGCGTCCAGAGTCTTGACTAGGTGGGGTCGTGACGGTTCGTCGATGTCGAACAGCCGCACCTTCGTGCCGCTGCCGTTGGCGAGCAAGCGATGTCGCGGGTCGAGCGCGACGCTCTCGGCGATCGTGCTGCCTTGATCGTCGACGGCCAGTTCGTGGGGGTCGGACGGATCGGCGAGGTTCCACAACGTGGTCAGTCCTACCCCGGCTGCCGCCAAAGTTCGGCCGCCGTTTCCGAAGGCCACCGCGTGGATCGCGCCCGACCGGCTGGGCAGGCGTGCCAGCTCGGTGATTCCCGCGTTCGTCCATCGCCAGAGCTTGATGAAGTTGTCGGCGCCGACGTTGGCCAGCAGGGATCCGTCGTCGCTCACCGCGATGGCCTGGACGAAGTTCTGACCCGTGGTTGCCGGGCCGCCGCTGCGAGACAGCACGCGAGGCCTGTCGCCGCGGAGGTCGACCGTTGTGACGCGGCCGAGTGCATCGGCGACCGCGAGTGCACGCCCGTCCGGGCGCAGCACTGCTCCGGTTTCGAAGCCGTCGCCCATCTGACTCCAGCGGGAGCCTGCGCAGTTCGCGCTCATGTGGGGACGGATCTCGATGCGGAACTCTCGTGCCGAGGCCAGCAGCTGTCCGTCCGGACTCACAATGGACGGCGGCGGGAGGTCGGTGGTCGGCGAAGGCGCCTCAGGAGGGTCCCAAGGACACGTGGCCGGGACGGCGGTGATCGCCTGCGAGGCAGGGACGACGGCCGGGGTGGCCGTGGCGTCTCCCGTCCTGCGCGGCCTGCGCGGGTTTCGAACGTCCCATACCCCGTCGCGTCCAACGACTGTGGCGCCGTCCGCGCTGAGGTACCCGGCCTGAGTCGCGATGGTGCTCAGGACTTGCGGGTTTCCCACCTTGTGGACGTCGAGGACCAGTGTGTGGGAACCGCCGATCACCAAAGTTCGGCCAGCCGGATCCTGTGATAAAGCTGGTACTGCACCGGCCCGGGGCACCATGCTCGCCATCAAGCGTGGCGCCTTGGGGCGTGAGAGATCCCATGCACGTACCTCGGAGACTCCGGGGTCCGCATTACTCTCGTTGGGATCAAGCGCGGTGTACAGGCGGCGGCCGTCTGGGCTGAACAGCATGCGGGTCGCGGTGGCCGGGGAGAGCGGTAAAGCGGCGACTCGGGCAGGGCGGTCCGTACGCCCGAGCTCCCAAAGTCCTATTCCGCCGCCCGAGGTGGCAACGGCCACCAACTGACCATCACCGCGTACGGCGATTGAGGTTACCGTGGTGTCCCCGGCCTGGAAGGAACCCGTAAATCTGCGCTGCCGCATGTTCCATAGATGGACAGCCGATGACGCCCCCACTAGCAGCGTCATGCTGTCGGGGCTGTAGGTGAGCGCACTGACCTCGTCTGGCGCTTCGATGACGCCGGGCGCGGCCATGGCTTGGAGGACGGCGTCGACTGCCTGCCGGGTGTGCGAGCGCTTGTAAGCCAGGACGGCGAGTTGTCTGGCGACATCCGGGCGAGTCGCCATGAGTTGCCGGGCTGTATTGGCCAGGCTAACCGACTCGCTGGCGGCTTCCGAACTGTCGCGCTCCTCCCACGCGACCACGATGGTGGCCATCAGAACGGCCACTACCGTCACGATGGCACCAATGGCGATGCACCACCGGAGTCGTCGGGTCCGCAGGTGGCGACGCGCGATCTCGATGAACTCGTGCTCGTCGGCGCTGAGCAGTGCGTCGTCGGCCTGCTGGCGGAGTACCTGGTTGAGCTCGGTGCCGGACGGCAGTAAGTGCGGATGCCTGCCCCCGTGTAGCCACGCTAAGCGTCTACGGCGGAGTGCGTCGCGGCGTACGAGGAAGTCGTGGTGTGCATCCAAGTGCTCGGCCAGTGTGGGCCAGTGGTCGATGACGGCGTCGTGCGAAAGCTCGGCTGTTGCAGCCGTACCGTGCCCACGCAGCACGATCAAGCGGCTGCCCGAGAGAGCATCGGCGGCGCGGCGCTGTGGTTCAGTGAGCTCCGGTAGGCACGCCCGGCGCCGCACGAAGGCGCCCGGCCCGCGTGCCTCGGGGTCGATCGGGACGACAAGGTGGAGCATGAGCCCGAGGGCCTGCGCTCTGATGTCGGGCGCGATCGCGTGCCAGACCTGGTCCAGGTGGGTGGTCAGGGGTTGATGGTCGCGGCTGAGGCGCAGGTAGTCGCTCAGCCGGAGGGTTCCGTCGGCTGTCTTGGAATCCCACAATTCCTTCAGGACGATCTGCAGGATCGGCAGCGCGCAGGAGTGCCCGCGCAGGTCTTCGAGAATGCGGTCGACCAGACCGGCCTCGTAGCGGGCGTACCCGGTCGCTCGCAGCGGTCCTTCGACCGCCTCGCGCAACTCGTCCCGGTCCAGTGGTCGTACCTTCACCTCGGCGGGCCGCCGGGTGCGGAAGGCGGGCGCGTTCAGCAGGTCCGTGAGCAGATCGTCGCGGACGACCAGGACCGCCCGGGCAGCCGGCCGACCGTCCTCGCCCCGGAGCGAGGTCAGCTCGACGAGTTCGCCCAGCACGCGGTCGGCGCCGTCCGGGTCCTCGCGCATCAACTGCTCAAACTGGTCCCAGACGAGCACCACATGCCGTTCGCCCAGCACATCACACAGGCGATGCAGGCGCTCACGCATCCCAGCGGGCGCTGTGTGGTCACCCTTCAGGGCCTGCGGAAGGACGTTCAGTTCTGCCGCGATCGCGGCCCACAGACCGCCCTCGCGGCTGGTATCCACGAAGACGACAGCATGACCGGCCTGGCCGAGCAGCGGGATCATTCCAGCCCCGAGCAGCGAAGACTTACCCACGCCCGACGGCCCGGTGACAATCGTGCATTCGTTGCCGGTGACGACATCAATGGCCGCTCGTGCCGCCCCGTCGCGTGCGAAGAAGACCGCGCTATCGGAAGCCCGGAACGGCACCAGCGCACGGAAGGGGCAGGCACGGTCAAAATACGCGCGCAGGTCCGGCCACGCCTCGTAGACCTGGTCCCCGGACACTGCGTAGGCGAGCCACATGTCGGGGCCGAGCCAGGCCTGTGCAATCAGACCAATGACCTGGCCAGTGCGCCGGTCCCATACCGGCCCGCCACTGAATCCCTTGCGAATCCGCAGCCCACCGGTTGACTGGCGGGCCCCGATCTGCAGCCTTCCGCTGGCGATCTCGCCGGCGATCTGCCCAGGCACCCAGGTGGGTGCCTGGGCGGCTTCGACGTCTTGATACCCGTAGGCCAGCACTTCGTGCTCGTCGTAGGGGCCACCGCGAGCCATCCCGGCGGGACGTGCCCCGGCAGGCGCCTCACCCACAATCTCCAGCCCGGCGATGTCGCCGGAGTCCTCGCCCATCATGGGCGCCCAAGCGGCGACCCGCGCCGAGGTCTCCGCCTGCGGCCCGAGGAAGGGAAACGCCAGCCGGATCGTGCCGGCCGGTGCGTACGCCAGCTCGTTAGGCTCTCCCACCGCCTGCGCGACAACATGGGCGCAGGTGACGACCTTGCCGGGCGCGACAAGCAGACCGAATCCCCAATGGTCGCCGTCTTCGTCCACAACACTGACCATCGCGGCGGCGAAGCCTTGAACGCCGTCGGCGAGGTCAGAGTCCGCCCCATGCGGCACCGTGTGCGCGAAGGCGTCATCGACAGACAGCGGGCACCTCCTGACTCGTGTTGTATCGCCGCCATTCGGCGTCCGTGAGCGGTCTGCCAGCGATGCGGCACATTTGTGCGGCCAGGTCGGCGGTGGGTGTCACGCCCCAGAAGCGGACGAGCCCGTCGAGGCCGCCGGTGGCGAAGACCTTGCCATCGAGCCGGAAGCTCAGATCGCTGATGCCGCCGACGTGTGCGGTAATGGGTGGGCCGATCGGTTGCCAGGTGTCGACGTCCCACAGCCGCATCGTCTTGTCCATGCTCACGGTGACAAGCGTTCTACCGTCGGGACTGAACGCCATTTTAGTCACGCCCCCGGTGTGACCCTCAAGTGGGGCGCCGATCGGCAGGTGGGTTCGGGCATTGAACAGGCGGGGCGTCGGGTCGTAGGCGCCAGTGGCCACAACGGATCCACGCGAGGAGAACGCGACGGTGTAGATCGAGTCCGCGTGCCCGGTGTTGATCCTTGCTACGAGCTTATATTTCTGCAGATGCCGCCCAGGGGCGACAAAGGGAAAGTCGAGGCGAACCCGGCAGCGTTCCGGCGCCGTCCGCAGCGTCATCTCCTCGCCCATCGAATCCGCTACGACGTGCGCGCAGGTGACGACCTTACCGGGGGCCACCAGCAGCGCAAACCCCACATGGCGTCCTTGCGGATCCAGGACCCTGGCCAGTGGGGTGTCTGGCGGCCAGGACTGAGCGGGGGGCTGGTCGGTCCCCACAGGGGACGGTGAGCCGTCACCGGTCAGGGTCATCGCCGCTGTCCCCCGAGTCGCCATCGCCGTCATCCACGAGAGGATCGGCCTCGAGGGAGTCGCGAGTCCATTCCGCGATGAATTTCAGGCTCCCCTCGCCGCTGGACTCGGCGATCACCAGGCCCGCTTTCGCGGAGAACTTCAGGCCGAACTCGACTGCGATCCTGTCGGGTTGACGGGGGTAGCGCCCGGCTTGGTTGAGGATCTCCGTAGTAAAGGACCGCACGCGGGCCAGCGAGGCCGTAAAGCTCTCAGGAAGGCGTTCGATGACCTCCTTCGATCGCCGACCCACGGGCGCCAGGCCACTCTCGGCCTCGCTCATCTCAACGAGGATGCTGTCGCCGTCGCGCAGCGGAACCTCAAGGAAGTAGGGCACCTGACCAGCTCCTCGCCACAAAGCCCCGGGCGGCCAGTGCGACCGGCGGGTTCGAAGGGAGGCCACGGTATTCGACGAATTACGTACTGCGCAGGCGTACTGCCGCGTTCTCCATTCTCCATTTTCGTCTGAGGATGTCCAATGCAGCAACTGTTTCGAGTTCAGATTGGCCTTCAGACTTCCGATTGAACGAGATCTTGTCCTACGAGGCCACTGCTCGGAGATCCCGACGATCTAGGCCATCTACGGCCGTGAACCAGACTCCCCGCCAAAGCGTCCGAGGCCAGCAGCGCAGCAGGCGGACCGGGAAGCCTTCGACCGTTCGGCCTGGAGATGAAACCGTGGCATGACGCAGTGGATCTTTCTGGTCATGAGATCGCTGCGCGCGCTGGACATCGCCTGCGCCAACGCCGACGAACTGGCCGCCACTATCGTCGAGCAGGTCTTTGGTCGACACCCCGACGCCGCCATCATCAGCAGCTTCCCCGGACTGGGCCACCTCACCGGCGCCCGCGTCCTGGCCGAAATCGGAGATGACCGAGCACGCTTCACCAGCCCACGAGCGGTCAAGGCCTACGCCGGATCGGCACCAGTCACTCGGAACCTCCGGCAAAGCGCGAGCCTGATGCACCGCTGGGTGAAGAACCGACGCCTGGCCAGCGCGGGCTACCACTGGGCCTTCTCCGCCCTCACCGCCTCACCAGGCACTCACGCCCACCCTGTGGGTGCCGAAACTGCATCCGTGCAGGTGAGAGCCCATGCGGCTGGTAATCAAGCAGCGGGTGTAGTGGTACTGGTTGTTCAGCTCCGAGCAGCCTTGTGGGAGGTGGCCGGCGCGGCATGGCGGTCGGTTGTGCTGTTGCGATTGGCGTACCTGACGGTGACTAGCACCTTCGCGGTCCTGCGCCTGCTTCCGATGAGCGATCGGGACAAAGACACCAAGATTCTTGCGCTGCGGCATCAGCTCGCGGTGTTGGAGCGCCAGCTGGGCGAGAAAAAGGTGCGGTTCACCTAAAGCGCCCCGAGTTCAGTAGAGGCTCTCGCGCCATTGGCCCGTACTGATCATGTGTCGGCCGAAGCACCGACCACCCATCGAGAGTCGCGCACTACCACTCCCCTATGTGTGCTCCCGCTGCTCCCGCCGTCGGCCGGGGGCACCGGGAGCACGCAGGGTTCCCGAACCGCCCTGAACGGACATCAACGAGCGTCAACAACCGCCGCTGACCTGCGGTATCTCAAAAGCCACAGGTCAGTTGTGATCGCGGACTACCTTGACACGGTAGAGGTCAGCGACTTCGACCGGATCCCGCCTGTCACACCAGGCATAGCGCTCTGGAGGAAGGCCCCCGTCAGGCATGCGGTTGCCCATCACCGCGCCCGCTGCCGGGAAGCACATCCTCGGATGATTTTGGGTGAAGCGCAAGATCACCCTGCTCGTGCAGAAGGGGACGGGGACTCTCATGCTTCGACTCAGTCGGTAGGGCGTTTGCGGCTTCGGATCTTGTCGAGGGCGTTGAGGGCGGTGTCGAGGGTGTGCAGGTATCGCTCGGTGGTGGAGATCGAGCCGTGGCCCAGACGTTCCTTGACGACCTGGAGGTCGGCGCCGCCCGCGAGCAGCCATGAAGCATGGGCGTGGCGAAGGTCGTGGATGCGGACCTTGATGTCGAGGTCGGCCTGCTGCAGGGCCGGCTTCCAGATCTGGTTGCGAAACCAGGTGGCCGGGATGTGGCCGTCGGTGTCCCTGACCCGAGGTAGGCGGGGATCATCCTTGCCGTAGGCGCGTCGCTGAGCGCGGTAGGCGGCGACCGCATGCCTGCAGTGCTGACAGCGGCAATTGGCTGCGTTGTAGGCGCTCAGAGTGCCATGGCGGTAGCGGTGCCCCTTGGCGTTACTGTCGGTCCACCCCAGGGATTCCGGGTCGGCCACCAGGTCAATGCGGCGCTTGGCCGGGGTATCGGGCAGGTAGGAGAAGAGCAGATCGTCTTGCCCTAGTCCTTGCTCGTCGATGTGATCCTGGAGTTTGTCGACGATCTGCCGGCTGAGCTTGAAACGCCTCCATTCCTTATCCTTGGGGTAGTGCTTGACCAGGAAGCGTTTTCCCTCGGGGTGGAAATTGGGATTGAGTTCCACCCCGACCCTGGTGACGGTCAGGACCCGGGATTTAACCTTGAGATCACAGGGCCGCAACTCGGTGAGCTCACCCCACCGCAGACCGGCTTCGATATCGCTCTCCACCAGCAGCTTGGAATCGGCGCCGGGCAGCGCTCGGTAAAGCTGGTCGAACTGCTCGGGCGTGATGATGTCCAGCGGCTTCTCCGGGACGGTGGGAGTCCGCACGCCCTTGCAGGGATGGATATAGCTGACCTGGTCATTGAGCGCCGTCGTGAAGATCGCGCTGAGCACCACCTTGTTGTACCTGATGGTGGCCGGTGAGACGCCGTTCCGCTTCATGCGCTTGATCCACGTCCGGACGTGCTCGGGCAGGATGTCCATCATCCGCATGGAGCCGAACTCGGGCATGACGTGCTTGTAGATCGAGTAGTGGTAACTCTGCATCGTCGTGGGCTCGACCTCGTGGTTGGGCAGCCACGTCTCCTCGACGTACTTCTGGAAGGTCTGCCGGCCGCGCTTGAGGTTCATGTCCCGGCCCTTGCCGACCTCGGCCTCGGCTCGCTGCCAGGCCCGGTCGGCCTCCTTCTTGGAGGAGAAGGTACCGGCCGACACCACCCGCCCCTTGAGGTCTTCGTAGCAGGCGGTGTATCGCGGCTTGCCGTTGCGGCCCAGCCGCTTGAACGAGTACCCCATCTCATCACCACTCCCCCGAGTGATCGTTCGTTAGTGACTCGTTAGTGGACTCCGCACCATGCGGCGGCATCCAGCGTCACCACACATCACCAAGAATAGGCCTCTCACCTGCATGTTTGCAGTCGAGGTCGTGATCTGTCCAGGATGATGTGAACGCTCATAATCCACTGGGGGTCAAGGGGTAATGGGTTCAAATCCCGCCGTCCCGGCCAGCCTTTTCACATGCCAGAAGGGCTTCGGAGGTCATTCCCCGGCAGCCCTTTTTCGATGTTGAAAGTCGTTGAGGAGCTATACAGGGAGCCATCGTCACGCGACCAACGCCGACCCGTCTTTCCCCCCGTCATGGGCTCGGTCCTGCTCTCGCCGAACACTGCGTTGATCGCCGCGGCGCCCTTGGCGATCAACGACCGGAGCTGGTACCAGTAGACAGCCTCGGTGACCGCCATGGACGAGTGCCCGCACAGATCGACGATGTCCTCGATGGGCACGCCATCCCCTCATGATCGACACGAACGAGTGGGACTCCCCGATGCCCGCCTTCGGCGGTGATGAGCCGGAACACGGCCGCTTGGCTGCACTCTCAATGCGGCCGACGAACCATCAGCACTCCCGCATACAGCACAGTTCGGTGTTCCACCTCGACAGACCCCGGGGAGTCACTGTCTGCAGCCGAGCTCCGGCAAAGTTCGTCTCGGGACTAGGGACACCAGGGGCCTCACTCGACACGATCAGACCTGAGTGTAGTTGAGTGACTACTTTCGGTGTAGCATGGAGCGTATAGCGCTTCAAACATCGAGAAAGGTGTTGTCATGGCCCTGAAATGAGGCGTACGACCGCTCCCCTGTCGGACTGTTCGTACGCCACTTCGAAAGAGGTGGGCGTGAGCTTGCAGAACAGACCTGTCCCCCTAGAGCCCCGAGACCGAGGAGGCTCTGTACCCCCTTCAGCCAGTTCAGCCCGGCGGTCCTGGTGGCGCCGATGACGGGCGTCCGGTTGTACACGCCAGCCGAGGCAGCGAGGTTCTTGCAGGTGCGTGAGTCCTGGCTGCGCAAGAAGGCCAGCGCTCGCGCGATCCCCTGCACCTTCCTCGGCAAGCATCTGCGGTTCAGTGATGAGGACATCGACGCGATCGTCACGGCGGGCGCCAAGCGCCCGCGCACCGCTCATCGGCGCGATCGATGCTAGTTCGCGCTGTCAAGTATCCGAGAAGAAGAGGAGTCAGTCATGGCGTATGCCGAAAAGCGCGGGAAGCGGTGGCGCGTGCGCTACGCGCGTCCGGATGGCAGCACGGCCTCCGAGCCCGGGTTCGACACCAAGCAGGCCGCCCTCGCGTGGGGAGAAGAGCAGGAAGCTCAGATCCGGCGACATACGTGGTACGACCCTCGCGGCGGGGCCGCTTTACTGGCGGACTGGGTAGAGCTGTGGTGGTCAGGACAGGATCTGGAAGCGACCACCGAGGCCAAATACCGGTACCTGATCGACCGCCACATCGTGCCCACGTTCGGGAACCGGCCGGTCAACACCCTGAGCAGCCCGGAGGAAATCGTCGCCTGGGAGAAGCGCACGCGGGCTCATGGGTTCTCGTATCGGACCGCCGGTGACGCGCGCTCTCTACTGAGCACGATCCTCGGAGACGCCAAGGACCGAGGGTTGGTGGGGAGCAACGCGGCCGAGAAGCGGCGAGGGCGCGGGCGGAAGCGGACACGCCGTACGCTGGCGGCGCGGGGGCCTGAGAAGGTGTGGCCCACACCCCTCCAAACGCTGCTCCTCGCCGAGAGATGCGCCCTCCTGTCCGGGCGGGACGACGACTTCGTCATGATCGTGCTCACCGCGTACGCGGGCCTGCGATGGGGCGAGGTCTTGGGGCTGGAACGGCCGGCCTGCCGGCTCGACCGGCTTCAGATCGACTGGCAGCTCCATGAACTGCGCGGCAAGGTCGACAAGGTTCCCCCCAAGGACGATTCGTACCGGCATGTCGACCTTCCACCGTTCCTTGCCGGTCTCGTCTCCACACAGAGCATCCAGACCCGCGGGCGCTGCACGTGCCCGGGACGCGCCCCGGAGTGCGGAGGCTTGGGGCAGTACCTGTTCCTCAGTCCGGACGGAGGCCACCACCGGCGCTCCAACTACGCCCGCCGGATCTTTCAGCCGGCGGCGGACGGCCGGTACCCCAAGGGGACCCGGCAGACGGGAAAGCGCGTTCTGGCGGATACCACGAACTGGCCGGGGGTCCCGCTGCGGCCGTGGCCTGACGCCGTTCCCGGAGAGCCGTTCCAGCCACCTCGGGGCAAGGGCATTCCAGCGGTCGGGCCAGACGTTCCGGTGTCCGTCTGGCTGCCGCTACGGGAGGACCTCACCCCGCACGGGCTGCGCCACGGACACAAGACCTGGATGGCCGAGGACGGCATCCCTGAGATCCTCCAGGCCGAACGGCTGGGCCACACCGTGCCGGGTATCCGCGGCGTCTACACCCACGTCTCGGACGCGATGCGCGATGACCTCAAGGCCAAGCTCCAGCGACGGTGGGAGGACTCGCTGGACGAGCGACTCCGGTTCGGCCGGTCCTCCCCCGTGCCGATCCTCAACGAGCTACTGGCCAACGCCGCGAAGGGTTCGAGCCCGCCGCTCCGGGTCCTGAGCGCCTGAGGAACAGAAGTCGGGGTGGGCGGTCATCGGATCGCCCACCCCGCTTATGACTACAGAGAGTGGTCGTTCGGTTCCGTCTTTACGTGACCTCACTTGGGCGGGAGAAAGATGATCTCCCAAAATCCTCCCAGTTGATCACGAAGGCCCCTCCTCGGAGTCGAGGAAGGGCCTGTGTGGTGGGGGTGGGCGATACTGGGTTCGAACCAGTGACCTCTTCGGTGTGAACGAAGCGCTCTCCCACTGAGCTAATCGCCCCGGCGGAGCGCCTGTGCGGGCGTTCCGACGTGGAAGACTCTAGCGCATTCCAGGGGGCGTTCGTGCATTGAACGCGTTCAGTTCCAGGGGGTGAAGTCCCGGATGTCCCAGGGCAGCGCGAAGCCGTAGATGACGAGGTAGGCGATCACGGCGGCGCCGGCGAGGAGGCCTCCGATGACGCCGAGGATGGTGTTGCGCTTCTTGGTGCGCGGGTCGAGGGCCTTCTCCTTGGCCTTCTCGGCGGCCGCCCTGGCGCGGTGCAGGGCTCGCTGGGCCCAGGCGAACTCCGTGGCCAGGATGGCGAGGCCGACGATGATGCCGAGGATGCCCGGGCCGGGAGCGATCATCATGAACACGCCGCCGGCCAGGACGGTCGCACCCACGGTGAAGACGCCGATGCGCCAGGTGGTGTTGAGCAGCGCGTTCCGGCGGACGTACTCGCGGAACCTCACGAAGACCCCCGGGGCCTCGGCCTCCTCCGGAGGGACCGCAGCCGCTTTTTCTTGGTTAATCGCCACGGTTTTACTCTAAGCCACGACGTGGCCGTTTCGGGCCGAGGGCAACCATCGGGGCGTGTCCGATCGTCACATAGGGCAGGGAGGAGTGTCCGGGGCGGGGAGCGGCGAGCCATACCGTTTGATCCGTTTTTGCCCTGGTCAGATCATGTTTTTGCGAGCGTGAGTTAGGTCACATTCACGGGGGGTGACGGAATGTTGAACCCCGGGCCGTCAGTTAGGCGTCATAGATCGCGGGGACATCCGAATGAAGGAGAGCTCCATCGGAACGCCCGCGCGCAAGCGGGACCGACGACCGAAGGATCGAGTATGAACAGCAGCACCACAGTCTCAGCGGAGCTGGGCCTTCGACTCGTCGTCCCCGACCGCACGACCGTCCCCCTGCTCGCCGGGGTGGAGTACGCGGCGGACGACCCGTACGCCATCCGGATGGCTTTCTATGTCGGTGAGGACGAGCCGGTCGAGTGGATCTTCGCTCGGGAGCTGCTCACCGTCGGGATCGTGCGCAAGGTCGGGGACGGCGACGTCGAGGTGTGGCCCTCGGGCACCGACGACGACACGTTGCACATCGCGCTGTCGTCGCCGTTCGGCAACGCCCTCTTCGAAGCCCCCCTGTCGGCGCTGGCCGAGTTCCTGCACCGGACGCACGAGCTGGTGCCGGCCGGACGCGAGGCCGACTACATCGACATCGACAGCGAGCTGGCGAACCTGCTCTAGCCGGTGAGGCGGGCGATGTGGCGCATCTTGTTCATCGCGTCCAGCGCCGCGACCTTGTAGGACTCGGCCAGCGTGGGGTAGTTGAAGACGGCGTTGACAAGGTAGTCCACCGTCCCCCCGCACCCCATGACCGTCTGCCCGATATGGACCAGTTCGGTGGCCCCCGTGCCGAAGACGTGCACGCCGAGCAGCCGCCGGTCCTCGGGTGAGACCAGCAGTTTGAGCATCCCGTACGAGTCGCCGATGATCTGGCCGCGGGCCAGCTCGCGATAGCGGGAGATCCCCACCTCGAAGGGCACCTTGGCCTCGGTGAGCTCGTCCTCGGTACGGCCCACGAAGCTGATCTCCGGGATCGTGTAGATCCCGATGGGCTGCAGCTCGGGCATCGCGTGGACGGGCTCGCCGCAGGCGTCATGGGCGGCCAGCCGGCCCTGCTCCATCGACGTGGCGGCCAGCGCGGGGAATCCGATCACGTCGCCGACGGCGTAGATGTGCGGGACCTCGGTGCGGTAGTGCTCGTCGACCTTGATCCGGCCGCGCCGGTCGGCGGCCAGCCCGGCGGCCTCCAGGCCGAGGTCCTCGGTCATGCCGTGCCGGCCGGCGGAGTACATCACGGTGTCGGCGGGGATGCGCTTGCCGCTCTCCAGGATGGTGAGCGCGCCGTGCGCCATCCGTTCGACGGAGGCCACGGTCTCGCGGAACCTGAACGTGACGGCCAGGTCGCGCAGGTGGTACTTGAGGGCCTCGACGACCTCCAGGTCGGCGAAGTCCAGCATGCGCTCGCGGCGTTCGACCACGGTGACCTTGGTGCCGAGGGCGGCGAACATCGAGGCGTACTCGATGCCGATCACCCCGGCGCCCACCACGACCATCGTCTCGGGGATGCGCTCCATGTTGATCATGCCGTCGGAGTCGATCACGGTCCGGTCGTCGAACTCGACGGTGTCGGGACGGGCCGGGCGGGTGCCGGTGGCGATCACGATCTTGTCGGCGGTGACCTTCTGCTCGCGGTCCTCGCCGTCGCCGATGCCCACCGTGTGGGGATCGAGGAAGTGGCCCGTGCCGGCCAGCACCGTGACCCGGTTGCGGGCGAGCTGGCTGCGGATGACGTCGACCTCGCGGCCGATCACGTGCTGGGTCCGCATCCCGAGGTCGGCGACCGTGATCTCGTCCTTGACCCGGTAGCTCTGGCCGTACAGCTCGCGCTGGTTGAGGCCGGTCAGGTACAGGACGGCTTCGCGCAGGGTCTTGGACGGGATCGTCCCGGTGTTGATGCAGACACCGCCCATCATCGTGCGGCGGTCGACGATGGCCACGTTCCGGCCGAGCTTGGCGGCGGCGATGGCCGCGCGCTGCCCGCCGGGCCCGGATCCGAGCACGAGAAGATCGAAGTCGTTCACGTCCCCCAGTCTTACCGGGGACGCGCCTCCGCCATAAGCCCCTTCAGGGAACCAATCCGTCCACTCACGGCCCCCCGAGGCCGGTCACCAGGTCGTCCAGGCCGGCCTTGACACGGTCGAGGTCCATGCCGCGCGTGTGCCGCTGGTACCGGAACAGGTTGGCGGCGAACGGCGCGAGCAGGGCGTCGGCGAGGTAGCCGGTGTCGGCCTCGGGCCGGATCCGCTCGAGCAGGGACGCCAGGTGCCGCTGGTAGAGCGCGTACCAGCCGCCCACGAACCGCGCGTCCGGCGAATCCATCTCGGCCATCTCCAGCAGCTCCGACTGGGCCTCCGTGCGGTCGGCGAGGGCGTGCAGGAACGCGCGCAGGCGGTCGAGTGGCGGGATGTCAGGCCCCGGGCCGAGAGGCGGGGGCCCGTGCAGGAAGCCCTGCTGGAACTCGCGTTCACGCTCGTCGACCACCGCGTACACCAGCCCCGCGCGGTCGCGGAAGCGCCGGTAGACCGTGCCGACGCCGACTCCGGCCGCGCGGGCGACCTCGTCCATCGACAGGGCGTCGGCCCCGCGGGACGCGATCAGCGCGGCCGCGGCGGCGAGGATCCGGCGTCGGTTCTCGGCGGCGTCGGCCCGCTCGGCCGGCGGGCCGCCGAGGACGGGCAGCTCTCCGCTCATGGGGCCAGCTTAGCGGAGCACTCTCCGGATCGCGGTTGCTAAGTGGAGAGCTTTCCGCTTACGGTTCAAGCGGAGAGTTTTCCGATTATGGGGGGGATCATGAGCGAGCCGACGGGAAAGACGGCCCTGGTGACCGGTGGCGGGCGCGGCATCGGTGCGGCGATCGCGCTGCGGCTGGCCCGCGAGGGCGCCGATGTGGCGATCACGTACCAGCGGGACGCGGAGAGCGCGGGCAAGGTCGTACGGGAGATCGAGGCGTACGGGCGGCGCGGGCTGGCCGTCCGGGCCGACTCGGCCGATCCCGACGCGGTGGTGCAGGCCGTGGACCGTACGGCCCGGGAGCTGGGACGGCTGGACATCCTGGTCAACAACGCCGGGATCGCCCCGTTCGGCCCCTTGGAGGACGTCCGGGTGGAGGACATCGACCGGACGCTGGCCGTGCACGTACGGGCCGTGTTCGTCGCCTCCCAGGCCGCCGCCCGGCATCTGGGGCCCGGCGGGCGGATCATCAGCATCGGCAGTTCGCTGGCCGAGCGGGTGCCGTACGCGGGCTGGACGCTGTACTCGATGAGCAAGTCGGCGCTGCTCGGCCTCACCCGCGGCCTGGCGCGCGATCTCGGCCCGCGCGCCATCACCGCGAACGTGATCCAGCCGGGCTCGATCGACACCGAGATGAATCCCGCCGACTCCCCCGAGGCCGATCTCGAGCGCGGCTTCATCGCTCTGGGCCGGTACGGGCGCGCGGAGGAGGTCGCCGCCATGGCCGCGCACCTGGCGGGGCCCGGCGGGGACTACGTGACCGGTGCGGCGATCGCCGTCGACGGCGGCGTCACGGCCTGACCTTGCCGGCTCGGGTCGAAGAGCCGCGAAGGCCGGTGTTCGGGTACGGCTCCGCGGGCGTCCGGCGGAGCCGTACCGGCTAGCGGCGGAGCCGGAGGGTGGCGATCTCCCAGGGACGCAGCGGCAGCGTGACGGTGCCGCCGGGGCCGACGTTCAGGTGGTCGCCGGGACCGCCGCGAAGGCCGGCCCGGGTGGCCTGGCTGAAATCGCCCCTGACGAACGCCGTCGTGGCGGCGGGCTGCTCGGCGACCATGCGGACCTCCAGCCATCCGTCCCGTTCCCGCAGGCTCGTCATGACCACGCCCGGGCCGCCGACCTCGATGCCGGACCGCGCCGGGGGCAGCGGAGCCGTACGGGGGCCGTAGCCGGGGGCGGACAGGAGATCGTGGCGGTACGACTCGGCCGCCATCAGGACGTCGTTGCCGGGCGAGGCGGTCCGGTACGGCATGATCGCGAGGCCGACCGTACGCTCGCCCCTGCACTGGGCCAGGGGCGTGGCGAGCTGCGGGCCCGCCGGCTGGTCGCGATAGGCGTTGCGGTCGCGGGACAGGTAGCCGACCGAGCGGAGCAGGGTCAGGGCCAGTTCACGGCCCTGGTCGGTCACTTCGTACTCGGTGACGTGTTCGAGGAGTACGGCGATACCGCCGGCGGCAACGAAGCTTGAGGCGGGGTAGGTGGGGATGGGTTTTTCTCCGAAACCGCCCTCGGCCGCTAGTCCGCGTTCCACTATCGCGAACTGTCCCTCCGCGAACGACGACTGTGCCTGTTGCGGCAAGGGCAGGTGCATGCGCACGCGGTGGTCGTCGCAGCGGTTGTCGAACGTGACCCAGAGGCGCAGGAACGGTTCTCCTGCACGCAGTTCGGCCCGTGTCGTGACGACGACGTCCTCTTCGGCCTTGGAACGGATCCCCTGCTGCGCGTCGCATGCGGCGGGCCAGCGATAGGTCCGTACGACGTCGAACGCTCCCACCAGCGGCCCCGGCCAAACGGGCTCGACCTGAACGAAGGCGGGGCTTTCGACAAGGCGGTCATGGCGCGGGGGCGCGTAGTTGTAGGTGTCGCCTAGGTCGCCCCCGTCCACGAGCCGTCCGAGGCCCTCCAGGACCTCTCCGTGTGGGGTACGCAAGGTCAGGGTGCCGTCGGGCCGTACTTCTACGTGCAGGAGCCCGTTGTCGAGTGCGACAGCCTCCGTCTCCGCTTGTACGGGCATGTCGAACGGGACCGCGACCTCTTCCGAGGAGGAATCTGCAGGGCCGACCGTCGTGTAGCCGAGGGGCGGTGTCTCGATGAGGGCCGCCACCGTACAGCGCGGGTCCGCGAGGATGCGCACGCGCCAATCGCCGGTGGCGCCGCGCAGGCTCTCCTTGACCTCGGCCACCGAGAACGGCCGCTCCGCGCGGCGCGTGACATGGAACGTGATCGTGCGGTCGTCGGGCGATACCGACCAGTCCCGGATCTCCTGCCCGAACAGCACCCTGCCGTAGATGCGTTCGAGCACCACCGGGAGGTCGGACGCGGAGTGCACGGCGTCGTCCAGGACGGTCGGGGCGGTCTCCAGGGTCTGGGTCGGGATGCGGCGTCCCGCGGCGGTGCGCAGGACGGGGTGGCCGCGGGCGTCGACCGCGCCGGCGTCGACGGGCACGTCCAGGGTGACCAGGCCGGTACGGGGCGTCGGGCTCGGGTTGAAGACCAGATGGCCGTCCAGCGGCACGGCGGCGGCCCGCTCGGCCGTCACCAGGTCGCAGACGGCCCGCCCGAGCTGCTCGGCCTCGGCCATCCGCGCCGCGACCTGGCCGGCGGTCTCGTCGCTGCCGCACCCGGTCACCGAGTCGTGGCAGCTGACCTCGATGAGGCGGCGCCAGGCCATGTCCAGGAAGCGCCGGGAGGCCCCGGCGTGCCAGAGGGCCGCCAGCGGCTCGGCCTGCCGCTCGACGAGGCGCTCGGCGCGGCCCATCGCCTGCTTGAGGTGGACGCGCGCCGAGATGACGCCCGGAAGGATGTTGGCGCGCGCGTGCGAGCGCAACTCGCCGCGGACGCGGGTCAGCCCCTGTACGGAGGTGTCCTCGCCCGCGAAGTACCCGCCGAGGGTGTCCAGCCGCATCGACATCCCGGCGGCCGCGATCTGGTCGGCGAGGTCGGCGGCGGGCGCGGTGTGGTCCGCCCCGTACATCGCCAGCAGGGCACCGCCCCCGGGACGCCATGGCCGCATCCGCACGATGAATTCCGCCGCGTGCCTGTAGAGCGGGGGGACGCGTCCGCTGTCGCGGGGCAGGGCGTGCTCGAACATCCCGGCGGCGTTCCCGTAACCGCCTTCGGGCAGGTACGTGGTCCGGATGACCGAACCGTCCGGGGACTCCCACCCGAAAGCGTGGCGCCGTACGGACGCGGGTACGCCGCGCCATACGCACGCGTGCGCGATGCCCGCCTGGCGCAGGATCTGTGGCATCTGCGCACAGTGGCCGAACTGGTCGGGCAGGTAGCCGACCTCCATGACGGCCCCTAGCTCCTCGGCTCTGCGCATGCCGAGTTCCAGGTTGCGGACGATGTTCTCCCCCGAGCACAGGAACTCGTCGTGCAGGATCTGCCACGGCCCTACCGCTAGGCGGCCTTGCCGTACGAGGGCGGCGAGGCGCTCGCGATGCTCGGGGCGTACCTCCAGGTAGTCGTCCACCGCCGCCATCTGGCCGTCCAGGGTGAAGCACCAGCGCGGGTCGAGTTCCATGCGTTCGAGGACCTCGTCCAGCAGCGACACCAGGCGCAACCGGAATCGCTGGAACGGCAGATACCACTCGCGGTCCCAGTGGGTGTGGGGTACGACGACGATCGGATCGGCCGCCTCGCCCGTATCGCTGGGCGCGGTGGCCGGTTCGTCAGCGTCGGCGCCCGCTTCGTTTGCCTCGCCCATGCCCGTCACCCGCACAGCGCCATCACCTCGTTCTCATGGGATTCCAGGTGGTGCATTCCTGGGTCGGCCAAGGAGATCCGGACCCGTTCGCCGCGCACGGTCTCGCGGCGCCCGTCCGGCCGTACGAGCACGGTCCCCTCGGCTCCGATCGCGAACAGGTCGTCCTCCACGCGCAGCAGCAGCGGCCCCGGCGCGCCGCCTCCCGGGGGCAGCGCCGCGACCGCCGTACGGCCCGCCGCGAGGCCGCCCAGCACGTCATCGTCCTCCGCCAGGACCCACGTGACCGGCTCGCCGAGCCGCTGCACCTGGGCCGGGTCGTGGAAGTCGCTGCCGCCGACCGGGACGGTGCCGGGCCCCCAGAGCCGTGCCCAGGCCAGCGGCGCTCCCCACCGCCGATCCCACCACGACGGGTGCCAGATCTCCGCGAGCCGCGGCCGTGCGGGCGCGTCGGCGCCCTCTGACGCGCCGGGCGAAGGCCACCGCCAGGCGCAGTCGCCGGCCAGCGGGTGGTTGATCGACATGAGCTGGCCGCGCGCGGCGGCGCCGGCGGCCCATTCGGCGGCGGTACGGCGGAAGTCCACCCAGGCGGGCCGGCCCTCGCCGCCGAAGACGTTGGCGTGGCCGAGGTCGGTGGTGACCTCCTGGCCGGGCAGCAGCATGATCCCGGCGTGCGCGGCCGCCGCGGGCAGTTCGGCGTGGTGGCTCACGGTGTTGTGATCGGTGACGGCCAGGAACTCCAGCCCGCGCGCGGCCGCCAGGCAGGCCAGCTCGGTCACGGTGAGGGTCCCGTCGCTGTGCAGCGTGTGGGCGTGCAGGTCACCGGCCAGCCAGCGCATTCCGGCGGGCGCGGGCAGGTCGCGGCGGGGCGCCGGCCTGTCCGGTACGGGTGGCGGCGCCGCGGGCGGGTGAGGCGCCGGGACGGCCGTGGACGGTGTCGCGACGACCTCGTACGGGACGCCCTCCGGCGGAACGCGGTGCAGGCCGAGCCAGACATGCCACAGGCCCGGCTCGAGTTCGCCGGGCAGGTAACCGGGGGTCGCGTGCTCCGCCGTGATCGTGTACCTCCGGCGGGCGCCCCCGGACCAGCCCCGGAAGCCGTGGGGGCCGTGGCAGCCCAGATCAAGGACGCCGCCTTCGTGGGACAGCTCGACGGTCAGCGCCGCGCATCCGGGCGGCACCTCGACGGGCAGCTCGCGCAGTGGCGCCGACACCCGGTCCTCCAGCGTCCACCGTCCTCGGTGTACGACGGCGTTCATCCTGGTCGTTCCCCCATCAAGCCCCCATCACGCGCATTCGTCATCTCCCCGCCGCGACCGTTCAGCAGTTCACCGTCCCGGTAGAGCAGGGCCCGGTCGCTACGGGGGCGGGCCCGTCCGTGGTCGCCCGGCCCCGGCTCGCGTCCCTCCCCGACGACGACGTGGACGAGCGTTCCCGCGACATCCAGCGTCACGAGCGAACTGCTACCCAGGTTCTCTACTACGGCCACCCGGCCCGCGAACGTTCCTTTGCTCATGTCGGTGGTGTTCTCTAGGGAGAAGTCCAGATACTCGGGACGAATCCCGTACACGACCTCCTCGCCATCCGACGCCGTCCCGCGCGCACCGTCCGGAAGCGGGAGGACGGTTTCGCCGGCGATGACGACGCCTTCACCCCGCACATGTCCGGGGAGCAGGTTCATGGGGGTCGAGCCGATGAACGAGGCGACGAACAGGCTCGCGGGACGCCGGAACACCTCGGACGGTGTCCCCACCTGGCGGATGCGTCCCGACTCCATGACCGCCATACGGTCGGCCATGGCGAGGGCTTCCGCCTGGTCGTGCGTGACGAAAACGGTGGTGACGCCCAGTTCCTTCTGGAGCCGCTTGAGGAACGTACGGGCTTCCAGTCGCAACCGGGCGTCGAGGTTGGACAGCGGCTCGTCCAGCAGGAAGACCTGGGGCCGCGCCGCCATCGCCCGTGCCAGCGCCACCCGTTGTTGTTGCCCGCCCGACAGTTCGTTTGGACGGCGTTCCAGCAATCCGTCCAGGCCCAGGGCGGAGGCCACATCGGCGGCGGCCGCGTGCCGTTCGGCCTTGCCCTTCTTCTTGATGCGCAGCGGGTAGGCGATGTTGTCCGTGACCGTCATGTGGGGGAACAGCGCGTAGTCCTGGAACACCATGCCGACATCGCGCCGCCCAGGGGGAAGTCGCGTCACGTCCGCGTCCCCTATCTGGACGGACCCGGATGTGGCGACCTCCAGGCCGGCGATCGTCCGCAGCAGCGTCGTCTTGCCGCAGCCCGAGGGTCCGAGCAGCGCGAAGAACTCCCCATCGGCGATCTCCAGGTCCAGCGCGTCCAGGGCCCTGACCCCGCCGGGGTAGTCCTTGGTGAGCCCGCGCAGCGTGATGCCCGCCATCAGCGCTTGATCCCTCCGTGGAAGCGGAAGCCGTACCGGCGGCTCACGAACAGGTACATCGCCACCACCGGCAGCGCGTAGAGCAGCGAGAACGTCGAGATCAGGGCCAGGTTCGGCTGGCCGCCCTCGGTGTAGAAGGTGTACATGATCACCGACGCGGGCGCCTTGCCCGGATCGCGCAGCAGCAGGAACGGCATCAGGAAGTCGCCCCACACCTGCGCCACCGTCCAGACCGTGACGGTCGCCAGTCCCGGGCGGATCACCGGCGCCACCACGTGCCGCAGCACCTGCGTCGGCGAGGCCCCGAACACCCGGGCGGCCTCCTCGTACGAGGGCGGCGTGGCGTCGGTGAAGTCCTTCAGGATGAAGATCGCGGTGGGCAGCAGGCCGCCGGTCAGCACCAGGATCACCCCCAGCCGGGAGTCGATCAGGTTGAGGTTGAAGGCGAGCAGGAAGATCGGCACCATCGCGGCCGTGCCGGTGATGATCGACGACAGCAGGAGCAGCGCGTACAGCAGCGCGTCCCGTCCCGGCACCCGGACGCGGCTCAGCGCGTAGGCCGCCAGTGCCGCGCTCGACACCACCAGCGCGGCCGTCCCGGCGGCGAGCAGGACCGAGTTGCGCAGCGAGGCCAGCGCGTACGGGTTGTCCAGCAGCACCCGGAAGTTGTCCAGCGTGAACCGCGGCAGCGACGCGGCGATCTCCGGCTCGGCGTCGAACGGCGCGAACGCCAGCCACAGCAGCGGCAGCGAGAAGAAGCCGAGCAGCACCGACACGAACGTCGCCAGCCCGATCCGCCGCAGCGCCTCCCGTACCGCGCTCATGGCCGGCCCGCCTGCACCGCCCGGCCGTCCGCCACCCGGCCGTCGGCGGCCCTGCGGCGCAGCGCGCGCAGGTAGACCAGGGCGATCGCCAGGTTGATCAGGATCATCAGCAGCGAGACCGCGGCACCGAACCCGAGCCGGCCGTCGTCCAGCGCCGTCCGGTAGACGTACACCGACATGATCTCCGACCGGCCGTCCGGCCCGCCCGCCGTGATCAGGAACGGCGTGAAGTCGTTGAACGTCCACAGGCTGACCAGCAGCAGGCTGGTCAGCACATGGCCGCGGATCCTCGGGAACACCGCGTCCCGCAGCGTCTGCCAGGTGGAGGCCCCGGCCAGCCGCGCGGTCTCCAGATGCGACGGCGGTACGTTCCCGAGCGCGGCGCCGTACAGCATCATCGAGAACGCCGTCCCGCGCCAGACGTTGAACACGATGACGCACGCCATCGGATGGTCCAGCAGCCAGGCCGTGCCGGGCGTGCCGAGCAGCGCGTTCAGCGTGCCCGCGTCCCGGTCCAGCAGCGCGATCCACAGGAACGCGATCACCGAGCCTGGCAGGATCCAGGCCAGCAGCACCAGCGCCTCGACCAGCCGCCGGACCGGGCCCGTACGGTCGCGCATCACCCACGCGATCGTGAACCCCAGCACGGTCTGCCCGATGATCGCCGAGCCCAGCACGAACTGCAGTGTCAGCCACAGCGAGCGATGGAACTCCGGGTCGCTCAGCGCGGCGGTGTAGTTCTCGGCTCCGACGAACCGCGGATCGCTCGCCGCGATGCCGGTCAGCCGGTAGTCGGTCGTCCCGAGGTAGAGCGTCCAGAGCGCCGGGAAGACCAGGAAGACCGCGACCAGCACCAGTGCCGGGGCCACGAACGCCACCGCGCGGCCCCGTCCGAGCCCCGCGGCGTCGCTCGCCACGGCGCGGCCGGTGGCGGCCTTCCCGCTAACCGGTGGTGACGTTGGCGGCGCCACCGACGATGCCCTCCAGCCTCTTGCCGTACTCCGCGGCGACCTCGTCCACGCTCCGTCCCGCCACCACGGCCGCGGTGGCCTGTTGCAGCGCCGTCGACACCTGCGGGTAGACCGCCAGGCCGGGCCGGTACGAGGTGATCGGCAGGACCTTCTCGGAGACGAACGACAGGAACGGGTCGCCGGCCAGGATCTCCCGGTTGACGTCGGTACGGGCGGTGATCTCCGGTGTGCCGGCCGTCCTGGCCTTGTGCATCTGCGCCGAGTTCATGAAGGCCAGCAGGTCGAACGCCTGCTGCGGGTACTTGGTGCTGGGGTTGAGGACGCTCACCGAGCCGCCCGACATGCTGACGTACGACTGGCCGCGCACGCCCTTGCCCGGTGAGACGGCGGGGATCAGCGCGTATCCGACGTCCCGGTCGCGGTCCTTCATCTTGGCCACGCCCGTCTCCGGGTTGATGACGTCCCGCCAGAAGTAGTCGCCTTCCGCCAGGATGCCGATCTCGCCCTTGGCGAACTCGCTGAACGACTTGTCGCGTCCCTTCGCCTCCTGCTGCAGCTTCGGATCGCCCAGGCCCTCGCGCCCGTAGATCGCCTCGTACAGGCCCAGGACCTGCTTGACCGCGGCGCCGCCGCCGGCCCACTTGCCGCCCGAGTAGATCTCCGTACCGGTCCCTGCCAGCAGCGGCAGCACGCCCTGCATGCTGGTCGCCTCGCCCATCGCGGTGCCCGCGTTCAGCTGGATCGGTGTCACCCCGGGGACCTTCTTCAGCGCGCGCCCGGCCGCGAGGATCTCCTCCCAGCTCTTGGGCTGCCAGGTCGCGGGCAGCCCCGCCCGGGCGAACAGCCGCTTGTTGTAGAACAGCACCCGCCCGTCGGTCGCGGGCGGGATCCCGTACCGCTTGCCCTCGAACGTGGCCAGCTGCTGGACGGAACGCGGGATCTGCGCCCAGCCGTCCCAGGTGTCGGCGCGCGCGCCCACCACCCGGCTCAGCGGGCTCAGGTAGCCGGCCTGGGCGAACTCCCCGACCCAGATCCCGTCGACGTCGATGATGTCGGCACCCGAGCGGGACTTCAGGTCGAGGGCCAGCTTGGTCTTGTACGGCTCGTCGTCGACGCCCTGGCCCTGGAACACCACCTTGGCCTGGACGCCCTTGGCCTTCTGGGCCGCCACGAAGCCGGGGATCACCGTCCTGGTGATCCACTCGGCCTCGCCCGCGTTCTTGCCGCCCTCGATCGCGTTGCGGGTGATCGTCAAGGTGTAGCTCTTGGCGTCCGCGCCGCGGTCCGGGTCGGCGGGGGCGCCACCGCCGCCGCAGCCGCCCGCCAGGACCAGGCAGAGCGCCGCCGGGACCCCGATCCGCTTCCGGGAGAAGTCCACGATGACCTCCTAGCGTCACCGCTAACGTGACCCAAGAAGCCGATCAGGTAAAGACCGTTACCTGAAATGTGCTCGTGTGTGAGCACATTTCAGGTAGCCGTGGCCTTGCGGCCCGGCGTTCCCCGTTTCAGGGGTTCCCGTTTCACGGCCGACCGCCCACCCGGGGTGGGGCTTACACCGGCTCCGCCGGAACGGCTGGTGCCGTCCCACCCGGTCTTCCGGGGGGCGTTTTGCGTCTCCCCGCAACTCTGGGCGACGTTGGCCACAAGCGCGGCCAGGTTGCGTGCGGCATTGTGGTCCCGGTCCAGGGCCAGCCCGCACACGGTGCAGACGTAGGTGCGCTCGGACAGGGCGAGCTTGGCTTTCACCGCGCCGCAACCCGAGCAGGTCTTGGAGGAGGGGAACCACCGGTCGGCCACCACAAGCCGCCCGCCACCCCATTCGGTCTTGTACTCGAGCTGCCACCGCACCTGGCCCATGCCGACGTCGGCAACCGAGCGGGCCATCCGCCGGTTGGCCAGCATCCCCGACACGTTAAGGTCCTCGACCACGATCGTGCCGTAGGTGGCGGCCAGACGACTGGTGAGTTTGTGCAGGCCGTCACGCCGCTGGCCGGCGACCCGCGCGTGCGCTTCGGCCAGTGCGGCCTTGGTCTGGTGCCAGCGGGCCGATGGCGGGCGTGTGCCGCCGTCGAGGGCGCGGGGGCCGTGGCGGCGGGCGAGTTCTTTGTTGAGCTTGCGGAGCTTGCGCAGCGCTGCGGCATGATGCCGGGGGTTGGGGATCACCTGCCCGGTGGACAGCACCGCCAGCTCCTTCACCCCCAGGTCAACCCCGACGACGGCGTCGGGGTGGGCAGGGGTACGGTCAGCCCGGTCGATCTGGCAGGTGAAAGACACCAACCATCGCCCACCCTGGTATCGGACGGTCGCCGCCAGGATCCGGCCGGTGCCGCGCTCCAGGTGGCGGGCGAGTTTGCGGGTGGACTCGGCGGTGCGGATCGTGCCCAGCCGGGGCAGCGTCACATGATGCCGACCGGCCTCTACACCGATGGCACCCGTAGTGAACCGGCACGACAACGCAGCACGGTGCTTGGACTTGAACCGGGGGAACCCGACCGGCTTACCCGTCCGCTCCCCCTTACGGGAGGCGCTCCAATTCCTCAGCGCCCGCGCCAGGCCGTCCAGGCCACTGCTGTAGGCCTCCTTGGAGTTCTCCGCCCACCACGGCGCGACCTGGCCCTTGGCCGCGTTCCACGCCCGCCGCAGAGCGTACAAATTCCACGGCACCTCGGTCAGCGACTCGGCAGAGATCCCGTAGCTCTTCTCCGTCTCTCGCTGATCGAGCGCGGCCTTGACCGACGCCAATCCCCAGTTGAACGCGAACCGCGCCGCACCACAATGTGAGGCCAGCGCGACGGCCTGACCCGGAGTGGGATCCAGCGCGTACCGGTACGCCTGAACGACCTTCACAGGCCGCCCCCGCCGGGCTCGGCCACGCCCTTGGTGGCGGTGACCGCGCGCAGGGCGCGGTTGCGTGCCCCACGCCGCCCGTACCGGCAGACGCTGACCTCGGTCACCGACATGATGGCGGGCAGCCCGGCTGCGGTCGTGAACTCGGTGCGGCGGGTGAGCTGCCGGTCCAGGACAACGCGTTGATCACAGCAAGCCACGCACGTATAACGAGGCACCGCCGCCCCTCCCAGGCGGCCGGGTGGCCACGATGATCGTGCCAGACGGCAAACGGCGAGCACCGACGGGCATCCCGCCCTCCTGGAACCACGGGTAGGTGCTCTGCGGTCGAACACCTGCGACCGCGCCCCGCTCCACAAGCCTCACGCACTTATTGAAACATATGTTCGATCATATCCGCCTACATTCCGTGAACCTTCGACTCCTGACGGAACGTCACGGATCCAGCTGCTCGGCGGCACGCGCCGCGAAGACCTCCATGGCCTTGGCGGTGACCGGCCCCGGCGCGGCGGGCAGCACGGTGCCGTCCACCGCGCGGATCGGCTGGACGTCGCGGGTCGTCGAGGTCAGGAACGCCTCGTCGGCCCGGTAGAGGTCCTCCAGCGGGAGGTCCTCCTCCTCGGCGCCGAACCACTCCAGCACCAGCGCCCGCGTCACGCCCGCCAGGCAGCCGGCCGACAGCGGCGGCGTGACCAGCCGCCCGCCGCGAACGACGAAGATGTTGGTGCCGGTGCCCTCGCACAGGTCGCCGGCCAGGTTGCCGAAGATCGCCTCGCCGCTGCCGCGCTCCTTGGCGTAGGCCAGCGACAGCGCGTTCTCGGCGTACGACGTCGTCTTGAGCCCGCTCAGCGCGCTCCGCTCGTTGCGCGGCCACGGCACCACGGTCACGTCGGCCGTCGCCGGGAACGGCTTCTGCTCGGCCGCGATGATGCTCGCCGTCGGCCCCGCGCTCCCGCGGTCCGAGCCCAGCGGACCAGGGCCGCTGGTGTAGGTGATCCGGATCCGGGCCAGCGGCCACTTGGGCGCGGCCGCCAGCACCTCCAGCGTCCCGTGCGCCAGCGCGTCCTGGTCGGGCTCGGGCAGCCCCAGCCCGGCCGCCGAACGGGCCAGCCTGCGCAGATGCCGGGTGAGCGCGAACGGCTCCCCGTTGGTGGCCTTGACCGTCTCGAAGATCCCGTCCCCGACGAGCATCCCGTGGTCGAAGACCGACACCGTCGCCCGCTCAGGATCGAGCAGTTCGCCGTTCAGCCAGATCGTGCCCTGTGCCGCCGTCACCGGAAGCCACCTCCAATAGCCGAGCCGCCTTGAGCTCGGTCTCGCGCCATTCGCGGGCGGGCTCGGACCCCCAGGTGATCCCCGCCCCGGTACCGAACCGCAGCAGGCCTTCCTCCGCCCAGAACGTCCGGATCCCGACCGCCAGGGCGGCGCGCCGGGAGTCCGCGTCCACCCAGCCGATGGCCCCACAGTACGGGCCCCGGGGTACCGGTTCGAGCGCATCCAGCAAGGTCAGCGCGCTGGATTTCGGGGCACCCGTCACCGAACCCGGAGGAAACGTCGCATCGATCAGCTCCGGCCATCCGATCCCCCCGCCGAGCCGCGCCCGTACGGTCGAAACGAGATGCACCAGACCGGGATGCGGCTCGAGCGCGCACAACTCCGGCACGCTCACCGACCCCACCTCGGCCACCCGGCCCAGGTCGTTCCGCACGAGATCGACGATCATCACGTTCTCGGACCGGTCCTTGGGCAGCAGGTCCCGTTCGGTACGGCCCGTCCCCTTGATCGGCCGGGACTCCACGACCTCGCCGTCCCGGGACAGGAAGAGCTCCGGCGAAGCGCTGGCGATCTCCACCCCGGGCAGCTTGAGCGTCATCGCGTACGGCGCCGGATTCCCCCGGACGAGCCGCGCCCCCAGACCACCGATCTCCGCCCTGCCGTCGAGCGTCGCCGACAAGATCCGGCACAGATTCGCCTGGTAGACGTCCCCGTCCGCGATGGCGGCGCGGATCCGTTCCACGCCCCGCATGTAGGCGCCCTCGTCCAGCGAACTGGACCACTCCCCCGGCGGCACCCACCGTCCACCCGGATGGGGGCCGCGCTCGACACGGTCGAACCGCGCGCACGTCACCTTCCCCTCATAGGTGACGACGACCGCCCACCATCCCCGCGAGTCCAGCGCCCCGAGATCGCTGGTCACGTCCCTCAGCCCGGTCGCGAGGACGCCACCCGCATAGGCGAACATCACGGCAGCACGCACCCGAACGAATCCGCCAGCCCCTGAAGGCCCGCCTCGGTCACCAGAAGCTCCCGGCTGTCCCCCCGTACGACCCAGCCCAGCTCGATGAACCGCACCAGCAGCGCCGCCCCGAGCGCCCCGTTCAGATGCGGGCGCCGTTCCGTCCAGTCCAGGCACTCCCCCGCGAACCGCCGCCGTGCCTTCCGCAACGTCCCGACGTCGATGCCCACCCCGAGAAGGCGCTCTTCCCCCTTCTCGGTCACCTCGCAGTCCTGATCAAGCAGCCCGCCCCCGGCCAGCGCCGCGAACAGGGCCACGCCCGCCTCGCCGGCCAGATGGTCGTAGCAGCTCCGCGCCCGGTGCAGCCTCCTCGCCTGCCGCGACTGCCGCAGGCTGCGTACCTCCACCGGCGCGCTGATCCGGCTCAGCGCCTCGATGACCTCCGCGACACCGGTCCCCGCCAGCCGGTAGTACCGGTGCCGTCCCTGCTTGACCACCGTCACGAGCCCGCCGTCCAGCAGCCGGCCCAGGTGCGCGCTGGCCGTCGGCGCGCTCACCCCCGCCGTACGCGCCAGCTCCCCCGCCGCAAGCGGCCGCCCGTCCAGCAGCGCCGTCAGCATCGCGGCCCGCCCCCGGTCCGCCATGAGGGCCGCCACGGGCGCGATATCCGCCTGAAACCCGGTCATACCCCCGACTCTAAGCGGCCCATCCTTCGGCCCGGATCGAACCGTCCCGGAAACCCAGTTTGGGGAAGCGGCCCGAACGCGCTAATGTTTTCCCCGTCGCCGCAAGGGGCAAGGCCCCCGAGCGGAACACGCGGAAGTGGCTCAGTGGTAGAGCATCACCTTGCCAAGGTGAGGGTCGCGGGTTCGAATCCCGTCTTCCGCTCTGAGGTGAGGCAACCGTCTCGCTCTGGTGGAGTGGCCGAGAGGCGAGGCAACGGCCTGCAAAGCCGTGTACACGGGTTCAAATCCCGTCTCCACCTCAACGAACGTGCCCCCCGGGGCTCGATCGCGGGCGATTAGCTCAGTGGGAGAGCGCTACCTTGACACGGTAGAAGTCACTGGTTCAATCCCAGTATCGCCCACCCGCGTCGGCGCAGTTCAAAGGCCCTGTCTCACTCCGGTGAGCCGGGGCCTTCGGCGTCGGGTGGAGAAAAACCGGAGATCATCCGCGGGTGAGCGCTACCGTCCGCCGCTCACCCGTCCCCCGGCCCGTCACCCTGTGCAACGACCGCCGCAAGGTCGACGCCTACGCCCGCTTGGCCCACCTCACCGCGATCACCACTCCGGTTCTGTTCGTACTGCCCGGCCCGCGCCGCGAGTACGGGCTCCACCATGCACTGGGGGCGCCGCAGGTTCCGGTCCAGACCCTGCTGCCCGTGCCACAGCCCGACCTGGCCGCGGCAACCGAGCTCGCCCGTCAGTTCATCACCGCATACGGCAGCTACCGATACGACCAGCCCGCCGAGGCATACCTCGCCCGCCTCCGCCCCATCACCAGTGATGAGCTGTACCAGCGACTCGCGCGAAGCGCCCACAACTCCGCCGTCCTGGCCACGCGTCAACGCGAACAGACGATCGTGGTGGCCAACGCCCGCGTCATCCGCATCCACGACCTTCAGGCCAACGCGATCATTCTTCTGGTCAGCGGCCACCAGCAGACCCTGCACGCCAACCAGTAGGCGCAAGACACCCAGTCCTTCACCGTCACCCTCCGCCGAGTACGCAACGGCAAAGCGAGCAATACGCCCCACGGCCCTTGGGAGGTGCTCTCCCTCTCCCCCGCCGACATCGGTCAGGACGGGGACCACGAATCATGAGCTTCCACATCGGCACCATGCTGCCCATCAGCGGCACAGCCTCAGCCATCATCGCCCTGCCCCTCATGGCCCTGTCCACGGCACCTGCCGCCGGAAGCCGCGCGACTCCATACGCATGAAGATCAGGTCGCCGGGGCGGGCCTGGTGGGCAGGAATCCGAAGCCGCGGGAATCGCATCCCCCGTACGACCTACGATCAGTGGCGCTCCGGAAACCCGTGGTGCGGCGATCATGTGTCCTTTGCCGATGACGATGCCGACGTGGCCCGGGCGCCGGAAGCGACGTACCAGTCCAGACCTACACCAGCCGCCGGGACCTCGTCGGCTTCGTCCGCATCACCGCCAGAACACCGCGCCTCACGCCGGTTCCGGGGACTGAGCATGCCCCTGAGGGCGACGGCCCCGGCGAACTGCGCGAGCGGCTGCATGGCCTGCCCTCCTCGAGCCGCACTGATGCGAACAAGAAGAGTGACGAGCGTAACGGAGGTGCCGCTTCGGGGCCGTCGCGCCGTCCGTGTGGCGGGACGAGCAGCAGGGAGATCCTGAACTCCTGTTCGTGGTCGGCGGCGAGTTGCCGTGGTGGCTGGTCAGGGGGAGGTGAGCGGTTCGGCCTGGTAGGCACGGCGCAGCGATTCCAGGAAGGCCGGGGCCTCGGGTACGGGCTGGGAGCCGATCCGGTGCACCGGGATGCCGGGGGACCATGAGTTCATGACCACGGCCCCCGACAGTGCGGGCAGGTCGGCGAGCGTGATCTCCTGCTCGCGCTGCGGGATGCCGAGGCGGTCCAATTGGCGGCCGAGGATGCCCATCGTGGTCCCGGCCAGCATCTCGGCCTCCGGCCACACCACCGAGGTGCCGTCCCAGAAGGCCAGGTTCCAGATCGATGCCTCGCTGAGCCGTCCCCGACGGTCGACGAATGCGGCGTCGTCGAAGCCCTGCCGGGCGGCTTGGCGGAGGAAGTAGGTCTTGGCCACCTCACCGACATGCTTCACAGCGGGAAGGGCACGTTCGTGCTCCACGGCCGCCAGCGCCAGCGGGCCGGTCGGGCCGGACGAGGCAGGCCCGGTACGGATCAGCACATCGAGTTCGACGTCGTCCCCGGCGACGGTGAACTCGCCGGCCGGGGAGGACACCGTCGCCATCAGCGAGAGGTCGGCGGGGCCGGTCTTGAGTGCCGTCCGCAGGAGGGAACGGATTCGATCGTCCGGCAGCGCCTGGCCGAACAATTCCTTCGAAGCGCCGTGCAGGCGCTCCAGGTGGAGGTCGAGGCCCCGGATCCGATTGCCGCGCACTTGCATCGCGGTGAAGTGGGCGTAGCCGGCGAAGGCCAGCGGCGCCAGGTCCTCGGCGGTCGCCGGTCGGCCGTTGCGTTGCACGGTGAAGAAGGTCATGGTCACTCCAGTGATCGAGGCCGCTGCGAGCGGGAAGATCATTCGCAGCCAGGACGGGTTTGAACCAGGCGGTCTCTTGCTAGGTGAGGGCTCGGGGCGGACACGGGCGCAATGCCGCCGTCTGCGCCCATGGACCATCGGCGCAGGCCGTGCCGAGGACGCCCTCCGATGGTGCGAGTGGTGCGGTCGTCACCGCCTGACCGCGGGGATGATGCGGTGATCGCGCTGAGCGGCCAGGTTGTGCAGGTCGGCGACCGCGATCGCGCGCAGGGTGTGCAACTCGGCGGCGGCCTGCTCGGCGGTGAAGACGTTCAGCGGCCATCGGCCGACCGTTCCGCCCTGCAGGTGCGGGTGGTCGAACCCGGCGCCGTAGAAGGCGTGCAGCCTGACGGCGCCGATGCCGGCCAGTCGCTGTTCGGGCCAGGACAGCTCCCATCGCGCTTCCAGTCCCCGCTCGCCGGTACGGCGCGCGCCGGAGGCGGTGACCTGGCCGGTGTCCAGGAGCAGAGGTCCGTTCAGTTCCTCCAGCGCCTGCCGGGCGAACCGGTCAAGGAGCGGTACCGTCTGCAGGAAGAGCACCTCCTTGCCGGGCCGGCCACGCGCCGCCGGGGCGTGGCCGTGGGTGCGGTCGCGCAGGTCGGCGCAGTGCCGCAGCAAGGCCGTGACATGGGCGGGGACGGTCATCGCGGGGCCGAGGCGCCGACGCCCACCACCGGCGCTGAGCCGGTCAGGAGCGTCAGGGTGTGCAACCGGGTGATTCTCATCGTGATCATCCCTTCGTGAACCGTGCCGGGATTTGTATGCGTCCAGAGTTCCGGTTGAGGATGTCCGCAACAAGACCGATGTTGACCATGTCCGGTGAGCCGTACTCACCGATGAAGGGCGGGCGCCGTGGAACGGCATGAGATCGAGACGTTCTTGACGCTGGCCGAGGAACTGCACTTCCGGCGCACCGCCGAACGACTCGGGCTGGCCCAGGGCCGCGTCAGCCAGATCATCAAGAAACTGGAACGCCGGATCGGCGCCCCTCTCTTCGACCGCACCAGCCGCCACGTCGCGCTCACCCCGATCGGACAGCAGCTCCGGGACGGCCTGCTCCCCGCCCACCGCCAGATCCAGGGCGCGGTCGACCAGGCACGCACCGCCGCGCGCGGCTTCGCCGGCCCGATCCGGGTGGGGTTCTCCGCCCCCTGGTCTGGCGAGGCCGTCATCGCAGCCGCCGACCTCTTCCAAGGTCGCCATCCCGACGCCGAGGTGCACATCACAGAAGTGCAGCTCAACGACCCCCTGGGCCCGATGCGCGCCGACGCTATCGATCTGCAACTCACCGAGTTCCCCATCCGCGAGCCCGACATCGCCGTCGGACCCGTGGTGTTCGCCGAACCGCGCGGGCTCATGGTCCCCGTACGGCACCCGCTCGCCGCAAGCCCATCGGTGTCGGTGGAAGACCTCGCTCAGACCACACTGATCGCCATGGCGGGCACGGACGTACCGGAGTACTGGCTGGACGCCATTTACCCCCGCCGCACCCCGTCCGGGCTCCCCATCCCGCATGGCCCCGGCGCCACCTACTGGCAGGAAGTGGTCTCGCTGGTCGGCTCGGGAAAAGGCGTCTCGCCCGCATCCCTTCGAGCCGCGCAGTACTACTCGCATCCAGGTGTCGTGATGATCCCCTTTCACGGCGCGCCGCCGATCGACTATGGACTGCTGTGGCCGGTCAGCCGCGAGACCGCCCGAGTCCGCGCGTTCGCCGAACTCATCTCCCAAGTCGCCGTAACGGCCTGACCCCTGACCGCCCGTCGACCACGCCGATCGCCACCACGGCATAGACGCCGATCAGCGTGGCGATGATGGCCGCGTAGGTCAGCATGAGGCCGACCGGGCGTTCGACGTCGAAGAGCCGGTGGCGCCACATCAAGCATTCAGGCTCGGAAGGATTCTTCATGTGGGCGCATCACGCGGCTGTGCTCGCTTCGTCTTGCCGCGCGGGAGGAGCGCCGCGGTCCTGCTTGGTCAGCGATACTTCGGGCATGTCCACGCTGTACGTGGAGAGGTGCACCGGCATGATGAGCGCCTCGAAGTGCTCCCCGATCCGTACCTTGAGCACCTTCGCTCGGCCCGAAGGGACATCTCCATCGGGGTGGCCTTGCCTTCGGCACAGGTGACCCGGGTGAAAGTGGCGAGCAGTCTGGGGTTGAAGGCGATCGAGTCGATGTGCCCGGGTACGTGGCCGGCGAGCATGCTTCGGTAATTGACGAACTCGCCACCATCCACCTCGGTGAATTCGACTCTGACCGGCGCCGCGCCCTCTGCGACTTCCACGGTCAGCGTCCTGGTGACCTGCTCGTATCCGTCGGTCACTTCGCCGGTCTGCTGGTTCTCCCAGCTCGATCGGGTGCATTTTTGTGTCACGCTCAGTACCGCCGGAAGCAACTGGCGGTGCGGGCCACGCCTGGGAAGTAGCTTGACCAGGTTCCGGGCGTCCGCCAAGGCCAGGCTGAAACCACCCTCACATGGTGCGGGATGGTCAGGATCGTCGTCCTCTTCCAACGGCATCAGTACCGGCGTTTCGACCGACAGTACGTACCGGTCGGTGGCGGCGATGGCCAGATTTCCGCCTGGTGACACCTCCAGCCGGACCGCGTTGAGGGCCGGGAGGGTCGCATCAGTGGCCGCGAACGGGATCGCGTTCCTCAGCACTCGGGCAAGATCTTCGGCCGAGATCACGCACCGCATACCGCGGCTGACCGTCGTCGTATCAGTCCGTACCGTCGGAACGCCGGCCGAGACGGTGGTGGTCTGCTCAGTACTATGGCTGATGACGTCGTTCTCGTTAGCGTCGGCGGGCCTCCCATCTTGATCGCACTGTTCGCGGGGTACGAGGGCGGCCTCGGCGACGACGTCGGAACCGCCGCGATGGCCGCCGTGGCCGTACTGACCTGGCTGGCCACGGTCGCCGCCGCCGACCTCGCAGCCCGGACCGGCCGCCGGGGCCCCGCGGAGGTGCTCCTGCGCCGCCTCGCCTCCCGCCATGAGAGGCGGTGACCTGGTCGCGGGTCAGCCGGTGAGGAGGACCAGGTCCAGGCGGCTCAGGTGGTCGGGGTCGGCGCGGAGGACGATCCCGGTGATCAAGCCGTCGGCGAAGGTGAAGCCGAACACGATGCGCGGCCTGCCGCCGGGGGCCCATACGGCTCCGGCGGCACCGTCGATGAGCGCCGGTCGCGCGCCCTGGGCGCGGCCGGAGAAGGTCTCGGCCACCGCCTTCGCGCCGCGTACCTCGGCGGACGCTCCGGTCCGGACGGCGGCCCGGTCGGCGCGCAGCACGATGTCGGGGGCCAGGACCGTCAGCAGCGCCTCGAAGTCGCCCTCGCGTGAGGCGGTGAGGAACGCGGCGACGAGTTCCTTCTGCCGGGCGACGTCGGGGACGGTGTCCGCACCCTGGACGCGGCGCCGCGCGCGGCTGGCGAGCTGCCGTGCGGCGGCGGGGCTGCGCTCGACGATGGGGGCGATCTCGTCGAACGGCACGGCGAACATGTCGTGCAGGACGAACGCGAGCCGCTCGGCCGGCGTCAGCATGTCGAGGACCACCAGGAGCGCCAGGCCGACCGAATCGGCCGTGAGCGCCTGGTGTTCGGGGCCCGCCTCCTCGTCGGGACCGGGGGTGTGGACCTCCAGCGGCTCCTCGCGCCGCGTCCTGCGCGACTGGAGCATGTTCAGGCACACCCGCGCGACGATCGTCGTGAACCAGCCGCCCAGGTTCCGCACCCCCTCGGTGCCGGAGCGGCTCAGCCGGAACCAGGCCTCCTGTACGGCGTCGTCGGCCTCGCTGGCGGAGCCCAGGATCCGGTACGCCACCGCGTGCAGATGGTTCCGGTACTCCTCGAAGCGCTCGGCCAGAAATTCGTTCTCGTCCACCGGTCACATTCCTTCGTCGCGGCCTGTCATGAGCACTGACCGGCGAAACACCGCCGATGTGACCGGCGGACGCGTCATTCCCGGACGACTTCCTGGAGGAAAAGGATCATGCCCGACCGCGTGTGGCCGCGACGGCTGCTCACCGCCTTCTACTGGATCGTGGCCTTCACGTTCATCATGGGCTGCATCACCAAGTTCTGGCCCGGCCCGACCTTCTTCGGCCCCGCGTACTCCGTGAAGTTCGCCGAGTGGGGATACCCGTCCTGGTTCCGGTTCATCGTCGGCTCCATCGAGGGCGTCTGCGCCGTGCTGCTGGTGCTCCCCCGCAAGCGCTTCAAGTTCATCGGCGCGGCCGCGCTGATGCTGCTGCTGACAGCGGCGACCACGACGCACATCGTCGCCGCCAGCGAGCTGCAGGAACGCATCGCCGCCCCCACCAATCTGGGGATCATGGTGTTCTTCGTCCTGCTGAACTGGCCGGCCGACTGGGGGGAACTCCTGCGGCCCTGATGCCGTGCCGGTCGGACCATACGGCGGTCTCGCCGCCTGGCGGATTCGGACAGGGTGGCACTCCCCGGTCCCCGTGTCTCGGCGCGACGACGGAGGGGGAACCGGCCGAATCCACCAGGCGGCGGAGCCAGAGGACGAGCAAGGGCCGGCGGGAGCGGCTTCCTCCCAACGATGCACTCGTTACGGACAGGTGATCCCTTATGTCCGGCCTATTCTGGGAAGATAAGCACCACTTATGATTCCCGTCAACGGAAGTCCGTGGACGGTCGGAACAAAGTGGGGCGCATGCCAGGTGAAACCGGTCATCACAGCGTCGGCGTCGGCTCGCTGCTGACGATCCTCCGGGACGGGCAGGCCCGCACGCGCGGCGAGCTCGTCCAGCTCACCGGGCTGGCGCGGTCCACGGTGTCGCAGCGGCTGGACGCGCTGATGCACCACCGCTGGGTCGTGGCCACCGAGGACGCGATCTCCTCCGGGGGCCGGCCGGCGGCGGCGTTCGCGTTCAACGAGAGCGTGCGGGTCGTGCTCTCGGCCGACCTCGGGGCCACCCATGCCCGCCTGGCCGTCATCGATCTCGGCATGACCGTGCTCGTGGAACGGGCCGTGGAGCTGCCCATCGACCAGGGGCCCGAGGCCACGCTCGGCTGGCTGGTGACCGC
The DNA here is from genome assembly GCF_044326315.1 of Actinomadura sp. 9N407. Taxonomy (NCBI): domain Bacteria; kingdom Bacillati; phylum Actinomycetota; class Actinomycetes; order Streptosporangiales; family Thermomonosporaceae; genus Actinomadura; species Actinomadura sp. 9N407. The sequence goes on along the minus strand of NZ_JBIRAW010000005.1, from coordinate 204,090 downwards.
GTTCCAGGACCTGCTGGAGCAGGCCGGCCGCGACCTGGCGCAGGTGTGCGGGGCCGGCGTCGGCCTGCCGGGACCGGTCGAGCACACCACCGGGCAGCCGGTGAACCCGCCCATCATGCCCGGCTGGGACGGCTTCCCCGTACCGGCGTGGCTCGGGGAGCGGATCGGGGCGCCCGTCCTGGTCGACAACGACGTGAACATCATGGCGCTCGGCGAGCACTGGGCCGCGCGGCCCGAGGTCGACCACATGATCTTCATCAAGATCGGTACCGGGATCGGCTGCGGCATCATCTCCGATCGCCGGCTGCACCGGGGCGCGCGGGGCGCCGCCGGCGACGTCGGCCACATCCGGCTGGCCTCGTCGGACGTGCTGTGCCGGTGCGGCAACGTCGGCTGCGTGGAGGCGGTCGCCGGCGGCGCGGCGATGGCGGCGACGCTGCGCGCCGAGGGCGTCGACGCGCGCGGAAGCCGCGACGTGGTGGCGCTGATGCGCGCGGGCGACACCAGGGCCGCGCAGCTCATCAGGCAGGCCGGACGCGAGATCGGCGGCGTGATGGCCTCGATCGTGAACTTCTTCAACCCGTCGGCCATCGTGCTCGGCGGCGACATCGCCGAGGCCGGCGAGCATGTGCTGGCGGGCGTGCGGGAGGTCATCTACAGCCGCTCGCTCCCGCTGGCCACCCAGCATCTGAGCATCCGCGCCAGCGAGCTCGGCGACCGGGCCGGCGTCATCGGCGCCGCGGTCATGGTCGTCGAGCACGTGCTCGCGCCGGACACCATCGACCGCACCGTGGCCGGTTGAGGACCATTGACCCCGCGACACCCCCGGATGACAATGTGGACGTTCCAAGCCTGACGGCGGTGGCACGCCGGACGGGGCGGAGACGTTGGTTGCGACGCGGTCGGCGCACGCGTTCCTCATGAAGGGAACGTGCGTGGACGACTTCGAGATCCAGGCCCAGGACGACGTGCTCGGCCGCAGGCTCGGCCTGAGCCGCCGCCGGCTTCTGGCCGCGACCACCGGCATCGCCAGTGCGGCGGCGATCCCCGCCCTGCCCGGCCGGGCCGCGGCCGACGGGCCGCTGATCCGCCCCAGCAAGCGCGGCATCATCCTCTACACCGTCCGCGACGCGATCTCGCGCGATCCGCTCGGCACCGGCCTCCCGTCGGGCTTCCGCCGGGTCTTCGAGGCGCTCGCCGACATCGGCTTCGAACGGGTCGAGTTCGCCGGCTACCGGCAGCACGCCAACGCCGAGGGCGGGGCCGACCTCGGGACCGTCGAGGGCGCCAGGCTGCTGCGCCGGTGGCTGGACGACAACGGGCTGCGGGCCGAGGGCAACCACGGTTTCATCCCGGGCTCCTGGCCGCTGACGCCGAGCGACCTCGACCGGTTCGAGCAGGCGCTGGAGATCGCGAACATCCTCGGCCTGGACCACATGGGCACCGGCGCCGACCCCACGTCCAGCCCGTACAAGGCCGACTGGGACGTGGCCGCCGACAAGTGGCACCAGCTCGGCAGGATCGCCAAGCGGGCGGGCGGGACGAGGCTCTACACCCACAACCACGACGCGGCCTACGACTTCCTCCTGGACTGCGGCCCGCCGGACGCGCAGGGCAGGCCGACCCGCTCGTCGGGGATCCGCAGGCTGGAGTACTTCCTCAGGATCACCGACCCGCGCTACGTGTACCTGGAGATGGACATCTTCTGGGCGCACGTGGCCCAGCACAAGTTCAGGACCTACACCGCGCCCGACGGCTCCGTCCGGACCGACATCTTCGACCCCATCGCCGTGGTCAGGCCGCAGGAGCGGCGCTTCCCGCTGTTCCACGCCAAGGACGGCCGGGCCAACCCGGCCTCGCCCAACGGCTACGACATGGTGCCGTTCGGGACCGGTGACATCGACTACTCCGCCTTCTTCCGGAAGTTGAAGAGCGGCCATCACTACCCGATGTACGAGCAGGACAACGCGCCGGGCGGCGCCGCGGACCCGGGCCAGTCACTCAAGTTCGCGGAACTGAGCTACGACAACATGGCCGCGCTGCGCCGTAAGTAGCACCCGCAGCGGCTCGGGGGCACCGATACCTCATCCAGAGGAGCAGCACCATGAAGCGTGTTTCGGCTGCGCTCGGCGCCCTCACGGCCGCCGCCGCGCTCGTCCTGACGGCGCTCGGCGCGCCGGCCCAGGCCCATCCCGGGCATGATCCGGCCACCGAGTGGTCGAGCTACGAGAAGATCACCCTGACCAAGAACGTCGGCGAGCCGATCGACCTGGCGGTGCTGCCCGACCGGCGCGTCCTGCACACCGCCCGCAACGGCGACATCCGGATGACCGACCCGTCCACCGGCATCACCCGCGTCATCAACACCATCCCGGTCTACGCCAACTCCGAGGACGGCCTCCAGACGATCGCCGTCGACCCGGACTTCGAGCAGAACAAATGGGTCTACGTCTACTACGCGCCCAAGACGATGACGGCGCCGTACCCGGAGACGACACCGACCGGCTCGGCGCCCAACTCGCTGCCCCCGGGCGAGGACGAGTCGTACTGGGACCGATGGAAGGGCTACAACCAGCTCTCCCGCTTCAAGTGGACGGGCGGCGCGCTCGACCTGTCCACCGAGCAGGTCATCATCAAGGTCGAGGTCCAGCGCGGGCAGTGCTGCCACGTCGCGGGCGACCTCGACTGGGACGAGGCGGGCAACCTCTACCTCGCCACCGGCGACAACACGCCCGCCGGCACGCCGGGCGCCGCCGGCTACGCGCCCAACAACGACGCGCCCGGCATGAACCCCGGTTTCGACGCCCGGCGCGGCGCGGGCAACAGCAACGACCTGCGCGGGAAGATCCTGCGGGTCAAGGTGGCGGACGACGGCTCGTACAGCGTCCCCGCGGGCAACCTGTTCGCACCCGGCACGGCCGGGACCCGGCCGGAGATCTTCGTGACCGGGGTACGCAACCCGTTCCGGATCGACGTGGACCCCGGGACCGGCACCCTGTCGTGGGCTGACTACGGGCCCGACGCCGGAACCGGCGACCCGCAGCGCGGGCCGCTCGGCTACGTCGAATGGAACATCACGCCGATCGGCCAGCCGATGAACAGCGGCTGGCCGTACTGCACCGGCGACAACTTCAACTACAACGACTGGAACTTCGCGACCTCGCAGCCGCGTGAATGGTTCGACTGCGCGGCCGGCCCCAGGAACACCTCGCGGTGGAACGACGGCATCGAGCAGCTGCCCCCGGCCGTACCCGCGGACCTCTACTACGGGGACAACGCCACCCACCAGCCCGCCGAGTGGGCCGGGCTCGTCGACTTCGAGCCGCAGGGGGGCCAGGGGCCGATGGGCGGTCCCATCTACAACTACGACCCGGACAACCCTTCGACCAGCAAGTTCCCCGCGTACTGGGACAAGAAGGCGTTCTTCGCCGAGTTCTCCCAGGACTACCTGGCGGCGTTCAGCGTGACGCATCCCGACGGGCCGGTCACCGGCATCGAGCACTTCCTGCCCAACAGCGCGCTGCGGACCGCCGCCCTTCCGATCACCGACAGCCCGATGGACATCGAGTTCGGTCCCGACGGGTCGCTGTACGTCCTGGACTACGGCGACGGCTTCTTCCGGGCCAACCCGGACGCCGGCCTCTACCGGATCGACTACTCCCCCGACAACAAGACACCGCAGGCCAGGATCAAGGTGGACCGGACGTCGAGCAGCGAGGCACCGCTCACGGTGGCGTTCGACGCCTCCACGTCCACCGACGCCGAGACCGGGCCGCTCACCTACGAATGGGACTTCGACGGCGACGGTACGTTCGACGCGACCGGGGCGACGGCGTCCCACACCTACACCGACCTGGGGCAGTACATCGCACGGCTGCGCGTCACCGACTCCGGTGGCCGGGCCGGCCTGACCTCGACCGAGATCACCGTGGGCAACACCGCGCCCGACGTGACCATCCGGAAGCCCGCCGACGGCGGCTTCTTCGACTGGGGCGAACCGCTCCCGTTCACGATCGGGGTGACCGACGCCGAGGACGGCGACAGCCCCGTGTGCAGCCGGGTCCAGTGGACGTTCGGCCTCGGCCATGACGCCCACGCCCATCCGGAGACCACGGGTACGGGCTGCAGCGGCGCGTGGCCGACCCCGGCGAGCGCGCCCGAGCACGGCGAGACGGAGAACATCTTCGGCGTCGTCGTCGTGAGCTACCGGGACAACGGGGCCAACGGCGTTCCCAGCGCGCTCGGCGAGGACACCCTCATCGTCAACCCGAAGCTGCTGCAGGCCGAGCACGGCGACGCGAGCAGCGGGGTGACCAGGACCGCCGACGACACCGCGTCCGGCAAGTTCAAGATCACCTCGTTCGACGCCGGCGACTGGATCGCCTACGACCCGGTCAACTTCACCGGCATCGACGCGGTGGACACCACGGTCGCGGGCGCCGGTACGCTGTCGCTGCGCTGGAACTCGCCGACCGCCAGGCCGTTCGCCACCGTCCGGGTGCCGGGCGGTTCCGGCTGGCGGACCGTCACCACCGGGCTCCGCAGGGCGCCCGAGGGAACCGGCCGCCTGTACGTCACGTCCACCGGCGGGCTGGACGTCGACTCGTTCGGCTTCCAGGGCGACGGCGTGGCCGACGCGACGCCGCCGACCGCCAGGCTGACGCTTGATCCGGCCGAGCCCAACGGCTCGCGCGGCTGGTACAAGACCAACGTCACCGTCCGGGTCGACGCCAGCGACGACGGCGCGGTGTCGGCCCGCCAGTACTCGCTGGACGGCGGCGCCACCTGGGTGAACGTCCCCACGGCGGGACTGGTGCTCGGCGCGGAGGGCGAGACGCGGATCCGCTACCGGGCCGTCGACAGCGCGGGCAACCTGTCCGAGGTCGGCAGGGCCAAGTTCAAGATCGACAAGACCGCTCCGGTGCTGTCGGTGAGCGGAGTGGAGGCCAGGCGGTACGGCATCGGCGAGACCATCAGGCCCGTGTTCACCGCGACGGACGCGACCTCGGGCATCACCACCCTCAAGGGAAGGATCGACGGAGACGGGATCGCGTCGGGCAGGCCGATCCCGCTGTCGCGGCTGGGCGCCGGCGAGCACGAGCTCGTCGTGACCACCACCGACCGGGCCGGGCACAGCGTGACCCGGAGCGTGAAGTTCACGGTCGTCGCTTCCTGATCCCTGAAGGCCGTGTCCCCGGCGAGCCCCACCTCCCGCTCGCCGGGGACACCCGTCTCCACCGAACCGCCCTGCCGCGGACGCACCCTCAGTTCCCGGGCCCGTGCGCTTCGCGGGCCTCGCGCCAGGCGCTCTGGTTCTCGGTGATGCGCTGGAACGTCTCCTTGAACGCGGCGTACGGCCCGGCGCCCAGCGTGTCCCGGTGGCGGCGCTCGATCGCGGCGAGGATGGCGCGGGCCTTGGCGACCTCGTCGAGGCCGTGCTCGGTCGGGACGACCAGCTTGGCACGGCGGTCACGGGGATCCGGCTCGCGCCGCACGTAGCCGAGCGCGACGAGCTCGTCGACGATCGTGCCGACGATCTGCTTGTGCTGCCCCGAGCGGGCGGCCAGGTCGGTGGCGCGCGCCCCGTCCGGGCCGAGGAACGCCAGGACGGTCCCGTGCCGGGGCCGCACGTCGGGGTGGCCCTGCTCGGCGAGGCCCTGGAAGAGCTCCTCCTGTACGGCACGCATCAGCCGACCGGTCAGCATGCCCAGATCCGGTTCCATCTTCCCGCCCTCAATTTAGTCACGAAGCTTTACTATCAAGTATCGTGACTATATCGTGGTTCCCAGCCGCCTGTCGAGCCGCGAACCGAAGGGAACGATCATGTCCTCCACCTCATCCGCCGCACGTGCCCTGCGTGCCCTGCGTTTCAGCGGCCCCGTCCACCGGCCGGGCGAGACCGGCTACGAGGAGCAGCGGCAGGCCCCGTTCGCGCCGATCGATCCGCGGCCCGCACTGATCGCGGAGGCGACCGGCGCTGCGGACGTCCGCGCCGCCATCAGCGCGGCGCGCGAGTACGGCCTGCCGGCGGCGGTCCAGGCCACGGGTCACGGAACGCGGGTCCCGTGCGACGGCGGCCTGCTGCTGAAGACCTCGCGGATGGCCGCGGTCCTGGTGGACCCCGACCGCAGGATCGCGCGGGTGGGGCCCGGCGCCCGCTGGCGCGCCGTGCTGGACGCCGCCGCCCCGTTCGGGCTGGCCCCGCTGTCGGGATCGCACGCCGGCGTCGGCGTGACCGGCTACACGCTCGGCGGCGGATGGGGATGGCTGGGCCGCCGGTACGGCCTGGCCGCCGACAGCGTCCTGCGCGCGCAGGTCGTCACCGCCGACGGCCGCCTGATCACCGCGAGTCCGGACAGCCACCCGGACCTGTTGTGGGCGCTGCGCGGCGGGGGCGGCAACTTCGGCGTGGTCACCTCGCTGGAGTTCCGGCTGCATCCGGTGGAGAGCGTCCTGGCCGGCACGGCCTACTTCCCGATCGAAGGGGCCGCCGACACCCTGGCCCGCTACCGCGACTGGACGGCGGATGCCCCCGGCGAACTGAGCACCGCCGTACTGCTGACCCGGGCACCCGACGACCCCGACGTCCCCGGCCACGTGCGCGGGCGGCGAGTGCTCGCGATCAAGGCCATGTACGCCGGGGAGGCCGGCCAGGGCGCGCGGCTGCTCGATCCCCTGTGGCGGGCCGCCGGCCCCATGCTCCACAACGGCATGCGCCCGATGCGCTACGCCGAGGCCGAGATGGGCGGGACGCAGCCACGGCGCCTGGAGCTGTTCGAGCGCCTCCCCGATCCGGTGATCGAGACGCTGGTGACGGTCTCCGCACGGGCGAATGTGGAGATCAGGCACTGGGGCGGCACGATCGCCGACCCGGGACCCGGTGCCGGCGGCGCCGGGCACCGCGACGCCCACCTCTCGGTGATCGTCGACGACGATCCGCCCGGCCTGGCCGCCGCGCTGCGCCCCCACGCCACCGGCGGTTCCCTGCTGAACTTCCTGCACGACCCCGAGGCCACCGAGACCGCCTACACCCGGGAGAACCACCGGCGCCTGCGGGAGATCAAGGGCCGTTACGACCCGGACAACGCCTTCCGGCTGGGCCACACCATTCCTCCGGCGAACCGCGCGGCCGTCCCGGAGCCCCGCCGCCACACGTCCGTATCGTGACCTCGCTCAGCCGTTATGCTGGCGAAGGCTCGGGGGACGCCGTTCGCAAGGACAGGTAACTGATCATGACTCAGGAGTTCGTCCCTCCCGGCATCGATCCGACCGTGATGAGCCACGCCCGCGCCTACGACTACGTACTGGGCGGGAAGGACAACTACGCGGTCGACCGTGAGATGGCCGGCGCCGTGATGAAGCTGGCCCCCGACCTCCCGGTGCTGGGGAACGCCCAGCGCCGCTTCCTGCTGCGGGTGACGCGGATGTGCGCCGAGGCCGGGATCGATCAGTTCCTCGACATCGGTGCCGGCATCCCGACCAGGCCCAACGTGCACGAGAGCGCCAAGGCGGTCAATCCCGACGCGCGCGTGGTGTACGTCGACTACGACCCGATCGTGGCCGTGCACAACGGCGCGCTGCTCGCCGGTGTCCCCGGGGTGACGGCGCTGGAGGCCGACGTGCGCGAGCCCGACTCGATCATGGAGGCGCCCGAGCTGGCCGGGCTGATCGACTGGGACCGGCCCCTGCTGGTGCTGTTCGTCGGGCTCTTCCACCTGGTCGGCGATGCCGACGACCCGGCGGGCCTGGTCGCGCGGTTCCGCGACCGGATGGCGCCGGGCGGCCACATGATGCTCTCCCAGTTCTGCTCCGACGGCAGCGATCCCGGTGCGCGGGCCAAGCTGGAGGAGATCTCGGCGGGCTCGCCGTCGCCGATGTGCTTCCGGTCGCGCGACCGGATCGCCACGTTCTTCGACGGCTTCCGCGTCCTCGATCCCGGGGTCGTCGACGTCCAGGACTGGTGGCCCGACGAGTCGGCGCCTCCGACCCAGCTCAAGGTGGCGGCGGGCGTCGGCGTCAAGCCCTGAGCCCTTGGCTCGCGCCCATGGTCAGAACGCCCGTGGTCAGGACGCCCGTGGTCAGGACGCCCGTGGTCAGGACGGTACGGGGAAGGCGACGGGGCTGCGGTGCCCGGCACGGTCGACGGCGCGGACACCGAAGAAGACGTTGTCCTTGGACAGGTCGACGCGGGCCTCGGTGACGTTCCCGACGGGGATGACGTACTCCCAGTCCGGTGCGGTGGTCTCGCGCCACACGACCTCGTACCCGGCCAGGTCGGGTTCGGTGCCGCGGGCCCAGACCAGGTCGGTGTCGTTGGTGAGCCGGTCGGTACGGACACGGGCGTTCTTGGGGGTTCCGGGCGCTTGGGCCAGGGACCAGAGCGTCGCGGCGTTCACCCGGGAAACGCGGGCGATGTAGGCGAAGTCGCAGAACTCGGGGAGGTCGCCGTACTGCCTGCCGTTCTCCACCCGGACGTCCTGGTGCTGGTGGTCGAAGTTCTCGTGCGGCTCGGTGAAGCGCGCGGCGGGGTATCCCTGCTCGAGGAAGCCGATGTGGTCCCCGCCGCGCAGGTAGCGGTCGCGCCGGTAGATGACCCGGGAGTCGTAGTGCCCGGACACCACGTAGATCCGGTCGGGGGCGGCGGAGCCGCGCAGTGTCGCGACGACGTTGGTGATCCTGGTCGGGACGGGGATACGGGACGCCGGTTCCTGGATGTAGGACTGCAGCTCGGCGGTCATGCGGCCACCGGAAGACGCGGCGTACCGCTGCATCTCCGCGAGGATCCAGTCGCGGGCGGCGCCGATCCCGCGCGCGGGGTCGTCCTGGCTGGACAGCGTGTGGCGGGTACCGAAGCCCACCAGCTTGCGGACGGTCGCCTCGATGCGGTGCCGGTCGATGTCGCGCAGCAGCGCGCGCAGTTCCGCGTCCGGAGGCCGGGCGGTCTCGGGCCTGCCGGGGCCGTCCCGGTCCGGTCCGGCCGCGGCGGCGGGACCGCCGTGGAACGCGACGCCTGCGGTGACGGCGGCCGTCGACAGGGAGAGGAAGGTCCTGCGCTTGGCGGTGGTACGAAACTCCTCGTTAGTCACAGAATCGGTGTATGCGGACACCCGGCCCCTGTCTAGGGTCGAACGCTGCCAGCGATCGGGGCGCTCTAGTGTCGACAATTGCGTCGCCGCAGGCCGGCGCCGGTCGGAGTGCCCGCACCGGTACGCGGTTCGTCACCACTCCACCGGGAGGGCCGTGAGGCCTCCGGTCAGCACGTCGGAGCGGACTCGCAGGTCCTCGACCGGTACGGCCAGCCGCAGGGCCGGGAAGCGGGTGATGAGCTGGGCGAAGACGGCCTGCAGTTCGATGCGGGCCAGTGGGGCTCCGATGCAGTAGTGGCCGCCGTGCCCGAACGACAGGTGCGGCGCGGCCTGGCGGGCGACGTCGAACCGGTCCGGGTCGGGGTAGATCCCGGGGTCGTGGTTGGCGGCGCCGTTGTCCAGCAGCACCAGCTCGCCCGCGCGCACCCGGATCCCGGCGATGTCCAGGTCGGTACGGGCGTAACGGGGAATGCCGCCGCCGCCCTTGGCCGGTGCGCGCAGCATCTCCTCCACCGCCGAGGTGACCAGGCCGGGGTCGTCGGCCAGGGCCTGCTGCTGGGCCGGGTGGGTGAGCAGGCACAGCGCGCCCATGCCGATCGCCACCACGGTCGTCTCGTGTCCCGCGAACAGCATGGCCATCGCCATCATGGCGATCTCGTCGTCGCTGACCTCGCCCTCGGCGCACATGCGGGAGATGAAGTCGTCCCCCGGCTTGGTGCGCTTGTCCGCGACCAGGGCCTGGCCGTACCCGAACAGCTCGGCCAGTCCCTGCTCGGAGCGGGCCCGGTCGCGGGTGTCGCCGGCGGCCTCGGACCAGGCGCGGAACCGCTCGCGGTCGGCGTACGGCACGCCGAGCAGCTCGCAGATCACCAGGATCGGCAGCGGCAGCGCCAGCGCCTGGTGCAGGTCCGCCGGTGATCCGTGCTCGGCCAGATCGTCCAGCAGCCCGGCGGTGAGCTCCTCCACCCGTGGGCGGAACGCGCGCATGCGCTTGGGTGAGAACTGCGGCTGCAGCAGGGCGCGCAGCCGCGCTCCGTCGGCGGCCTCGGTGTCGAAGTCGCCCATCGGCCCTCCGAACAGCACCGACTCCCCCGTACGGGCCGCCTTCTCGGGCTCGGGGTGGGAGCGGCCGAGCCGGTCGTCGGCCAGCAGTGCCCGTACCCGGTCGTATCCGGTGACGAGCCAGGCCTCGTGCCCCACCGCGGTCCGGACGCGGTGCACGTCCCCCTCGCGCTGGAGCCCGCGCAGCAGCGGCGCCACCTGCAGCGGATCGGTCTGCTCGAACGGCAGTCGTACGGTCATCGCGCACTCCCTAAGCTAAGGTCTACTTGTATAAGTCAACTTAAACAAAGCTACTTGTCTAGGATGGCTTTAACAAGTGGGAGGGAGCGGACGATGACCGCAGCGGAGCCGACCCGGCGGATGCCCCGCGCACAGCGGCGCGAGCAGATCCTCAACGCGGCCACCCGCGCCTTCGCCCGTTCGGGCTACGCGGGCACCGGCCTGGACGACGTCGCGGCCGAGGCCGGGATCAGCCACGTCATCCTGTACCGGCACTTCGACTCCAAGGCCGCCCTGTACCGGACCGTGCTGGAACGCGCCTGCGAGCGGCTGTCCGACGCCACCGGCACCGACGACTTCGGCGACGACGCCATCCCCGCCCTGCTCCGCGCCGCCTCGGCCGACCCCGACGGCTTCCGGCTGCTGTTCCGGCACGCCGCCCGCGAACCCGACTTCCGCGAGTTCGTCGACCTCATCACCACCGCGTCCGCCGAGATCGCGCAGAAGAACCTCGCCCGGCTCATCCCGGCCGGTCCCTGGCTGGACTGGGCGTCCCGGCTGATCCCCACCCTCACCACCGAGGCGGTCATCGCCTGGCTCGACGCCGGCCGGCCCGACCCCGGCCAGGCCGCCGACCGCATCCACCGCAGCGTGCACGGCGTGATCGATGCCGCCCAGCCCGTACCCGCCAGGCGGCAGGACCCGCCCTCCGGCTGAGCCCGGCCCGCCTTCCGCCGATCGGATCGGCGCCCGGCCGAGGGGACGTGTCCTGTCCCGCCCGGCCGGACCGAGCCGTTCGACTACGGGAGGAAGAGGTAGCTCTTGTAGCTGGCGTACTGGCTGAACACCATCGTGTTCTTGCCGCCGGCCGCCGGAACACCGGCCTGGCTGTTGACGATGTGGTTGACGAGCCCGAAGTTCAGGGCGCATCCGGTCGCGCCGCCGACCGCGAAGCCGTTGTCGACGTTGGTGAGCTTGAGGACGTACGGGTCGAGGGACACCACCTGCGGCGGGGAGCCGCTGATCGGGGTGTTCGGCGCCGGCGGGCTCGTCGTTCCGGTGATGAGCTTCAGGTCGAGCGGGTTGGAGTTGGAGCCGATGGTGCAGGTCCCGCCGAGGAACGGGTTGGTGAGGTTGATCTTGAGTTTGAGGTCGATGTTGTAGTTGTCGATCGCGAACCCGCCCACGTACACCGGCTTGGCGTAGACGGCGGTCACGATCGGGTCCCCGAAGATGCCGGGCCGCACGAGCATCTTGTCCGCGCGCAGCTTCCCGAAGCGGGTGTGGGAGTTGCCCTCGGCGTCGAAGCCCTGGGCGAACGTGAGGGTGATCGGGCTGGTGATCTGCTGGTCGAACGTGCCGACCTGGAACCGGCCGGAGGTGGTGATGGCGACGAAGCAGTTCCAGTCCGACTTCTCGGCACCTGCGGGCAGCGCCGGGCAGTCGTCGTAGTTGAAGGTCGGAATGGTCTCGGCGAGTCCGGCCGGTGCCTTGGCCGGGGCGGCGTGCGCGGGGGCGGCCAGGGACAGGGCGGTGAGGGCCGTGCCGAGCACGGCGGTGCCGAGGACTGCGGTGAGGCGTCTGGTCGGTTTCACGGAGCGTGCCTTTCCGTGGTGGGGGGGTGGGTCACCGGCGGCGATACCGGACCTGTGGCGGGGTCCGGAGACATGGGCGGGTCAGGCGGTCAGGCGGTCAGGTCGTCAGGTGGTCAGGTGAAGGTGTCGATGCCGCTGATCCGCCAGGTCCCGCCGGCCCGCTCGGCGTGGACGAGGATCACCGCCCCCGAAGAGGACTGGCGGCCGTCGGCGGTGCCGGTCGAGCGCTGGTCGGCGTAGACGAGCACCCGGGCCTTCGGGCCGCGCAGGCTGGTGACACCGCTGTGGGTCACCGTGGTCGTGAGGATCGACTTCTGCTTGTCGGCGGCCTGCCGGGTGGGCGTGAACAGCTTGGTGTACTGGCCGCGCGCCGCTCCCGTCAGCGCCAGCCGTACGGCCGCGTCGGTCCGGCCCGGATCGGCGTGGTTGTACGAGAAGACGGCGCTGACGGCCTGCGTCACCTGGCCCTTGACGTCGGCCGTGGTGGCGGCGTCGACCAGCGCGGTACCGGCGCGCGGTTCGCGCGCGTCCGCTGCGGCGTGCCACGCCACTCCCCCATAGGCGCATAGGGCTACCGCGAGCACCGGCAGCGCGAACCGCCGGGGTGGTGCCGCGCGCCTTGCGAGGGCCGCGGCGCGGCGTACGGGGGTGAGCGCCCGCCGCAGGGTCGTGGCCGTGCGGGTCATTCGCCACCTCCGGCGGACGAGAGCGTGGACATCTTCCATCCGGCCGGCGTGCGGGCCATCTGGCCGACCAGGCGGCTGACGGTGACGCCCGCGGTGCCGTCGGGTCGGGTGACGGTGACCCGGGCGGCGGCGAGCACGGCCGCCTTGCCCGCCCGCTCGTCGACCTCGGTGACCGCCACGGACAGGATCGAGGCGCTGCTGACGGTCTTGTTCTTGACGGCGTCGGCCGCCAGCCGGACGCGGCCGCTCGCGATCTCGGCGTAGAGCGTGCCGGTCGCGGAGTTCTGCCACCGGTCCAGATCTGCGGCGGCGGTGCGGTGATCGAGGGTGTTGAGGTTGATGACGTCCTGGGTGGCCGCGGCGGCCACCTGGTCCCGCAGGCCGGCTCGATGCCGGGCACCGTCGTCGTTCTGGACGTACCGCCAGGTGGCCGCGCCCGCGAACAGCGCGGCGGCCAGCACGGCGGCCACGCTCACCCGGGCGAGCACCTTGCGTGTGGTGCGCGGACGGGCCCGGACGGCGGCCTTGGCCCGCGCCGCCCGTACGGCCGGGCTCCTGGTCGCCGGCTCTGGTTCCGGCTCCTTCCCGTCCGGGGACCTGCTCTCCGGCGGGTCCTTCGCCTCGGTGGTGCCGTCCATGGCATCGGTGGTCATGGTCGCTCCTTCGTGGCCGAGGCGAGCGCGCTGATCAGCCACCGGTCGCCGGTCCTCTCGGCGGTGACCGTCAGGGCGGTGCCGGCGGTGCCTTGTTTCCGTCCCGGTCGCGAGCTGACCTGGTCGACGAAGACCAGCAGGGTGGCGTCCGCACGGCCCATGCTGATGACCGCCGCCCGGGTGACCCGGGTCCTGACGGTGAGGCGCTGGCGTGGGGCCTCGGTCTTCACCCTGGCGATGAGCGACCGGTGCTGGGCGGCGGCGACGCCGGTGAGACCGCGGTCGGCCGCCTGGCCGGTCGCGTCCACGGTGCCGGGGCCGTACGAGAGAGCGGCGCCCAGGGTGGCGCTGATCTCGCCGGTGAGTGCGGCGCGGGCCTGGTCCTCGCCGGCGGTGCCGCCGCCGGTGCCGTCGCCGGGGGCGGTGGTCAGCGCCACGGTCGCGCCGGTGGCGAGACCGGCCAGGATCGCGAGGGCGGCGATCCACCGGCCGCGTCCCGGCCGCCGCTCCGCCTCCGTACCGGAAGCGCCGTCCTCGGGCCGTTCCTCCTCGCCCTGCTCCTGCTCGAGCAGGTCTTCCCCGGGCTCGGACGGGTGGTCCGACGCCGGGCCGGCCGTGTCACTCGTCGTCGTCATGGCGCTCCCGTTCCGGGCGTGGGCGGGCTGAACGCGGTCAGGGAGGCGAGCTTCCAGCCTTGCGGGGTACGGCGGACGGTGGCCTGGTAGCGGCGTGCCTCCTCGGGAGCGCCCGAGGTCATCCGGACGAGGACGGAGGCGATGACCGTGGCGTCGGCGCCGGGGCCGCTGTAACCGGTGACGCCGATCGCGGTGACGGTGCCGGTGGCCTTGAGGCGTCCGGCGGCGAGCTTCGCGGTCCCGGTCCGCTGGTCGCGCGCGAACTGGTCGTGGAGCGTCCCGGTGCTGGAGTCCAGCCACCGCCGCCAGGTGGCGGGCGCGTCGGCGGGGTCGGCCGTCGTGAGGACGGTGAGATGGCGGGAGGCCGCCGCGACGACCTGGGCGCGCCCGTCGGGTTCGGCCGCGCTGTCGCGCAGCGGGTTCAGGCCGGGGATCCAGGTGAGGGACGCGTAGGCCAGCACCGCCGCCCCTGCTGCCAGTCCTGCCGTTCTGAACGGCGTGACGAGTGGCATTCTTCGTGGCTTCATGGCTGCCGACCACCTTTGCTCGGGGCGTCCGGAAGAAGCAGTGCGGCCAGGTCGCCGCCGGGCTTGAGCGGCGTGGTGGGCAGGCTCAGCGCACCGGGGAGCGCGGGACCCGCGGCGGCGGCCGGGAGCCCGCTGCCCGGAACGGCGGCCTCGGGTACGCCGGCGTGCGGGGCGTTCGCCGAGCCCCGGACGTTGACACCGGATGAGGCCGGGAGCGAGCAGCGGGCGGCGGCGTTGAGGGGCGGCGGCGCGGACAGGTTGGCGCCGTCCCGGTAGATCGTCCCGCCGTACCCGGTGACGCAGGGCAGCGGGTTGAAGAAGGTGTTCACCGCGCTGAGGCCGATCCTGCCGTCGCGGGTGACGGTGACGCCGACGGCGCCGATGGCGGGCAGGTCGGCCAGCAGGTGGGCCAGCTGGGACGTGCGGGGCGCGGCGATCCGCGAACCGGTGTTCAGGTTGGCGAGCAGGACCGACAGCTGCGGCCCCGACTCGCGCAGCAGCAGCTCGATCTGGGTACCGGCGGGCGGCGCGCTGACGATGAGGGTGCGCAGGTCGGCGTCGGAGTCGCGGAGCCGGCGCGCCAGCAGGGCCGAGTTCGCGGCGAAGCTCTTGAGCGCCGCCGCCTCCTCGTTCTGCGTCTTCAGGACGATGTTGCCGTTCCTGATCAGGTCGAGGGTGTCCTCGAAGTGGGCGTCGGCGGAGGCGGTGAACGCGGCGGACTCGTCCAGCAGCGCCTGGAGGTTGGGCCCCTGCCCCCTGAAGGCGAGGCCCAGTTCGGCGACGAGCGTGCTCAGATCGGTGAGCGGGACGGAGGCGGCGAGGTCGTTCACCGCCTGGAGGGTGTCGGTGACGGGCGCCGGCGTACTCGCCGCGATGACCGCGCCCTCCCGCAGGTAGGGGGCTCCGTCGCGGGCCGGCCGCAGGTCGATGTACTGCTCGCCCACGGCGGACCGGTTGGCGACAGCGGCGGCCAGGTCGGACGGCAGCCGCGTCCCGTGGTCGATCCGCAGATCGGCGCGGACGCCGGTGCCGTGCAGGCGGACACCGCCGACCTTCCCGACCTGGACGCCCCGGTAGGTGACCGAGGAGCCGGGGAACAGCCCGCCGGTCTGGGCGAGGTCGGCGTGGACGGTGTAGTGGCCGCCCAGCCCGACCAGGCGGCCGAGATCGGCGTACCCGATCGCGATGTAGCCGGTCACCAGGACGGCCAGCACCGCGAAGGCGACGAGCTTGACGCGGGTGACGAGGGTGAACATCAGCCGCCTCCCAGTGTGGGCAGGACGCCTTCCGGCTTGGGCAGGGTCGGCCCGGGGCTGGGGGCCGCAGGCTGCCTCGGGGCGGTGGGCAGGGTCGGGGCCGCCTTGGACTTGGGGTCGAAGGGACGGCTGCACCCGGCGGCGGGCAGCGGCAGTGCCAGGGCGCGCGCCAGGGCGGCCGGATCGGGTTCGGGCGGGTCGATGGGGACGGTCGGCTCGATCGGGCAGAAGCCCTTGGCCGCCGCGATCGTCGCGTACACGTTGATGTAGTCGCCCTTGATGCCGCTCATCACCTGGTCGGTGTACGGGAAGGTCAGCAGGACCTGCAGGGAGGCGGGCAGATCGTCGCCGGAGTCCGCGAGCCTGCGCAGGGTCGGGGCCAGGCCCTGGAGGTCGGCGATGATGTCGTCGTGGCCGTCGCGGGTCACCTTCACCGCCACCTTCGACAGGTCGTCGAGGGCGTCGAGCATGGTGACGAACTGGCCGCGCTGCTCCTCCAGCACCTTCAGGCCGGGGGTGAGGTCGGTCAGGATCCCGGCGACCTGGTCGTCGCGGGCGGCCACGGTGCTCGACAGCCGGTTGAGGCCGTCGAGCGCGGCGACGATCTGGGCCCGGTGGGAGTCGAGGTTCGCGCTGAGGTCGCTGAGCCGGTTCAGCGCGTCCCTGATCTCCTTCTCCCTGCCGCCCAGCGCGCTGTTGAGCTCCTTGGCGATGGTCTGGATCTGGGTGAGGCCGCCACCGTTGAGCAGCAGCGACAGCGCCCCGAGCACCTCCTCGACCTCCGGGTTGCGGGACGTCCGCTCCACGGGGATGACCGCGCGGTCGGCCAGCCGGCCGGTGGGCGCCTCCTTCCTGGGTGCGGCGAGCTGCACGTACTTCTCGCCGAGCAGCGACGACTGCTCCAGGTACGCCTCGGCGTTGGCGGGCAGCCGGACCTTGCCGTTGACCAGCAGGGTGACCTCGGCGGTGTAGGAACCGCGCGGCAGGGTGATCTCCCCGACCCGGCCGACGGTCACGTCGTTGACCTTGACCGCCGCCTGCGGGACGAGGTCGAGGACCGTCGCGAAGCGGGCGCGGACGGTGTACGGGTGGTCCCCCAGGTCCGCGCCGCCGGGCAGGGTGACGTCCTGGACGCCCACCGAGCATCCCGCGGTGAGGGCGCTCGTGGTGAGGGCGACCGCCGTGAGCGCGGCGGCGGCGAGCGCCGGGCGGCGGGTCATGAGCCGCCTCCCGCCGCCGGCAGCGGGTGCGGCAGCCGCGGTGCGGCCGGTTCGGCGGACGGCCCGCATGCGCCGGGGGCGGCGGTACCGCACAGCGGGCCGGGGCCGCGCCTGCCGTACGCGGCGGTGACCTCCAGCAGATCCGCGCGCGCCATCAGCGTCCCGGTCAGGGGATCGTAGGCCTTCAGGGCATTGGACGTGGCCAGCGGCGCGGTGTCGAGTGCCTCGGCCAGCGCGGCCCGCCGGTCGGCGATGGTACGGGTGAGCCTGGCGAGCTTGTCGATGTCCTTCTTGAGCAGGGCCCGGTTGCCGGAGATGAAGACCTTCACCCTGGCGAGCCCGGCCGACAGGTTCGCCAGCGCGGCGGCCAGTTCGTCGCGGTCCTGGGCCAGGAACGACGACACCGTCGCCAGCTGCCGCTCGGCGGTCCTGACCTGGTCGTCGTTGGCGGCGAGCATCCCGGAGAAGTCCGCGAGGTTCTTGACGGTGGCGAACAGGTCGTCGTCGCTGCCGTTCAGCGTCCTGGACAGCTTGCCCAGCGCCGCCACCGTGTCGTTGATCTTCTGGCCGTTGCCCTCCAGGTTGGCCGCGCCGACGCCGATCGCCTCCGACAGGGCACCGTCGGGGTTGTACTTGCCGTTGGGCGCGAGGTCGCGGCTCAGCGTGCGTACGGCGTCGTACAGCTGGTCGAGCTCCAGCGGTACGGCCGTGCGGTCGGTGCCGAGCACCGCCCGGGACGCGAGCGTCGCCCCCGAGGTGTAGGCGGGGGTGAGCTGGACGTACCGGTCGCTCACCATCGAGGGCGCGACGATGACGGCGCGGGCGCCGGCGGGGATCCGTACGCCGTGGTCGAGGGTCATGGTGACCTTCACCTGCCGCCCTCTCGGGGTGACCGCGTCGACCCGTCCCACCTCGACTCCGAGGACGCGGACGCTCGACCCGGAGAAGACGCCGACGCCGCTGGCGAACCACGCGGTGATCGAGGGGCCCGGCGGCCGGGGCCACAGGACGATGCCGAGGACGGCGGCGAGCATGACGGCGAAGAGCACCGACAGGGCCGGACTGGGGCGGGTCATCGTCCACCTTCCCGGGGCGGCAGGCAGGTGCTCGGCGGGGTGTAGGCGGATCCCGACCCGGACACGTAGTCGGGCGGGACGGCGCCGCACAGGTACCCGTCGATCCACCGGCCGTTGCCGGCCGCGTTGTTGAACAGGCGGACGTAGGTGCCGGTGAGCGACAGCACCTTGTCGAGGTTGCCCTGGTTCCGGGTGAGCACGTCGGTGACCTTGTCCAGGTAGGTGAGCGCGGAGTGCAGTTCGGCGTTGTTGTCGTCGACGAGATGGCGCAACTGCTCGCCGAGGTCGGCCGCTCCGGTGAGCAGCGCGTGGATGGCCTGGCGGCGCCTGGTCAGCTCGGCCAGCAGCAGGTTGCCGTCCCGCAGCAGCGAGGCGAACTGGGCGTTCTGCGAGACGAGCGTTCCGGAGAGCCGCTTGGTCCCGTCCAGCAGCTGGGCGAGCTGGGCGTCCCGGGAGGAGATGGTCGTGGACAGCGCCGACAGTCCGTCCAGGGCCTGGCCGACGCCCGCCGGGGTGTCCTTGAAGGTCTGCGACAGGACGGTCAGCGACTGCGCGACCTTGCCGGTGTCGACCCGACCGATCGTGGTGCCGAGGTCGTCGAACGCGCGCATGACGTCGTAGGGCGCCACCGTCCGGGTCAGCGGGATCGGTGTCCCGGGCTCCTGCTTCCGCGCGCCGAGCGGGTCCAGGGCCAGGAACTTGCCGCCGAGCAGCGTCTTGATCATGATGGTGGCGGTGCTGCGGTCCCCGATCCAGGTCTCGCGGACCCGGAACTCGACCCGGACCTTCGGGCCGACCAGGCGCACGCCGGTGACCTCGCCGACCTTCACCCCGGCGACGCGGACCTCCTGCCCCGATTTCAGCCCGGCCGCCTCGGAGAAGTAGGCGGTGTAGCCGGTGCCGCCGCCGATGACAGGCAGGTCGTCGGCGTTGGCGGCGGCCGCGAGCAGGCCGAGGAGGACGGCGATGGCGGTGAACGCGACCCCGATGGGATTGCGGTCCCTGACGGGCTTCCAGCGGGTCCTCATCGGCCACCGCCCGGCTTGCAGCGGTCGTCGGTGATCGGGATGCCGGTCGGCGGCGGGCGGCCGTCGGTGTACGAGGCGCCGGTCACCCGGATCTCGCAGCGGTAGAAGTTCGCCCAAGAGCCGTACGAGGCGGTACGGGAGATCGCCGCCATCTTGCCGGGCGTGGTGGTGAGGAACCGTTCGAGGACGGTGCGGTTCTTGTCGAGGTTGCGGGCCAGGTCGTTCAGTCCCGCGATGGACGTGCGCAGCGGTGCCCGGCCGTCGTCGAGCAGGCCGGCGGTGGAGCTGGTCAGCTCGCCGATCCCCGCCAGCGACCCGCCGATCTGCCGCCGGTCGGCGGCGAGCCCGGAGACCAGCCCGCGCAGCGTGGTGATCAGCGCCACCAGCCGCCGGTCCCGGTCGTTGACCGTGCGGACGACCGCGTCCAGGTTCGTGATCAGCTGCCCGATCACCTGGTCCCGCGAGGCCAGCGTGCTGGTCAGCGACCCGATCGAGGTGACCAGCTGGTGCATCGTGCCGCCCTGGCCCTGCAGCACGTCGATGATCGACTGCGACAGCCCGTTGACGTCGGACGGCGACAGCGCGGCCATCAGCGGCTGGAACCCGGTGAACAGCGCGTTCAGCGACAGCGCGGCGGTGGTGCGCGTGGACGGGATCGTCCCGCCGCGCGGCAGCGTCCCGCCGGCTCCGGCGCCCTGGCCGAGGTCCAGGTACCGCTGCCCGACCAGGTTCAGGTACTTCACGGCCGCGGTGCTGCTGCCGGGCAGGTCGCGGTCCGCGCTGACGGTGAAGCTCACCCGCGCGAGCCGCCGCCCGGTCACGCCGATCGTCTTGACCTGGCCGACCCGGACCCCGGCGATCCTGACCGTGTCGCCCTTGTTCAGGCCCGTCACGTCGGTGAACACGGCGTGGTAGGTGTGGGCGTCGCCGCCGGAGACGTTGCTGATGGACGCGGCCAGCACGGCGGTCGCGGTGGCGGTGACGGCCAGGAACGCCAGCGACTTGGCCAGCGGCGCGGCGAGCGGCGCGCTCACGAGCCGTCCCCGGCCGGGCCGTCCTCGGTGACGGTGACCTTCGCGCCGCGGTAGAGCGGCCCGATGAGCAGGCCGCCCCAGTCGGGGACGGGCCCCTGCCCCGCCGCGGTGCCCAGTTCGTTGATCAAGGTGTGCTCCCCTGGTCCGTTCGGAGCCAGATCGATGGCGTTGCCCGGCCGGTACGGCGTCCCGTAGCAGCGCGGCCCCGGCCCGTTGCCGGTGAAGCGCGGCGCGTCCCGTCCCGGGAGGTAGCGGCCGCGGTGGCGGACGACGCGGAGGGTGACGTGCGCGCCCGGACGGTCGGTGCCCTTGCCGAGCGCGCGGTCCATCAGCGGTACGAGCGTCGTCAGCGTGCGGAACAGGCACGGATATTCGGGGGCGTACCGGCCGAGCGTGGTCAGCGGGCCCACCGAGTTCGCGGACAGTTCGATGATGTTGGGCGCGTTGGCCCGCAGGAACGTCTCCAGATGCTGCGCGACCCCGGTGGTGGAGCCGTACAGCCGCGAGAGGTTCGCCCGCTGGTCGGCGACGGTACGGGTGGTCACCGACAGGTCCGACAGCGCGTTCAGCAGGTCGGGGGCGGCGTCGGCGTAGTGGTTCGCGAACTCCGCCAGCTGGGAGATGTTGCGGTTCAGCTCGGGAAGGTGGGGGTTCAGCTTGCGCAGGTAGGCCGCGAGCTGGACGAGGTTCTCGCCGAGCCGGTCGCCGCGTCCCTCCAGTGCCTGCGCCATCGCGATCAGCGTCGCCGAGAGCTCGGCGGGCTTCAGCTCCGTGAGCAGCGCCATCGTCGACCGCAGCACCTGCTGGAGCTCGATCGCGTTGCTCGTGCGGTCCTGCGGGATCACGGCGCCCGCGCGCAACCGGCCCCCGGCGTTCCCGGACTCGGAGATCAGCGACACGTAGCGCTCGCCGAACACCGTCGTCGGCAGCATCTGCGCGCGCACGTCCGCCGGGATCAGTCTCGCCTGCGCCGGGTCGAGCCTGAGCCGCAGCGTCGCGCCCGTCCCGTCCGGCTCGACGGAGGCGACCCGCCCGACGACGACGCCGCGCACCTTCACGTCCGCGCCCTCGTGCAGGTCGTGCCCGACCAGCGAGGCCCGGACGGTCACGGCGGTCTCGGTCGCGAAGTCCTTGTTGTAGATCGCGACCGAGAGCCAGATCAGCAGCGTCGGCACCAGCAGGAACGCGACGCCGAAGACCAGCTTCAGCCGCCGTTCGCGGCGCCGCCTGGCGAGGATGGTGGTCATCGCGCCCTCACCCCGCGATCTTCACGGTCGTGGTCGCGCCCCAGATGGCCAGCGAGGCGAAGAAGTCGGTGAGGGAGATCAGCACGATCGCGGTCCGTACCGCGCGGCCGACCGCGACCCCCACCCCGGCGGGCCCGCCGGTGGCGCGGAACCCGTAGTAGCAGTGCGCCAGGATCACCATCACCGAGAAGATGATCACTTTGACGAAGGAGTAGATCACGTCGGCGGGCGACAGGAAGACGTTGAAGTAATGGTCGTAGGTGCCCTGCGACTGCCCGTGGTACCAGACGGTGATCTGCCGAGATGCCAGGTAGGACGACAGCAGCCCGACCCCGTACAGCGGGATGATCGCCACGGTGCCCGCGATGACCCGGGTGGCCACCAGGTACGGGACCGGCTCGACGCCCATCCCCTCCAGCGCGTCGATCTCCTCGTTGATCCGCATCGCGCCGAGCTGCGCGGTGAACCCGGCGCCGACGGTGGCCGACAGCGCCAGCCCGGCGACCAGCGGCGCGATCTCGCGGGTGTTGAAGTAGGCGGAGATGAACCCGGTGAACGCCGACGAGCCGATCTGGTCCAGCGCCGCGTACCCCTGCAGCCCCACGACGGTGCCGGTGAACACCGTCATGGCGAACATGACGCCGACCGTCCCGCCGATGATCCCGAGCGCGCCCGACCCGAACGCGACCTCGCTCAGCAGGCGCAGCGACTCCCGGGTGTCCCGGACGGCGGCGCGCGGAGCGTGCCGCAGCGCCCGTACGTAGAACAGCAACTGGTCGCCGGCGCCCTCCAGCCACGACATCGAGGCCAGCGACCTCACCCGGCGGCGCAGCGCGACGTTCGCCATGCCTCAGGCCCCCTTCATCGGGACGACCTGCAGGTAGATGCCGGTGATCACGAGGTTGGTGAAGAACAGCAGCAGGAACGTGATGACCACGCTCTGGTTGACCGCGTCGCCGACGCCCTTGGGCCCCGGCGGGGGGTTCAGGCCCCGGTACGCCGCGACAACCCCGGCGGTGAAGCCGAAGATCAGCGCCTTCAGCTCCCCGACGTACAGGTCGGGGAGCTGCGCGAGCGCGGCGAACGAGGACAGGTACGCGCCCGGCGTGCCGCCCTGCATCACCACGTTGAAGAAGTAGCCGCCGACCACCCCAACGCAGGACACCAGCCCGTTCAGCGCGGCGGCGGCCACCATGCAGGCCAGCACCCGGGGCACCACCAGCCGCTGGATCGGGGAGATGCCCATCACCTCCATCGCGTCCATCTCCTCGCGGATGGTCCGCGCGCCGAGGTCGGCGCAGATCGCCGACCCGGCGGCCCCGGCGGCCAGCAGCGCCACGATCAGCGGCGACGCCTGCTGGACGATCGCCAGCACCGAGGCGCCGCCGGTGAACGACTGCGCGCCGAGCTGCTTGGCCAGCGATCCCACCTGCAGCGCGATGACCGCACCGAACGGGATCGACACCAGCGCCGTCGGCAGGATCGTCACCGAGGCGATGAACCAGAGCTGGCCCACGAACTCCCGGAACTGGAACGGCCGCCGGAAGCTCATCGAGATGACGGTGGCCGCCAGCTGGAAGAGCCGGCCGGTCTGCCGGAGCGCGCCCGCGCCGGGAACGCTCGCGGCCTGCGGGGCGGTCACGGCGCATCGTCCCTGTGGCGCATTCGCTGGGGCGCTCCGTACAGGGGTGGTGGCGCGGGCCGTGGAGGAGACAAGGGGGGTTCCTCTGCGATCAGAAGGTCGGTTCGAGCAGAAGGGCCGGAGCGGTCGGGGTCGGTGCGGTCGGGGTGCGGTCAGAGGGTCGGGGACGGAGGCGGGCCGGCGCGCCTGGCGACGATCGCCTCCCGGGCGGAGACGGGAAGGTCGTTCAGCCGGGCCATCACCCGGGCGTGGTGCCGGCGCGCCCCCGCGCGCTCGGGCAGGCCGGGGGACGGCACCATCTGTCCGGGGATGTCGAAGGTCAGGGTGCGGACCACCGCGTGTTCGGCGCCGTCCGTCTCCTCGGCCATGCCGATCGGACCGCGCGCGCCGCCGTGCAGGAACTGCGCCACGGCGGGCTGGTCGGAGGTCAGCAGCAGCTCGCGTGGACCGAAGGCGATCAGGTCCCGCCGGTACAGCATTCCGATGTTGTCGGGCAGGGTCGCGGCGATCTCGATGTTGTGGGTGACGATCAGCATCGTGCAGTCGGTGACGGTGTTGACGTCCAGGAGGACCTGGGACAGCAGCGCGGTGCGGACCGGATCGAGCCCCGAGTCGGGCTCGTCGCACAGGATGATCTGCGGATCGAGGATGAGCGCGCGGGCCAGTCCCGCCCGCTTGCGCATCCCGCCGGAGATCTGCCCCGGCAGCTTGCGCTCCTCGCCGTCGAGGCCGACGATCGCCATCCGTTCCAGCACCTTGCGCCGGATGTCGGCCTCGGTCGTCCGGGTGTGCCGCCGGAGCGGGAACGCGATGTTGTCGAACAGGTTCATCGACCCGAACAGCGCGCCGTCCTGGAACATCAGCCCGAACCTCCGCCGCGCCCGGTACACCTCGCGGTCGCTGCCGGCGACCATGTCGGTCCCGTCCACCAGCACCCGCCCTTGCTCGGGCTTGATCAGCCCGATCAGCGACTTGAGGAAGACGGTCTTGCCGGTGCCGGACGGCCCGAGCATCACCGAGACCTCACCGGCCGGCAGCGTGAGGCTCACGTCCTGCCAGACCACCTGCGGGCCGAAGGATTTGGTGAGTCCCTCGACGTGGATGTCGATACCCAAGGTCCCGTTCCAATCAGGGCGTCGGACCGGTGATGGTCTGTTCCGGGTCGAGGGTGTAGATGCCGGTCTCGGTGTAGTCGAGGATGTTGAGGCCGATCAAGATCCCAGCTGTCCCTGCGGACTGCCGCTGCCAGCCCGAGCAACCAGAGGAGGAGTTGACCCACATGCTGACGAAATTGCTGAAGTCCAGCATGTGGAGCGTGCGGGTCTGGTTGTCGTAGACGGCGTTCAAGTTCTGTACGCGCTCATGAGGAGGCGCGGCTCCATTGCCGATGTCGGCGGTACAGCCGTCCGCGCCCTTGATCCGGAGCCGCATCTTGGTGTTCAGCAGCGCCGATCCGGTGGCCGGGTCATAGCGGGTCCCCGAGAAGCGGCGATCTCTGTACGGCAGGACGGACACCTCGTAGGGAACCCCGTCCAGGTCGGTGCATCCATCGAAGGAGAAGTCCGTGATCGCGGCGATCCGGCCCTGCCGGTGGGAGAGATCCGCGTCCATCGTGATCTTCGATGTGGCGCAAGTGATCATTGATGTCGTGTCGATGTCGCCGATCGTCACACCGGTGGCGGTAGCGGTGATCGTTCCGCCGGGCTTGACGGTCCATGCCGTGTTCGCTATCGGCCCCGGAACGCACGGCCGCCCATCGTTGTGCCCCAGGAAGCACAATCCACTCTGGTTGACCTCGACGGTGTTGCCGGGACCGGAGACCGACGCGGTCAGCAGCGGGCTGATGTCCTCGCCGACTCCACATCGAGCGAACCGTGGGATGGTGGCCGTACCGGTGTACAGACCCGGGTCGTAGATGCTCTGCCGGCCCAAGTCCCGGTGCACCGTCAGGTTCACCGGGGTCGCGGTGCCGCACCGGGCGCCCACCGGGACGGTGACCCCGTTCGCTTTGATCTCGGTGACCCGCAAGTTCGCCTTCGACTTCGCGATGGCGCGGTCCGGACCAGGCCCGCCGGGACTGCCGGGCGGAGATGTGATCCCAGAGATGTTGGCGAGTCCTTCCTGCCGGATCTCACTGGTCGCCGCGGTCGGCAGGAAACCGAATCCCAGGGTGGTGGCCGTGGCCGGACGGACGGCCACGGTGCCGAAGTTGTCGATCCGGAGGTAGTTGAGGTCACTGTGCATCCAGGTCCCCGCGCTGTAGTGCAGCGAGGCCATGCCCTCGGTCAGGGTCGCGGCATCCGCCTTCAGGATGTTGGCGGTAAGGGCCAACCGCCCGCATGCGGGGTCGTAAGCGGTCTCAGAGTTCGGGGTCGAGCCCGGAGGCGGATCGGGCATCTGCAGGTCCGGGTCCGGGTTCCAGGTCCACTCCGGCTTCGGGTCGCACGGCGGCAGATCCTCGACGAGTCGAACCGGCCCCGTGGCCGCCCGGCGGGCACGGTCGCTCGCGGCCGGGTTCCCGGCCGTACCGGGAGGCGCTCCGGCCGCGCCCCGGACCGGGACGGTGGCGAGCACGCCCTCCTTGTCGGCCGTGCACTTCACCGGCCGGCCGGACCCGACCGGAGTGATCACGAGGTCTCTGACGCGCCATGTCACGGCGCCGCCGGCGGCCGTCGTCACGGACGGAACCTGCCCGGTGGCCGAGACGGCGGCCGGGTCCGCGGACGTCACCAGCAGCGGCGGCCACTGCGCGTCGACATGGTCGCCACCCGCCTGACCGGCGGTGACCGAGAGGGTGATGATGCCACCGGCCTGCCCGCCGCCGGTCGTCCTTTCGAGCAGGCCGGTGGTTCCTTCGCCACCGGTCACCGTGACGGTGACGGGGCCGATTCTGAGCGGCTTCCCAGGGATACCGGTCGCGGGGGCGTTCCCGGAGATCCGCACGGTCGCCTTCTGGAGCCCGGAGGCCGTCGCGCACTGGTAGGACAGCGTCGCCTTGATATCGGCGGCGCCATGGGCGGCGCCCGGCGCCAGGCCGACGATCGAGACGGTCGCCGCGAGACCGGCGGCGGTACGTCCGGGAGTCCAGTGCATGGGGGTGGGCCTTTCCCGATGTGGCTCGTGGGATCAGGTGGTGCCAAGGCGGGCCGCACCTCGAACGGGGCAGGAGGTGCGGCCCTGTTTCCTAGAGGGCTCGGTTCACTGGGGTCAGGGGCTGGTGATGGTCTGCTTGGGGCTGACGACGAGGGTGCCGGTCAGGGTGATGGGGTCCCCGACCTGGATCTGCGCGGGCGAGCAGGAGGCGTTGACGGTTGCCACCTCCAGGGTGGAAGCGCCGCCGGCCACCAGCCGGCCGGTGGAGTTGGTGTAGGTACCGTTCACGCTTCCGCCGCCGCCACCGGGTCCGGTGACGGTCGCCACGCAGCCGTCCGTCGGGTTGCTGTACGTGGCCTTGATGCCGGTGACGCTGCCGGTGGTGACGCCGGTGGCGGCGTCGTACGACACGGCGTCCATGGACCAGGGCAGGTTGTTCATGGTGATGTTCACGGCCGCGTTCGCCGGACCGATGCAGTTGGAGGCCGACAGCGAGGTGACCGAGACGACACCGGTCCCCGAGCCGACGGTTCCGGAGACGGCCGTACCGGCTCCGGAAGCCGTTGAACAGGCGGCCTGGGTGCCCCGCAGGGGGTCCTTGGCGATCACCTTGGTGAAGGGTGCGTTGGCGGCGGTGACGTTGCCGCCGGGGCTGACGGTCCAGTCTGTGGCGTGGGCGGGGCCGGCCAGGGCGATGAGGGACGCGGCCGCCAGGCCCGCGCCGGCGAGGATGCTGCCGAGTTTCTTGCTCATGGTCAGGTGTTTCCTTTACGGAATTGACGAGCTCATTCGGAGACGGCACTGACCGGCGGATTCTGTGCGGTTGCGGCTGAGGCGGCTCCTTCACCAGTGGCAGCAATGACCCCCGGCCGGTTCGTACCGTCCGGTTCGGAAGGGAAGGTACGTCGCTCCGGAAGCCCGGTTCAATAGGTCACGAGCTGTTTCCTCATCGAAATCCAGCGTTTCTTCCCGGTCTTTGTCACCGAGTTAGTCCACGATCTTGAGGAAGCTGGACGCGACTGCGTACCCTTCGGTAACACCGGGCGTGACAGGGGCCGCGGCGCTCCGCCGACCACTCCCCCGGGTTGTCAGTCACGTACGGACCGCGCATGGCCGGCGGTTATCGGATCCGCACACGGCCCCGAAGCCGAGGGGTGCTGCTCATCGGCCATAAATACCGTCGGGCCTCCTGATAACGACTGGGCCGTTATCACCGGCGCACCAATTCAAAAGGGGCGCGTCCCTTGCCGATGAGCTAATGGAGGCATATGTTCGGGACCATCCCGCCGGCCCTGGGGTCGGGCCCGGCGGCCGTAACACGGCCGGCCCCGCAGGAGCGCGCTGTGACGACGGAGAGCATCGCGGACCCGCCTCTGGGCGCGGTCCCGCCGCATTTCACCGAGCTGATGTGGCCGGCGCTGCCGGGCGTGGTCGACGAGATCACCGCGGCGATCCGCACACTGATCCCCGCCTATGACCGGCCCGACGAGTCCACCTACCACCGGATCATGACGCTCGGGGTGGAGACCCTGGTCCGTGGCTTCATCGTCCGGGTCGGCGACCCGTCGGCCCCCTCGATCGAGCGGAACGCCACCGCCCGGGCGCTCGGCCACTTCGAGGCGGTCGAGGGCCGCTCCCTCGACGAGCTGAACGCGGCCTTCCGGGTCGCCCTGCGGATCTGCTGGCACCGGACGGCCGAGGCCGCCTGGCGGGAGCACATCCCGGCCGGCGTGATCGCGGCCATGGCCGAGACGATGATCGACTATGTCGACGAGGTGTCCGAGCAGACGGTCATCGGGTACCGGTCGGCCCAGGCGCGGGCCGACCTCGCCCGCAAGGACGCGCGGAAGGCCCTGCTGGCGGCGATCCTGCAGCAGGGCCGGCCGGTTCCCGGGGACGCCGAGTTCCGCACGCTGGCGCTCGCCGCCGACTGGGTGGTGCCCGCCCAGGTGACCCCGGTCGTCGTCGCCGCCGGGACGAAGTTCACGCGGTCGGCCCTCGATCCCGACGTGCTCGCCGAGACCGACTCGTACCAGCCGTGCCTGCTCGTCCCCGGCAAGGCCGGCCCGGCGCGGCTGGCGATGCTGTCGGCGGTCCTGGAGGACGCCCCGTCGGTGATCGGGTGCACCGTTCCGATCGACCAGACCCCCGACGCGCTGCGCTGGGCCCGGCGGGTGCTGGCCCTCAGCGAGGCGCGGGTGATCGGGGAGGACGGTGCGGTACCGCCGCTGACCAGGTGCGACGATCATCTGGTCACGGTGCTGCTGACCTCGGACGCGTCGATGACCCGCTACCTGGCCGGGCGCCATCTCGCCCCGCTCAGGGACCTGTCGCCCGCGACCAGGCAGCGCGCGATCGACACGCTGCGGGAGTGGGTCACCTCGCGGGGCAGCGCGGTCGAGGTCGCCGACCGGCTCGGCGTCCATCCGCAGACGGTGCGCTACCGCCTGCGCCAGATGGAGGACCTCGTCGGCGAGCAGCTGAAGGATCCGACGTCACGGTTCGTCCTCGAGCTGACCCTGCGCGCCGCGTACCTGCAACGGCGCCCCTGAGCGCGGCAGCCGGGTGGTGACCACGGCTCCGCTGAGCGGCCCGCCGTTGGCGGCCGTGACCGTGCCGCCGTGCGCGGTGACCACCGCCCGGACGATCGACAGGCCCAGGCCGGCGCCGTGCGCGCCCCGGGTACGGGCGTCATCGCCGCGGGCGAACCGGGCGAAGGCCGCGGTCAGCATCTCGGGCGGGAATCCCGGCCCGTCGTCGGCGACCTGGAGGGTGGTGCCGTCCGGGCCTCGTCCGATGTGGATTCGCAGGGCGCTCGCACCGGCCGTGGCGCTGTTGCCGGCCAGGTTGGCCAGGATCCGCCCGAGCCGTTCCGGGTCGGCGTCGATCACGACCGGGTCGCCGGACACCTCGACGCGCAGGCCGTGCAGCGTCCCGAGCCGGCGGCCTTCGGCGGCGGCCAGGTCGAGAAGGTCGACCGGCTCGGTCCGTACGACGAGGGAACCCGCCCGGTCGCGCGCGAGCAGCAGCAGGTCGTCGGCGAGCCGCGACAGCCGTTCCGCCTCGGCGAGGGCCGCGCGCAGCGAGTGCCGCACCTCGTGATCCCGGTCGGCGGCCAGGGCCAGCTCGAGTTCGCCGCGCAGCACCGCGATCGGGGTACGCAGCTCGTGGCTCGCGTCATCGACGAACGCCCGCTCGCGGGCCGCGGCATCGCGCAGGCGGGCGAGCATGTCGTTCAGCGTGCGGGCGAGCCGCGCTATCTCGTCGTCGCCGGGCACCGCCGGGAGACTGCACCCGGTCTCCAGCAGGGAGATGCCGGCCGCCTCGCGGGTCAGCGCGTCGACCGGCCGCAGCGCGGTCCGTACGAGGGTCCAGGCCGCCAGCGCGAGGAGGCCCACCAGCAGCGGCGCGGCGAGGAAGAGGACGGCGGCGAGCCGGTCACGGGCCGCGGGCCCGGAGCCGGTTCGCCCTCGTCTTCGCGGGCGTGGTCACGCTGCACGCCCTCTGGGACGGAACGGCCGGCGGAAGCGGCTACCTGCTCATCGGCGGCCTGAGCCTCCTACTCCTCCTCCTGGTCACCTGGCGCCTGAATCGCACCCCGTCCGCCCGGACGCCGGCGCGTGCGGGTGGCCTTGAGTGGACAAGATCCCGTACGTAGCTGCATTCAGCCACAAATAATCAGAAGTCGGTCATGATGGTCCGGTGGGGGAACAGCCCGTCGAGGTGTCCGCGCGCGAGGCCGAAGTGCTGGCACTTCTGGGGCTTCGGCTGTCGAACGCCCAGATCTCCGGCCGCCTGCACGTCTCGGTACGCACGGTCGAGGGGCACGTCTCGTCACTGCTGCGCAAGTACGGCGTGGCGGGCCGGAGCGAGCTGGCCGGGCTCGCCGAAACGGTCGGCGACGGCGCTCCGCCTCCGCTGGGACGGCTGGCCGGGCTGCCGGCGGCGCGGACCTCGTTCATCGGGCGCGCGGGCGAGCGCGACGCCGTCGTGGCCGCGCTGCGGGACGGCCGGCTGGTGACGCTGCTGGGGCCCGGCGGGGTCGGCAAGACGCGGCTCGCGATGGTCGTGGGCGAGGCGGTCACCTCGCTGTTCCCGTTCGGCGGGGCGTTCGTCGATCTGGCGCCGGTGGGTGCCGGGTTCGTCGCGCAAACGGCGGCCGAGGCGCTGGGGGTGTCGGAACGGCCGCAGCAGCCGCTGGAGGACACCATCGCCGAACGGCTCGCCCGGGGCCGGTCGCTGCTGATCCTGGACAACTGCGAGCACCTGCTGGACGCGGCGGCCGACTTCGCCGAGCGGATCCAGTCGGCCTGCCCTCAGGCCACGATCCTGGCCACCAGCCGCGAGCGGCTCGGCCTGCCCGGCGAGCAGGTCGTGCCGGTCGGGCCGCTCCCCCTGGCCTCGGACGCCGAGCGACTCTTCACCGACCGCGCCCTGGCCGCCGATCCCGGCCACGCGGCCGATCCGGCGGTGGTGGCCGACCTGTGCGCCCGCCTGGACGGGCTGCCGCTGGCGATCGAGCTCGCCGCCGCCCGCAGCGCCTCGCTCGGCGCGTCCGGCCTGCTCACCGCGCTGGGCGACTACCTGCGGCTGCTGGCGGGTGGGCGCGGTCCGGCCGTACGGCACCGCTCGCTGCGCGGCGTGATCGGCTGGAGCCACGATCTGCTGGACGAGGAGGAGCGGACCCTGTGGCGGCGGCTGGCGGCGTTCAACGGCGCCTTCGATCTGGCCGCCGTGTCGGCGGTCTGCGCGGTCTCGCCGGCGGCGGGCGCCGACGTCCTCGGCCGGCTGGTGGACAAGAGCCTGGTGATCCACCGGCGGGGGCCGGTGAGCCGGTGGCGGCTGCTGGCGACCATCCGCGCGTACGCGGCCGAGCAGCTCGACCTCAGCGGTGAACGGGCCGAGGTCCAGCACCGGCACCTGGAATGGGCCGCGGCCACCGCGGCGGCACTGGAAGACCCCCTCGACGGCCGGTGGACCGAGGACTTCGACACCGTCGCCGCGGAACTGCGGGCAGCGCTGGCCTCGGCACCCGCCGGGCCGGACCCCGTCTCGCACCGGCTGGCGCGCTCGCTCAGCCGGCTGGCGTACGCGCGGCGGTTCCTGCGGGAGTCCCTGGACCACTACCGGTGTGCCGCCGAGCACGCGCCCACCGCGTCGGCCGCGGCCGACGCCTGGCGCAGCGCGGCGGACTGCGCGCAGGTCATGCACGACACCGGCCAGGCGTTCGAGTCGCGGCTCGCCTCGGCCGGCGCCGCGCGGACCGCCGGTGACGGCAACGCCCAGGCGGTCGCGCTGGCCCGGGCGGCCGAGCTGGCCGGGCGGTTCCCCGCCACGTTCCGTACCGAGATCCCCGGCGAGCGGCTGGCCGGACTGCTCCGGGAGGCGGCCGGGGCGGGCGACCCGGCCGATCCCGTCGTCGCCGCCCATCTGGCCTGCGCGGCGGCGTGGAACAACGGCCCGTGCAAGCTCGCCCCCGATCCGGCACTGGGCGAGCGGGCCGTCGAGGCGGCGCGGGCCACCGCCGACCCGGTGCTGATCAGCGGTGCCCTCGACGCGCTGCGGACCGCGGCCGCCACGTCCGGCCGGCTCCGGGACGCGCACCGGCTGAGCGCCGAACGCCTCGCCCTGCTCCCCCTGATGGACGCGGACGATCCGTACTCGGCCCCGGAGATCGACGACGTCTACGGCGGGGCGTGCGCCGACGCGGTCGCGGCCGGCGACCTGCCCGCCGCGCTCGCCACCGCGCGGCGGCTGCTGGCCGACGACCTGCTCGGCGACCATCCCTACCTGTCGGCCAGCAAGGTGATCCCGGCGCTGGTGCTCACCGGCGATCTCCAGGAGGCGCTGCGGTACGCCGTCACGATGTGGGACAGCTGGCGGCGGGCCGGGTGCCCGCCCACGTTCGGGATGACGGCGGCGGTGCAGTTCACCTCGCTGGCGTACGGGCTGCTCGGCGACCCCGAGCTGTCCGCGCGGTGGCGGGCCCGCGTCGGCGCGGTCTCGGGCATCCCCAACCCTTTCCAGACCCAGCTCGCGCCGCTCGCGTGCTTCGTGGACGCCAGGATCGCGGTCCACACCGGCGACCTGGCCGACGCGGCCGGTCACCTGGAGCGTGCGTTCCAGTACGTCCCGCGCGCACGGTACGAGCCGTACGCCCATGCCGCCGCCGTGGAGCTCGCCGTCATGGCCGAGCTGCCCGAGGCCGAGAAGCACCTGCCCGCGCTGGAGGCCGACGCCGGGGAGAACGACTGGGCCGGAGCCTGCCTGGAACGTGTCAAAGGGCGCCTGTACGGGGACCGCGCCGCCCTGGAGGCCTCACTCGCGGGCTGGGAACGGCTCGGCGCACGCTTCGAGCATGCCCGCACCCTTCTTCTCTGCCCGGGCGGCGACCTCTAAGCCCGTGCCGGTCGCACCGCGGCCTTCACGATCGAATGGTCGCCACGGGAGAAGTCCTCCAGCGCCGCGACGGCCGTGTCGAGGCCGACGACCCGTACCCACGCGGGATCGGTACGGCCCGCCAGGTCGATCGCGGCCCGGAACTGCGCGTCGTCGAAGACGAACGACCCGGTCAGCCGGTGCTCGGCACGGATGAAGGCCACCGGGTCGAACCCGGGAACGGTGTCGGCGAACCCCAGCAGCACGATGTGGCCGCCCGGGCGGGTCAGCTCCACCGCCAGGGCACGGGTCGCGGCGCTGCCCACGGTGTCGAAGACGACGTCGTACCGGCCGGCCTGCCCGGTATCGCGGCCGGTCGCTCCCAGCCCGGCGGCCGCGGCGGCCCGTTCATCGGACGGCTCGACGCACTCGATCCGGCGGGCGCCCGCCTGCCGCGCGGCCGCGACGCATCCCAGCCCGAGCCCGCCCGCGCCGATGACGCCGACCGCGTCGGCGCTCGTCGCGCCGGAACGCTCCCAGGCCCGTACCGCGTTGGCGAACGGCTCGATGAACACGGCCTGCTCCCACGCCAGGGCATCGGGGATCGGGACCAGTGCCCGCCGTGCGACGGCGACCCGTTCGGCGAGCCCGCCGTCGTAGTGGACGCCGAGCATCCGCCAGCCGGCGCACCGCTGCGCCAGGCCCGCCGTGCACTGCGCGCAATCGCCGCAGCCCGACAGCGGGTTCACGGCGACCCGGGTGCCCTCCGGCGTGCGGCCCACCACCCCATGGCCCATGATCAGCGGCAGCTTCCGGGCGCCCGGGTTCCGCAGCGCCAGCACCTCGCTGCCGCCCAGCCCGGTCAGGTCCACCGACACGACCACGCCGTCCTCGCCCGCCACCGGCTCGGCGACCTCGTCGACCTTGAGCACCGCAGGACCCGCATAGACCAAGGCACGCATCTCATCCCCCAAAGGGCCCGCCGCGACGTAGCGCTCGGAACATACCGCGTGCGGCGGTCAGGAGATCATGTCCGCCAGCACCGCCGCCTGGCTGATATCGGCCTCCTTGGTGGCGGTCAGCAGCGTGACCGTCTTCCCGCGGGCCAGGTCGCGCAGATGCGCCAGCGCCTCGGCCCGCTCGTCCTCCCGCAACTCGCTCTTGTAGCGGCGGGTGAACTCGGCGAACCGCTCGCGGTCGTGGGCGTACCACTTGCGCAGCTCGGTGGACGGGGCGACCTGCTTGCACCACTCGTCGATGTGGGCCTTGTCCTTGCTGAGCCCGCGCGGCCACACCCGGTCCACCAGGACGCGGAGCCCGTCGGCGGACGCCGGTTCGTCGTAGACGCGGCCCACCCTGACCTGTGCTTTCCCGGTCACCTCGGCACCTCTTCCTCTGTACGTCCCGCCGGGTACTCCCTGCCCGCAGGGGGCGGTGGCCTACCCCTTATTTTAGAGGGATATGATCCTCTAAAATAGGAGAGGGAGGCCGCTGGTGACGTACGTGATCGCTGAGCCGTGTGTGGACGTGCTGGACCGGGCGTGCGTGGACGAGTGCCCGGTCGACTGCATCTACGAGGGAGCCCGGGCGCTCTACATCCATCCTGACGAATGCGTGGACTGCGGGGCGTGCGAGCCGGTGTGCCCGGTCGAGGCCATCTACTACGAGGACGACGTCCCCGAGCAGTGGTCGGCCTACACCGGCGACAACGCCGCGTTCTTCGCCGAGACGCTGCCGGGACGGGACGGACCGCTGGGTTCGCCCGGCGGAGCCACCAAGCTCGGCCGGCTGGGGCAGGACACGCCCCTGGTGGCCGCAGTCCGGCAACCGGCATGAGCACGCAGGATCGGGCGCGGGCGCATGGGGTGCTGTCGGTGCCGGCCCGCCTGGACATCCTGGACCACCTGAGGGCGGCCGGCCATCCCGTGGACGCGCAGGAGGTGGCCGCCGCCACCGGCCTGCACGTCACGACCGCCCGCTCGCACCTCGACGCCCTGATCGAGGTCGGGCTCGCCGTGTCGCACCGGCGACCGCCCCAGGGCCGGGGCCGGCCGGGCACCGTGTACTCGCCCTCGTTCCAGGACGGCGGCGGGGACGGCGACCCCTACCGGGAGCTGAGCGACCTGCTGGCCGCGCACTTCGACGACACTCCCGCACGGCGGTCCGACCGCGCGCAGCGGGCCG
Organism: Actinomadura sp. 9N407; assembly: GCF_044326315.1. Lineage (NCBI taxonomy): Bacteria > Bacillati > Actinomycetota > Actinomycetes > Streptosporangiales > Thermomonosporaceae > Actinomadura > Actinomadura sp. 9N407. Next base: position 169,469 of record NZ_JBIRAW010000005.1, on the reverse strand, counting down.
GGCACGCCTGGGCGGGCCGGCGGCTGGAGGCCGACCCCGCGCCGGCCCGGACGACCGCCGAGGCGCGGCAGGTCGTCAACGGCCTGTTCACCGAGATGGGCTTCGATCCGGAGCCGGCCCCCGACGGTCGCGTCCTGCTGCACGGCTGCCCGTTCAGGGACACCGCCCGGGCCCACCCGGAGGTGGTGTGCGCGGCCCACCAAGGGCTGCTCACCGGCCTGCTGGCCCGGCTCGACCCGGGCGCGCCCGATCCCGTGCTCGAACCGTTCGTCCGCGCCGACATGTGCGCCGTCCACTTCGGCGACGCCCCGACCGAACCGGAGGTCCCCTGAATGGCAGAGCTCGCCACCGCCGCCGTCTTCACCTGGCTCGGGATGGTCATCGCCATCTCCTTCCTCGAAACCCCGCTGAAATTCCGGGCGCCGGGCATCACCGTGCCGCTGGGGCTGGGCATCGGGCGGCTGGTGTTCCGGGCACTGAACATGGCCGAGACCGTCCTCGCGGTCCTGGTCGTGATCGCGCTGGCCACCGGGAGCCCGGCCGGCCGGGTCTGGATCGCGGCCGCCGTCGCGGGGGCCTGCCTGCTCGTCCAGATGGCCGTGGTCAGCGCCCCGCTGAACCGCCGCGCCGCCGCCGTGATCGCCGGCGACCCCGTCCCGCCCTCCCGGATCCACCTGGCCTACATCGCCCTCGAAGTGATCAAGGTGATCGCCCTCATCACCACCGGAACGCTCCTGCTGTCCTGAATCCGCCGTCCTGAATCCGCCGTCATGATCCGAACGGAGAACACCATGTACACCGTCACCACCGCCGCACCGCAGGACCCGGTCGACCGCGTCACCCCGCGCCTGCTGATCGGCCCCGGGGACGAGGGCTGCAAGCACCTGGCGGCCGTGCGCATCGACGTACCCGCGGGCGGCCGCATGGGCGGGCACGCCCACGGCGACTCCGAGACGCTGCTGACGCTGCTGTCGGGACAGGTCGTCGTCCGCTCGGGAGAGCAGACCGGCGAGCTGTCGCCGGGCGGCATCGCCCATGTCGCCGTGGGCGAGAAGGTCGAGGTGGAGAACCCCGGCTCCGAGCCCGCGGCGCTGCTGGCGGTCTTCTCCCCGCCCGACTTCGCCGCCCGGATCCCCCGGTGGACCCCGGCCCCGTAGCCGCACGGGAACTCCCGCCGGATTGTGCGCGCGGAACGCGGCGTCCGGCCGGGAACTGTGGCCTCCGACAGTCCGGCGGCGGATCGGTCGCGAATCCTTGACCCGGCCCCTTCATGATCGGACGCTTGGGCGGCTCCGGTGTCGCCAGAAGGGTCCGTCCGATGCTGCGAAGGCTCGTCGCTCTGCTCTGCGTCCTGCTACTGGTCCCCGTGGCGGCCGTCTCGGCCGCCCACGGGGACGGCTCCCGCCCTCGACCCGTGGTCTTCGTGCACGGGTTCAGCGGCTCGGGCGGGCAGTTCGAAACCCAGGCACGGCGCCTGGCCTCCAACCGCTATCCCGCCGGCCACATCGAGACCCAGGAGTACGACTCGACGTTCGGCACGACCACCCGGGACCAGGTCTTCGCCTCGCTGGACGAGCGCATCGCCCGCCTCCTGGACAGGACCGGCGCGGACCGGGTCGATCTGCTCGCGCATTCGCTCGGCACCATTCTCATGCAGGCCTACCTGCGAAGCTCGCCCGAACGGGCGGCGACCGTCGCGCACTACGTCAACCTCGACGGAGCCCCCTCGGCCGACCAGCCCGGCGGCGTCCCCACCCTCGCCGTGTGGGGCGAGGGCCCGGCCGAACGCGCCGTAGGCGGCGCCACCAACGTCTACTTCTCCGGGCAGTCGCACACCCAGATCGTCACCTCGCCCGAGACGTTCGCCCGGTTCTACGAGTTCTTCAACGGGCATGCCCCGCTCACGACCGCGATCGTTCCGGAGCGGTACGTGTCCCTGTCCGGACGCGCCGTCCTCTTCCCGTCCAACGTCGGCGCGGCGGGCACCCGACTGGAGATCTACCAGGTGAACCCGTACACCGGCGCGCGCATCACGCACCGCCCGCTGGCCGCGTACCCGATCGCCGGCGACGGGTCGTGGGGCCCGTTCAGGGGCCGGGGCGACGCCCACTACGAGTTCGCGATCGTGTGGAGCCCGACGTCCGTCCACCACCTGTACTTCCAGCCGTTCGGCCGTACCGACACCCTCGTCCGCCTGCTGACCAGCCGCCCGGGCGAAGGGCTCCCGGCGCTCACCGAGGTCGGCGACGACCACTCCAACCTGGTCATCAACCGGCAGAAGGAGTGGTGGGGCGACCAGGGCACCGCGGGCGACTCGCTGCGCGTCAACGGGCGCGAGATCCTCAACGCCGCCAACGCGCCGCGCACCAAGCGGGCGATCGGGATCTTCACCTACGACGCGGGCCGCGACGGCGTCACCGACCTGAGCGCCCCGATCCCGCAGTTCTTCGCGCAGCCGTTCATCACCGCCATGGACCTCTACGTACCCGCCGGTACGCGGCCGGTCTCCATCGTGTCGCGTCCCCGTGGCGGTGACGGCCGCCTCGACGCCCTGGCCGTCCCGAGCTGGCCGTCCAGCGAGCACCGCGTCTCGGTCCAGCTCAACGACCACCCGAACTGACCCCTCGTCCCGACGCGCGGTGCGGCACATGGACAGGGTCCGGTGCCGCACCGTAGCCTTATCGGACCAATACGGCATTACCGGCGATGGTCCGCTCACACCGACAAGTGGGCTGCTGATGAACACTCGCTCATGCATGGGGGGCCCGGCCACCCCGCTCCGGTGACCGCCCGTACCGGGACGGGACGTCCCGGTCCACCCGCCGGCAAGATCCGCACCCGGCCGCGCCGCGAACTCCGCCGCGACCGGCGGCGCCGCTCGCACTCCTGCTGGGACCACCTCATCGCGGCCCCGCTGTGGCCGCTGCACGGCGCCAACCTCGGCACCCTGCTGCGTACCTGCGACGCGGTGGGGGCCTGCCTGGCCGTCCCCCGCTTCCCGTGGGTCCCCGAGGCCCTGGAACGGGGCAACACCCTGCGCCGTCCCGCCTGCGTGCACTGGGTGAACGACCCGGCGGGATGGCTGGCCCGGCAGCGTTCCGAGGGCACCCGCGTGGTCGGCGTCGAACTCGCCGACGAGGCCGTACGGCTCGCGGACCTGCCCGCCGCCCGGGAACGGACGATCGCCGTCCTCGGCCACGAGCAGCACGGCATCCCGCCGGACGCGCTCGACCTGCTGGACCTGGCCGTGGAGATCCCCATGGTCGGCACCGGCCACAGCCTCAACGTCGCGGTGGCCGGCTCGCTCGTCCTGTACAAACTCGCCGGCCTGCTCTGACGTCCGGTCGTACCGGGATGAGGATCGCGGCCGGACGGTCGGCTTGTGATCGGGCGCTAAAAGTGGGTGCGCCGGTACGCGCGAGCAGGCCATGTCGCAGGCGGGGCGGCGGGAGGAAAGTCATGCCCTCCCCCCGTCTACCTGTGGAGTGGCGATGAGAGTGCAGGATCGCGAGGCCACCGCCCACCGGCTGCTGCGTTCGGCGGCCCGGGCATCGTTCGACCCCGGAATCGAGATCGACTGGAACGCACCGTTCGAACCGGGGATGTCCTACATGCCGCCCGAGCAGATCTCCCTCTACGGGACGCCCGCCTGGCGGCGGCTCACCGAGGAGCAGCGGATCGAGCTGTCCAGGCACGAACTGGCCAGCACCACGGCCATGGGCCTGTGGCTGGAGCTGTCGCTGATGCAGCTGTTCACGCGGTTCGTGTATGACCTGGACCCGCGCAGCGCCCACGCGCAGTTCGCGCTGACCGAGGTCGGTGACGAGACCAGGCACTCGGTGATGTTCGGACGGCTGCTCGGCCGCCTGGGCACCCCCCGCTACCGGCCGCCGCGCATCGTGCACGACGCCGGCCGGCTGTTCAAGGCCATCGGAGGCGGGCCGTCCATGTGGGCGACGTTCCTGATCGGCGAGGAGATCTTCGACCGGATGCAGCGCGCCACCATGGCCGACGAGCGCGTGCAGCCGATGGTCCGCGAGGTCAGCCGCATCCACGTCGTGGAGGAGGCCCGGCACGTCCGGTACGCGCGGGAGGAGATCGTCCGCAGCATGGAGGGGCTCGGCCGCGCGGCGCTGGCGGGGCACCGGCTGGTGGCGGCGGTCGCGGCCACCGCGACGATCGAGTTCGTGGTCGACCCGAAGGTCTACCGGAGCGTCGGGATCGAGCCGGAGCAGGGCCGGCGGATGGCCCTGGCCAACCCGCATCACCAGGAGATCCGGCACTGGCGGGGCGAGAAGGTGATGCCGTTCCTGAAGGAACTGGGGCTCATCTCCGGCCCGGGCACCGGCCTGTGGCGCCGGGCGGGGCTGCTGCGCTGAACGGAGCGTCGCGGGCGGCCTGGAGGTCCGCCCGCCCGGCCGGATGGTGTGGCATCCGGCCGGGCGGTCACACGTCAGCGGCCGCCGACGTCCGAGTGGATGGCCTCGATGCGGTTCTGCCGGGCGTCCGCGGGGAGCAGGTAGCCGGCGCGCAGGTTGCGCTTGTCGGACCGCACCACCGACGTCACGTACTTCCCGTGCGAGGGGTACAGCGTGTCGAGCGTGGCCTTATCGAACGGCTCGTAGCTGCCGAAGAGGACGCAGAACGTCTCTCCGGCGTTGTCACCGGTGTTGAGCGCTATGGGAGCCTCCACCTGGGACAGCCGGATTCCGCCCAGGGCCAGTCCCCGTTCGTCACGGGCCTTGGTCCCATCGGCGTTGAACTGCAGCGGCGGAGCGGTGGGCGGCGCCACCCCGCGCTCGATCCAGCGCACCAGATGGTCGTACGCGGTGGCGACGACATGGTGGAGCGGTACGCGGCTGAACGCGGGCCGTGCGCACTCGTACGTGGGGGCCTCGCCCAGATCGCGGGTCAGGATCGGCGCGCGGTATTGCTGGCCGTTCCAGCCGGAGTGGGCGGCACCCGCCACCTCCCAGCGGCGGAACCCGTCGGTGTCGGGCGGCCGGACCGGCGTGCGGACATCGGTCTCCGAGACCACCTGGAACACCGGCTCGGTGCCCCTGCGGGTGGGGGCCGGGCCGACGATGAACGCGTACCCGTCGAAGACCTTCTCCGTCTTGGGCAGCACCGCGTCGTAGTAGACCGTCATCCGGCCCGCCGACTGCGAGCCGCCGGCGGCCAGCAGGTTGCGGGCCTTCAGCCCGCCGAGCGCGGACCCGCGGCCCCGATCCCGCAGGGCCTTGGCGGCCTGGGCGAAGATGTCGTACGACAGCTCGTCGGCGTTGAAGCGCCCGCCGCCGGTGACGTCGAGGCCGCCGTAGCGCGCCGGGCTCCAGCCCTTCAGCTGGTTCACGCCGACCCGCTGCGCGGAGATCCCGACCCACGCGTAGCCGGCACGCGTGATCTGCTCGGTGCTCCAGAGGGCGTCCAGGTCGTACCCGCCGGAGACGTTCTGCCATTCGGCGACCACCGTGCCGTTGAACCTGGCCGCCTTGGCCGGTCGCCGCACAATGACGCGGGTCTTGTACGGGACGTCCGACCCCAGGAGCTCACCGGAGGTGCTGTACGCGTCGGCCGCCCCGGAGATGCCGAACTCCTCCTCCACGTACCCGGCGGACGCCAGATCGGCGTTCGTCGCCATCCACGGATAGGTGTCCTTCACGTCCGGTGATTTCGGATCGCCGGGCGGTGCGCCCGGGAGCGGGCCTTCCACGGTGGGGGCCGCGGGCTGGGCCCCGCTTGCCTGGCCGGTGACGGGCGCGTACACCAGTCCCGCGGCCACCGCGGCGGCCAGCGCCAGCCGGGCCGCTGTGGATCGTGCGAGCATCGCTTCGGTCCCTTCGTCGCATCGGGCCCTTTCCGCGGGCCCCCTTCACGGTCGCCGAAGGGGGCTCGGCCGCCAACGGCGTAATCACCAGTCATGTGACTTCGTTCGCCGGTCCGGCGGGATCACGGAACACCGATGGCCCGCGTCATCGCCGGCCAGTAGCGGTGCATCTCGGGCTGCCAGGCCTCCCAGTTGTGCCAGCCGTCGGCGTAGACGTTCGAGGTCACCGGGATGCGCAGCGCCTTCAGCCGTGCCAGGAAGGAGCCGGTCGTCACGCCACACAGGATCTCCTGGACCTGCACCGCCTCCTCCTCGCCCTCCTTGGGGCGGTCGTACTCCCCCGGCTTGCCCGTCGTTCCGGTCGAGATGTAGAGCCCGGTTCCGCGCAGGTTCCGGGCCAGGACGTACGGATCGTGAGCCAGCCAGTTCTCGACGTCGACGCCCGGCACTCCCCAGACGCGGAACGGGTCGCCCTCGTCGGTGTAGAGGCCCTGGACGAGCAGTGTGAGCGTGGGGATGCCCGGCTGGGTCAGGTGCAGGATCCCGCTGGAGGCCGCGACGTAGCGGAACATGCCCGGATGCCGTGCCGCGTACGTCACCGCACCCGAGGCCCCGGCGGAGATGCCCATCGCGGCGCGCTCGCGCCCGGATCCGCTCGCGCGGTAGTTGCGCTCCATGAGCTGGAGGACCTCCCGGGTATGGAAGGTCTCCCATTTCGGCGTCCCGCCCTTGCCGTCGTTCCACCAGTCCGTGTACGCGCCGTTGCCGCCTTCCGGCATCACGACCATCACGTCCTGCCCGGCCGCGAGCTGCTCGATGTCGGTGCTCCGGGTCCAGGACACGTAGGTGTCGCGTCCTCCGTGGTACGCGTAGACCACGGGCCACGTCCGGCTCGCCTCGCGCGACCAGCCCCGTGGGACCAGCACGCGGACCTTGACGCTCTGGCCGAGCGCGGGCGAGTCCACGGTGGCGTCGAAGGTCCGCTCGTCCAGCCACGTCTGTTCCGTGATCCGCGCGCCGCCGTCGGCCGGAACGAGCGCCTCATCGGCTCGCGCGGCCACGTCGGCGAACGGGGCCGGTGCGAAGAACAGCGCGGCCAGAAGCGCGGCCCCCGCCCTCCTCGGCGCCGTCCGGGCGTGCTGTGATCCGTGACCGCGCCGGACCGCCGGCGATCGTCTCTCCTGGGGCATGCGAGGAAGCTAGACCGCCCGCCGGTACGCGGATCACTACCCACGGCACGAACTCGCCGTCCCCATTTGTGGTCCACGCCCATTGAACGCGGAAGCGGGACACGCCTGCCTTTTGAACGGACACAACCGGCGATGGAACCGGACACACCGTCCGGCGAGCGGACAGAAAAACGGTGTTCCCTTTGCATGAAATCAGTGACCGCGCCCTAACGCCGTTGGGCCCGCGCACATGAATTCCTCGCTTCCCTTGACCCTCCGGTGTGAGGGATAAGACTGACGTGCCCAGTGAGCCCGGTGTTTTCGGATCGTTAGGAGAAACTGTGGCGCTCCCCCCGCCCTTGGCAGTACACAGACCCCGCTCCCTTCATGCGTGGCACGACCCGCCGGTTCTGCTCGGCGAGATGCTGCGCCCGCACGTTCCGGCCGTCGTGGAAGAGATCGCCGGTGAGATCCGCAGGCAGGTCCCCGCGTACGCGCAGCCCGCCGACAGCGTCCAGGGCCGGCAGATGGTCCGCACCATCTCCACGACCGTCGAGACCTTCGTGCGTTCCATGGACGGCGCCGGCCCCGACTGGACGCCTCTCGTCGAGACCTACGCCCGGCTGGGCGCCCAGGAGGCCGGCCGGGGGCACGGCCTGGACGGCCTGGAGGCGGCGCTTCGGCTCAGCAGCCAGATCGCCTGCCGGCGCTTCATCGGGGAGGCCTACCGGCTCGACTGGCCGCACGAGACGCTGACCATGCTCACCGAGTCGCTGTTCCTGCTCCTGGGCCGGCTCGTGGACGCGGCGGCCGAGGGCTACGCCGCCGCGCGCCAGGAGCTGGCCACCGAGCGGGAGCGGCACCGCGACCGGCTGCGCGAGCTGCTCGTCGCCGATCCGCCCGCCAGCCACGAGGCCATCAAGGAGCTGTCCAGGACCGCGGGCTGGGACACCCCGGACACCATCTGCGTCGTGGCGCTGCGGCGGACGGCCGGCGACACCGCCCGGCTCGTACCGCCGACCGTCCTGGCCGAGCAGTCCGGAGAGCGGCCCTACCTCCTGGTCCCCGACCCGGAGGGTCCCGGGCAGGAGCGCCTGCTGGCGTCGCTGACCGACGGCGGCGCGGGCGCGGCGATCGGGCCGACCGTACCGGTCGGGCGCGGGGCCGTCTCGCTGCGATGGGCGCGGCAGGCCATGGCGCTCATGGACGACGGCGTCCTCCCCCGCACGGGCGCGCTGCGCTGCGTGGACCACCTGGCGACGCTGATCGCGTTCGTCGGCCACGACCTCGTCGACGCGGCCACCCCGCTCTACCTGCGGCCCCTGTTGGAGGAGCCGTCGCCGCGGCGGGAGATCCTCGCCGAGACGCTGCTGGCCTACTTCAACAGCGGCGGCAACGCGGTCATCACGTCCCAGCACCTGCACGTCCACCCCCAGACCGTGCGGTACCGGATCCGCGTGACCCAGGAACTGTTCGGGGGCGAGCTCCCCGCCCCCGACACCAAGCTCGCCACGATGATCGCGCTCAACTCGATGCTGCGGTTCACGTGTACGGACACCGCCGATGCGCGGTGACGCCCGGACACCGGCGGCGCACCGCACTACACCGCGGTGACAAACGCCGCCGGAATTATTGTCAAGCGCTGTCGTGCGCGGACGAGTCGATTTCCGCAAACTCGTGAAACCCCGTACGGCGGCAAGGACCGAAAGAGAACGACGCCACCCCGGTCCACGGGCGGCGACGTGTCCTTGCCCCTCGGGGTCCGTGAAATTCCACCCCCAGAAAGGGCAGCGCGACCGATGAGGAAATCATTCAGGATGATCCCGGTGGCGGTACTCGCCGCCGGAGTCCTGACCGCGCCTGCGGCCCAGGCGGCGGCCAATCCGTACGAACGGGGCCCGGCTCCCACCGAATCCAGTGTCACCGCCGCGCGGGGCCCGTTCCAGACCGCCACCAAGAGGGTCGGCACCAACAGCCATCCGGGCATCCGGTCCGGGACGATCTACTACCCGACCGATACCAGCAAGGGCACGTTCGGTGCCGTGACCATCTCGCCCGGGTTCATGTCGGCCGAGTCGTCGGTGTCCTGGTACGGGCCGCGGCTGGCCTCCCAGGGCTTCGTGGTCATGACCCTGGAGACCAAGTCCTGGTTCGACCAGCCCGCCTCGCGGGGCGACCAGCTGCTGGCCGCGCTCGACTACATGACCAAGGACGCCACGGTCAGGGACCGGATCGACCACTCCCGCCAGGCCGTCATGGGCTGGTCGATGGGCGGCGGCGGCACGCTGCGCGCGGCCCAGAAGAAGCCCGCGATCAAGGCCGCCGTACCGCTCGCCCCCTGGGACCTGGGCGTCAATTTCGGCAACCTCCAGGTCCCGACGTTCATCATGGGCGCCGACAACGACAGCATCGCCGGTACCGGCGCGCATTCCGAGCCGTTCTACCAGCAGATCCGCGCCGAGAAGGCCTACATGGAGCTGGAAGGCGCCGACCACTTCACCTTCACCTCGAACAACAACACGATCGGCAAGTACGCGCTCTCCTGGCTGAAGCGGTGGGTGGACGAGGACACCCGCTACAGCCAGTTCCTGTGCCCGGCCCCACCGGCGCCCAGCCGGACCATCCAGGAATACCGGCAGACCTGCCCCTACTGACCGCACGTTCGTTCTGACGCACATTCGTCCGGGGCGGCCGCTTTGGGATGGGACGGCCGCCCCGGATTCGCGCGTGCCCCGTCCCGGGCGTCCGGTCAGAGCTCGTCACCGTGGGTGCGCCGGCCGCCGAGGTACGTGGTCACCACCTCGAGTTCGTACAGCTCGTCCAGCGACACGGTGCGCGGATCCCCCGAGACCACGACGAGGTCGGCCCGCTTCCCCACTTCCAGGCTGCCGATCTCGTCGTCGAGATGCAGCTGCCAGGCCGCGTCCAGGGTCTGCGCCCGCAGCGCCTCGTCCACGGTGATCCGCTGCTCGGGGGCCAGGACGCGGCCGGTCCCCCGGGTCCGCCGCCCGACCGCGGTGGCGATGTTGCCGAGCGGGTCGGCGGGCGAGCACTGGCCGTCGTTGTGCAGAGAGACACGCAGCCCGGCGTCCAGCGCCGACCGGGCCGACATCCACCGCGCGCCGTGCTCGGAGCCGAAGAGGTCGTCGATCAGCACGTCCCCCCAGTAGTAGAGGTGCTGGATGAACAGGCTGACGGTCACGCCCAGCTCCGATGCCCGGGCGAACTGCTCGGGGTTCAGCGCACCGCAATGCTCCATGCGTGGCCGCCAATCGGACGGCGCACTCGCGCGCGCGTACTCGAAGGCGTCCAGGACGGCGTCGGCCGAGACGTCGCCGTGCACGTGGCAGGCGACCTGCCAGCCCTGGCGGGCGAACGCCGTGGCCAGCTCGGTCAGCTGCTCGGGCGAGTAGTTCATCTCGCCGTGGTGGCAGGGCTCCAGTCCGAGACGCCGCGTCGCCTCGGTGTCCAGGTAGGGGAACGTGGTGGCGATGTTGCCCTGCCAGGGAGTGCCGTCGGCCCACAGCTTCATCCCGATCTGCTCGTACAGGGCGCCGGCGGGCGAACGGCCGGGGGCCGCATGGCCGGGGCCGGCGGCCGTCTCCGGTGTGCCGACCTCGTACGAGCGGACCCGGATCGGGCAGCCGGGCTCGGCGGCGAGCGCGGCCACCGCCGGATCCAGGGCGGGGTTGTAGGCCAGGTCCGCGACGGTGGTCAGCCCGGCGGCGGCGTGCATGTCGTACGACCAGCGCAGCCGGTCGAGGATGGTGGCGCGGCCGTGCTCCACGACGGGCCGGGTCATCCGGACCACCGCGGACGTCTCGCGGACCTCCCCGGTGAGCGCGCCGTCCGGGCCGCGCACGATCTGCGAGCCGGCGGGGTCGGGGGTGTCGCGGGTGATGCCGGCGAGGGCGAACATCGCGGAGTTGCCCCAGGCGGAGTGGCCGCTGTTGGAGAGGATCACCACCGGGTTGGCCGGCGCGAGCGCGTCCAACGAGGCCATCGTGGGCAGCGTGAGGCCGGCCTGGAGCAGGACGTCGATGCCGTAGCACATCAGCGGGGTACCGGCCGGGGCCTCGTCCAGCGCCCGCTGGATCCGGTCCATGACGTCGGCTCCGCTGGGGGCCACGAAGGGGCGCACGTCCACCGACGGCGGGGCCAGGACCAGCGCGACGCTGGTCGGATGGCCGTGCGGCTCCACGAATCCCGGCAGCAGGGCCCGCCCGCCCAGGTCCACCATCCGGGTCCGCTCGGTCCGCAGGGCCAGGACGTCGGCCGCGGCGCCGACCGCGGTGATCACTCCCCCGGTGACCGCGAGCGCCTCCGCCTCGGGGGCACCGGGGGCGACGGTGACCACCGGGCCGCCGGTGAAGATCAGATCTGCCATTGCCGTGCTCCCCCTCGCTCGGGCCCACGCGGTTCGGGTGCCCGGCGAACAGGGGTATCACGGCCATGGTGGAACGATCCAGCATGCTTCCCATCGATGGGCGCGATCCTGCACATCCGGACCGGGCATGATCTCTTTCATGCGGATGATGGCCGGCGGCCGGTGGACTCCCGCATCATGCCGGGGAGACCACGATCGGGAGGGCCCATGTCCGAATCCCTGCGTACCGCCGCCAAGGGCCTGCAGCCCGACCTCGTCCGGCTCCGCCGCGACATCCATCGCGAGCCGGAGCTCGGCCTGGAGCTGCCGCGCACCCAGGAGAAGGTGCTCGGCGCGCTGGACGGCCTTCCACTGGAGGTGTCGACCGGGGAACGGCTCGACTCCGTGACCGCCGTGCTGCGCGGCGCGCTGCCGGGCCCCACCGTACTGCTGCGCGGGGACATGGACGCCCTGCCGGTGACCGAGCGCGGCGACGCGGACCTGATCTCCCGGACGCCGGGGCGGATGCACGCCTGCGGGCACGACCTGCACACCACGATGCTCGCCGGGGCCGCCCGGCTGCTGGCCGACCGGCGGGACCGGCTGGCCGGGAACGTGGTGTTCATGTTCCAGCCCGGCGAGGAGAACGCGGGCGGGGCCAAGCTCATGCTGGACGAGGGCGTGCTGGAGGCGGCGGGCGAGCGGCCGATCGCCGCGTACGCGCTGCACGTGTCCTCGGCGCTCGTCCCGCAGGGCATCTTCGTCACCCGGGGCGGGCCGGTCATGGCGGCCGCCGACCGGCTGCGGGTCACGGTGCGCGGCGCCGGCGGGCACGGCTCGATGCCGCACCTGGCCAGGGACCCGCTCCCGGTGGCGTGCGAGATGGTGACGGCGCTGCAGACCCTCGTGACCCGGGCGTTCGACGCGTTCGACCCGGTGATCCTCACCATCGGCAGCTTCCACTCCGGGACGACCGACAACGTGATCCCCGATACGGCGGCGTTCACGGGGACCGTCCGCTCCTTCTCGGCCCAGGCCCAGCAGGCGATGCGGGAGCGGACGCTGCGGCTCGTCCGGGGCATCGGCGAGGCGCACGGGCTGGAGGTCGAGGCCGAGTACCTGATCGACTATCCGGTCACCGTGAACGACCACGCCGAGGCGGCCTTCGCGGGCGACACCGTCCGCGAGGTGTACGGCGAGGGGCGCTTCTTCGAGTCGCCGAGGCCCTTCTCCGGGTCGGAGGACTTCTCGCTGGTCTGCAACGAGATCCCGTCGGCGTTCGTGGCCCTGGGGGCCTGCCCCGCCGACCGCGACCCCGCGACCGCCGCGTACAACCACGCCCCGGAGGCGGCCTTCGACGACGCGGTGCTGGCCGACGGGGCCGCCCTCTACGCCGAGCTGGCCGCGCGGCGGCTGTCGTCGGCCGCGAGCGCCGCGCCGGCGGCGGCGGGCGCGGGCTGAGGCCACGTCGGCGACCACAGGTCCATCGGAACGGTCCCGACCGCGCGGCCGGTGCCGTCGAGCAGCCGCCCCATCCGCTTCACCATCCGCATCGTCATGGCACGGTCCACGATCTGCACCGCGGGGAAGCGGCGGACGATCTCCTCCTCCACCCGCTGCAGGTCCGAGAGGCGGTGCAGCCACAGGGTGAGCCACAGGTTGGTCTCGCCCACCGTCGCGAAGCACGCCTTGGCCTCGGGCAGGCCGTGCAGCTCCGCCGCGGTCCGGGCCAGCTCGCCCGGCGGGACGCGCAGCCACAGCATCGCCGGCACCGGCCAGCCGGCGACCCGGTGGGCCAGGTCGCAGCGCAGCACGGCCCGGCCCGAACCGAGCATCTGCGCCACCCTGCGGCGGACCGAGCTCTGCGGCAGCCCGGTCCGCTCGCTGAGCTGGGAGTAGGTCATCCGCCCGTCCTCGCCCAGCGCCAGCATGAGGCGGCGGTCGTTGGTACCCGCGAGCTGGCCGTCGGACGCCGCGCCCCGCAGCCGGTCGAGCGCGGTACGCTGCCCCGGATCCAGCGAGTCCAGCCGCCACCGGCTGCCCTCGCGGAAGTTGCGGACCACCGGGCTGGTGCGGGTGCCGATGACGCCCGGCACCCGGTCGACGCGGTCCATCACGTACTCGACGAGCACGGCGGTGTCGGAGGCCCCCACCGTCAGCACCAGGTCCCGGCGCCCGCTCATCATCTCCACCGACAGCGCGCGGGGGTCGCCGGCCAGCAGGTCGGCCGTCTCCCGTGCCGTCCCGGCCTCGCAGGTCACCTCGATCAGCGCCAGGGAGCCGTAGTCCAGCTGGGACGGCCCCGGATAGCACGTCACCCAGGCCGAGCCGGTCTCGGTGAGCCGTGCCCAGCGCCGCGAGAGCGTCGCCGGGTCCACGTCCAGCGGGCCCGCCAGCTCCGCCCAGGGGGCGCGGGGACGGATCTGGAGGGCGTTGATCAGGGAGAGATCCAGCTCATCCATGCGGCGAAATCATGCAGTCGATCGTCCATTCTGGTTGATCCGCGCAAAAGAGGCGCGAGTCCGTGCAGCCTAACGATCCTGTGCCCATCCCCGCCACCGAATCGTCACCGGTCCTTCACGCGGACCCGGTCGCACCACCCCCAGGAGATTCCATGGCACGCTCGCATCGCGCGCTCTCGGTGATGGCCCTGGCCATCAGCGGGGGAATGCTCGCGTCGTCCTGCACCACGTCCGGTTCCGGCGAAGGCGCGAACGAGGCCGGCACGGTCAACGTCGCCTTCGGCGCCGACCCCGCCACCTTCGATCCGGCCAAGTCCAACAACGCCTCGGACTACCTGGTCGACCGGCTGCTGTACGAGAACCTGGTCCGCCGCGAGGACGGCGGCAAGGTCGTCCCCGCGCTGGCCTCGGCCTGGAAGGCCGACGCCAGGAAGGCCGAGTTCACCCTCCGCGACGACGTCACCTGCTCCGACGGCAGCAAGCTCACGCCCGCGATCGTCGCGAAGTCCCTCACGTACCTGGCCGCCCCGGAGACCGCCTCGGGCCCGGCGAAGCTGATCTTCGGCCCGGGCCGTCCCACCATCACCGCCGACGACGCGGCGGGCACGGTCACGGTCACCACCGCGCAGCCCTGGTCCGACCTGCTGGCGGGCCTGGCCGCCCCCTCCGCCGGCATCGCCTGCTCCGCCGACGCCGAGGCGCTGAAGACCGGCAAGGCACCCGGCACCGGCCCGTACACGCTCAAGGACGCCCAGCGGGGCAGCCGCTACACCTTCCAGGCCCGCGAGGGCTACGCCTGGGGACCGAAGTTCGCGGGCGCCCCCAAGGGCGAACGGCCCAAGTCGCTGGTCGCCCAGGTCGTCAACAACGAGAGCACCAGGGCCAACCAGCTCACCACCAAGGCCCTCGACATGGCCTTCCTCACCGGACCCGACGGCAAGCGCTTCACCGACGGCGACGCCTACAAGGTCGAGTCCGCGCCCGCCGTCCGGATGTACCTGATGTTCAACGAGCGGGCCGGCCACCCCGGCGCCGACGAGAAGGTCCGCCGGGCGATCGCCCAGGCCGTCGACCGCAAGGCGTTCGACAACGCCGCCGGGCTGGGCCGCGGCGAGCTGCTGACCAGCGTCGCCGAGTCCACCGTCCCGTGCGTCAGCAAGGACGAGTCGCTGCTGGTCAAGCCGGACACCGCGGCCGCCGGCAAGGTCCTGAAGGGCATGAAGATCAAGGTGGCGGGCACCAACGGGGTCGCCGGCGGCGCCGGCAACTCCTACGTGCAGGCGGCGCTGCGCGCGGCCGGTGCGGACGTCACGCTGCGCAACACCGACAGCGCGACCTGGTCCACCGAGGTGCTGGGCAACCAGGGCGACTGGGACGTCAACGTGATGGCGCACCTGAACGTGACGCTCACGATGACCAACCCGGCCTCGCTGTTCGCCGGGGAGCCCGCGCCCAAGGGCCGCAACGTCGGCGGGGTGAAGAACCCCGCGTTCGAGAAGGGCATGGGAGCGGCGCTGGCCACCACCGACGAGGCGGCCAAGTGCGAGGCGTGGGCGGGCGCGCAGAAGGCCCTGCTGGACCGGGTCGACGCCGTGCCGCTGTCCACCGTCAACACGACCTACGTCTTCGGCAAGCGGGTGGACGCGATGCTGCCGGGCGGCCTGTTCGACATCTCGACCCTGGTCGTGAAGTGACGGGTCTCCCCCACCGCCCCGACCGTCTCCGTCCCGGGCGCGCCGCCACGGCGCGCGCCCGGGCGGCGGGACCGGAGGGACGCCCGTGAAGGTCGACGAGAAGAAGACGGCGGCCGCCGCGCCGGCCGCCGGCGCCGCACCGGCGAACCGGCGGTCGCCCTGGCTCTCGTTCGCCCTGCGGCGGCTGGCCGGGCTCGGCGCGGTACTGGTGACACTGGTGACGGTGACGTTCCTGATCGTCCAGATGATCCCCGGCGATCCCGCCCGGGTGCTGGCCGGACCGGACGCCGGGCCCGCCGAGATCGAGCAGGCCCGGGTGCGGCTGGGACTGGACCAGCCGCTGATCCAGCAGTTCGCCTCGTACGTGGGCGGGCTGCTGCGCGGCGACCTCGGCACGTCGTTCGCCACCGGAGAGCCGGTGACCGCGATCATCACCTCCCGGCTGCCGTTCACCGCCGAGCTGGCCTTCCTGGCGATCCTGGTGGTGCTGCTGGTCGCGGTGCCGCTGGGGATGACGATCGCGATCGCCTGCCGCGGCGGCCGGCGGCGGCGCCTGAGCACCGGATTCACCTTCGGCACCAGCCTGGCGGGCGCCGTCCCCGAGTACATCCTCGGCACGCTGCTGGTGCTGGTGTTCGCGATCATGCTGGGGGTGCTGCCCGCCGCCGGCGCCGAGACGCCCACCGCGCTGATCCTGCCGGTGCTGGCGGTGGCGGTCGCCCCGATCTGCACGCTGGCCAGGATCGTCCGCAGGGAGACGGCGACCGTCCTGGCCCAGGACTACATGCGCACGGCCCGCGGCAAGCGGCTGCCGGGCCTCACCCTCTACACCCGGCACGCGCTGCCCAACCTGCTGACCAGCACGCTCACCCTCGGCGGCCTCATCCTGGCGCACATGCTGGGCGGCACGATCATCGTGGAGAGCGTGTTCGCCTGGCCGGGCCTGGGCACCCGGGTGGTCGAGGCGATCCTGAACCGCGACTACCCGGTGATCCAGGGCGTCGTGCTCACCCTCGGCGTCATCGCCACCCTGCTCAACCTGCTGATCGACGTCCTGCTGGGCGTGCTGGATCCGCGGACCCTGACCGGAAAGGCGGACCGGCCATGAACGTACGGCGCAACCTTCCGCTCGCCTTCGGGCTGGCCGGGCTGGGGCTCGTCCTGGTGCTGGCGGTGCTCGGGCCGGTGATCTGGGGCGCCGACGCCGACCGGCTGAGCGGCACCGCCAGGGAAGGGGCCTCGGCCGCGCACTGGCTCGGGACCGACGCCCTCGGCCGCGACGTGTTCGCCCGGACGATGGCCGCCACCCGGCTCACCCTGATCATGACCCTGCTCGCCACCGCGCTCGCCGTGGTCGTCGGGGTGCTGCTGGGCTCGGCCGTCTGGCTGGCCGGCCGCCGGATCCGCGAGCTGGGCCTGCGGCTGATCGACATCATGGTGTCGTACCCGCCGGTCATCCTCGCGCTGGTCGTCACCGCGGTCCTCGGCGCCGGCCCCAAGGCGACGGTGATCGGGATCGGCGTCGCGGGCAGCCCCTCGTTCGCCCGGCTGACCGCCAACCTGGCCGCCTCGGTCGCGGGCCGCGACTTCGTGGCGATGGCCCGGCTGCTGGGCGTACCGCAGCGGCGGCTGCTGGCCCGGCACCTGATGCCCAACATGGCCGAGCCGCTGCTGGTGCTGGTCTCGGTCGCGTTCGCGACCGTGCTGGTGGCCCTGTCGGGCCTGTCGTTCCTGGGCCTGGGCGTCCAGGAGCCGAGCTACGACTGGGGCAGCCTGCTGAACGCCGGCCTCGCCGGTCTCTACACCAACTCCGCCGAGGCCATCGGCCCCGCCATCGCGATCGTGTTCACCGGGCTGTGCGCGGGATTCGTCGGTGACGGACTGGCGGCCTCGTTCAATCCCCAGGAGCGATCCGCCGGCGGCAGGCGCGGCGGGCGGACGGCCAAGGTGCTCGCGGCCACCGCGCCCCGCACGGCACCCGCCGAGACCGTGGCGGGCGTCGAGGGCGCCGACGCCGTGCTGGTGGCCGAGGACCTGTCGGTCGTCCTGCCCGACGGCACCCGGCTGGTGGACGGCCTGCGCCTGCGCATCGGCCCCGGCGAGATCGTCGGCGTCGTCGGGGAGTCGGGCTCGGGCAAGAGCGTCACCGCGATGTCGGTGGCCCGGCTGCTGCCCGACGGGCTGCGGACCGAGGCCGGCGCCCTGCGGCTGAACGATCTGGACCTGCTCGGCGACACCGACGGCAAGCGGCTGGCCACCGAGATCGGCGTCGTCTACCAGGACCCGACCGCGTCGTTCAATCCGGCGCTCAAGCTCGGCGGGCAGCTGACCGAGACGGTGCGCACCCATGCCGGCACCGGCCGGGACGACGCCCGCGAGCAGGCCGTCGAGCAGTTGCGGTCGGTCCGGGTGACCAGCCCGCGCGCCCGGCTGAAGCAGTACCCGCACGAGCTGTCGGGCGGCATGCGGCAGCGCGCGATGATCGCCTCGGCGCTGCTCACCCGGCCCCGGCTGCTCATCGCCGACGAGCCCACCACCGCGCTGGACGTGACCGTCCAGGCGGACGTGCTGGCCCTGCTCCGGGAGATCAACGAGCGGGACGGCACCGCCGTGCTGTTCATCTCCCACGACATCGGCGTGGTCACCTCGATCTGCCACCGCGTCCTGGTGATGTACGCCGGGCGCATCGTCGAGGAGTTGACGGCCGGCGAGCTGCGGGCGGGCCACGCGCGCCACCCGTACACCCAGGCACTGCTGGCCGCCACGCCCCGGGTGTCGGACGGCGGCGAACGGCTCGCCGCCATCCCCGGCCGCCCGCCGCAGCCGTCGGAACGCCCGGCCGGCTGCGCCTACGCGCCGCGCTGCCCGCTGGTACGCGACGTCTGCCGGGAGGAACGTCCCGAGGCGGTGCCGTACGGGCAGGACGGCGGGGCGGCCGCCTGCCATGCCCTGGAATGGATCGACGAACCCGTGGGAGGCGATCGATGAGCACCGCGAGTACGAGCACGGCGAGCAGCGGCACGGGCACCACCGCTCCGGTGCTGGCCGCGCAGGACGTCACGGTGGCGTTCGGGTTCGGTGCCCGCGCGCATCCCGTCCTGCACTCGGTCGGGGTACGGCTCGAACGCGGCCGTACCCTCGGCCTGGTCGGCGAGTCGGGTTCCGGCAAGTCGACGCTGGCCCGGGCCATGATCGGCCTGATCCGGCCCCGGTCGGGCCGGATCCTGCTGGACGGCGAGGACGTCACCGCGCTGCGCGGCCGGCGGCTGACCGGGCTGCGCCGCCGGGTCCAGCTGATCCCGCAGGACCCGTACGGCTCGCTCAATCCGCGGATGACCGTCGGCGACGCCATCGCCGAGGCCATCGAGCCGCGCCGCGGCGGGCTGCGCCGACACCGCGCGGCGGTCGCCGGCTGGCTGGAGACCGTCGCGCTGGACGGCTCGGCCGCCGAGCGCTACCCGCACGAGTTCTCCGGCGGGCAGCGGCAGCGGATCGCGATCGCGCGCGCCCTCGCCGTCGAGCCCGAGGTGATCATCGCCGACGAGGTGACCTCCGCGCTGGACTGCTCGGTCCAGGCGGAGGTCCTCAACCTGCTGGCCGACCTGCGCGCCAGCCTCGGCCTGACCATGCTGTTCATCTCGCACGACCTGGCGGTCGTCCGGCATGTCAGCGACGAGGTCGCGGTCATGTACCTCGGCCGGATCGTGGAGCAGTCCCCGCGCGACGAGCTGTTCGACCGGCCCCGCCACCCCTACACCAGGCTGCTGCTGGACAGCGTCCCCGACGGCGTCCTCCAAGTGCCCACCGTGGTCGGGGAGCCGCCCGACCCGTCCGATCCGCCGCCCGGATGCCCGTTCCACACGCGGTGCCCGTCCGGGCCGCTCGCGAACCCGGACCGTACGCGCTGCGCCACCGAGCGCCCGGAACCGGTGAACCCGGACTCGCGCGCCTCCTGCCACTACCCGCTCGTCCCCCACTCCTAGGAGGAGAACCCTTGTCCGTCATCGAACTCGCCGACCAGGTCTGGAACGGTGCCGGCGACGCCAACGGCATCGCGGGATTCAACGTGACCGGCGGCGGGGTCCACGAGGTCGCCGAGGGCGTGGGCTGGCGCCCCGGCTTCGGCAACGTGATCCCCCTGCGCGACGGCGGCGAGCTCGCGCTGTTCGACACCGGCAACCCCACCGACGCCGCCAAGCTGCACGCGGACGTGCGCGCCTGGTCGGACGAGCCGCTGACCCGGGCGGTCTACTCGCACGGCCACATCGACCACGTCTTCGGCGTCGGCCCGTTCGACGCCGAGGCGGACGCGGCGGGCCGGGCGCGGCCGACCGTGTTCGCCCACGAGTCGGTCGTCGACCGGTTCCGGCGGTACGTGCTGACCAACGGCTACAACGCCGTCATCAACCAGCGGCAGTTCCGGCAGCCGGGCCTGACGTGGCCGGCGGAGTACCGCCATCCGGACGTCACGTACCGCGACTCGCTCACCGTGAACCACGGCGGCCTGACCCTGGAGCTGTTCCACGCCAAGGGCGAGACCGACGACGCCACCGTGTGCTGGATCCCCGAACGCAAGGTCGTGTGCACCGGGGACCTGTTCATCTGGGTCGCGCCGAACGCGGGCAACCCGCAGAAGGTCCAGCGCTACCCCGTCGAGTGGGCGTACGCGCTGCGCCGGATGGCCGCGCTCGGCGCGGAGGTCATGCTGCCCTCGCACGGCGTGCCGATCTTCGGTGCCGACCGGATCAGGCAGGCGCTGACCGAGACCGCCGAATGGCTGGAGAGCCTGATCGAGCAGACCCTGGAGATGCTCAACGCCGGCGCCCGGCTCGACGAGATCGTGCACACCGTGCGCGCGCCCGCGCACCTCGCCGACCGCCCGTACCTGCAGCCCCGCTACGACGAGCCCGAGTTCATCGTCCGCAACCTGTGGCGCCGGTACGGCGGCTGGTACGACGGCAACCCCGCCAACCTCAAGCCCGCTCCCGACGCCACGGTCGCCGCAGCCGTCGCCGGGCTGGCCGGCGGGCCGGGCAAGCTGGCGGACGCCGCCACCGCGGCGGTGGCCGGCGGCGACCTGCGGCTGGCCGGGCACCTGGCGGAGATGGCCGTACTGGCCGCCCCCGGCGACGTCGGCGTCCACCGCGTCCACGCCGAGGTCTTCGGCACCCGGGCCAAGGCCGAGGAGTCCCTCATGGCGCGCGGCATCTTCACCTGGGCCGCCACCGAGTCCCGCCGGATCGCCGACCCCACCGGCTGAGCCTTTCGGTCACCGCTGCGCTTGGAGCTGGTCCCGCAGCCAGTGGTACGACGCCTTGGGCGTGCGTACCTGAGTGGTGAAGTCGACGTGGACGAGGCCGAAGCGCTGGTCGAAGCCCTCGGCCCATTCGAAGTTGTCCAGCAGGGACCAGACGAAGTAGCCGCGGACGTCGACCCCGGCCTCGATGGCCTGGTGCAGCGCGCGCAGGTGCCCGTCCAGGTAGTCGATCCGCTCCTGGTCGGGCCGGGCGGGCTCGTCCCGTACGGAGCAGCCGTTCTCGGTGATCAGGATCGGCGGCAGGCCGTCCCCGTACCGGTCGCGGAGCTGCGTCAGCAGCTCGCGCAGGCCGTCCGGGACGACCGGCCAGTCGAACGCGGTGACCGGGTACCCCTCGATCGGGGCGTCCTCGAACGGCATCCCGGCGGCTTCGAGCCGGTCCTGGACCTCGCTCAGCACCGAAGGGCCGCCGGGACGGGCGAGTGATCGGGGGGCTCCGACGCTGGTCGGGCTGTAGTAGTTGACACCGATCCTGTCCAGCGGGGCCGAGATCGTCGCCAGGTCGCCGTCCTGGACGAACGGGAGCTCGGTGACGCCGAAAGCCGACAGGTCGGGGTAGCGGCCGAGCAGGACGGGGTCGGTGAAAAGCCGGTTCTGCAGGGCGTCGAAGGCGGTCGCGGCGGCGTGGTCGGCCGCCGAGTCGCCGGCCGTCCAGACCGGGCTGTAGTTGTTGGTGATCGCCACCTGGCCTCGGGTCCGCTCCCGCAGCGCCGGTACGGCCAGCCCGTGGCCGAGCAGCAGGTGGTGCGCCGCCGGCAGCGCGTCCAGCAGCAGTGCCTCGCCGGGGGCGTGGACGCCGAGCCCGTAGCCCTCGGTCATGTGCACGAACGGCTCGTTCAGGGTGATCCAGAGCGGTACCCGGTCGCCCAGCCGGTCGGCGACCAGGGCGGCGTACTCGGCGAAGCGGTGGGCGGTGTCGCGGTTCATCCAGCCGCCGCCGTCCTGCAGCGCCTGCGGGAGGTCCCAGTGGTAGAGCGTCAGCGCGGGCGCGATGCCCCGCTCGGCGAGGGCGTCGACCAGGCGCTCGTAGAAGTCCAGGCCCCGGGCGTCGGCGGGGCCCCGGCCCTCGGGCTGGATCCTCGGCCACGCCACCGAGAACCGGTAGGCGTTCACGCCGAGATCGGCCATCAGCTCGACGTCCCGCGGCCAGCGGTGGTAGTGATCGCAGGCGACCTCGCCCGTGTCGCCGTTCTTGATCCGGCCGGGCTCGGCGCAGAAGGAGTCCCAGATGCTCGCGCCCCGGCCGTCCTCGTTCACCCCGCCCTCGATCTGATAGGCCGAGGTGGCCGTACCCCAGAGGAAGCCCTCGGGAAAGCGGGGAAGCACGTTCATATCCGCTCCGGTCCTGTTCGCTCCGGTTCTAACATGAGTGAGTGTCATATTAAAACATGAACAAGCGTCATGTTTTACCCGGAGGGGGAATCGCCATGTCCGGTGGGCTACGCCGCAGGCCCGCGCAGCGCCGCAGCGTCGAGCGCGTGGAGCGCATGCTCAGCGCCTGCGCCGAACTGCTCGCCGAGGTCGGCCAGGCCACGCTGACCACCCGCGACGTCGCCGAGCGGGCGGGCGTGCCGATCGGCACGCTGTACCAGTTCTTCGACGGCAAGTCCGGCCTGCTGCACGAGCTGGCGATGCGGCACCTGGCCCTCCTGCTCGAACGACTCCAGGAGCGCCTCGCCACCGAACCGGTGGACGGCTGGGCGGACGCGGCGGTCGTGGTCTACGAGGAGAGCCTCGCCCTGCGCCGCGGCGTCCCCGGCTTCTTCGTGGCCGACTTCCGCGACAACGGCTCCATCGACACCGACCTCCTGCGCGAGATCGACGCGGAGATGGCCGACCGCCTGTACGACCTCGGCACCCAGGAGGCGGGCCTTCCGCCGCTGCCCGACCCCCAGCGCGTCCTGCTGGTCGCCATCACCTCCTCCGACGGCCTGCTGAGGCTGGCCTTCCAGTCCTCCGAGGAGGGCGACCCGGCCGTGATCGCGCTCGGCGCCCGGCTGCTGCGCGCCTACTTCAGGGACATCACTTCCGGCACGGACGCCACTCCGGGCACCGCGACTCACGCACAAACATGAGTGCTGTTCACTTTTCCCGCATTCGGTGATATCCCTCACATGTGAGCCTTGGACGCCCCCCGAGTTGAGGTGCACATGTCGTCCGGACGCCCCCTGCCACGTTCCGCACTCGTCCCCCTCGCCCTGATCGCGCTCGTCGCCTGCCTGCTGCCGGCGGCGCCCGCGACTGCCGCCCCCGCTCCCCGCGGAGCACCCGCCACCGCCGGCGCCCCCGAACTGCCCGGCGCCCCCGAACTACCTGGTGCCCCCGGACTGCCCGGTGCCCCCGAGCCCGGCACGGGCGCGACCGGCGCCCCGTTCACGGGCACGACCCGCGACGGCGAGGTTCGCGGGTACGTCGACGCGCACACCCACCTGATGTCGTACGAGGCCTTCGGCGGTCAGCTGATGTGCGGCAAGCCGTTCGATCCGGACGGCATCGGGAAGGCGCTGAGCGACTGCCCCGACCACGCCGGCAACGGAGTCCTCGCCTGGTTCGAGAACTTCACCAGGACCGGCAGCCCGCTCGGGACCCACGACCCCGTCGGCTGGCCCACGTTCAGGGACTGGCCCGCCTGGGACTCGCGCACCCACCAGCAGGCCTACTACACCTGGCTGGAACGTTCATGGCGCGCCGGCCAGCGCGTGCTGGTCAACCATCTGGTGGCCAACCGCCAGATCTGCGAGATCTACCCGCTGCGGCGCAACACCTGCGACGAGATGGACATCATCCGGCTCCAGGCCAAGCGGATGACCGAGATGCAGGCCTACATCGACAAGCGCAACGGCGGCCCCGGCAAGGGCTGGTTCAGGATCGTGCGCGGTTCCGAGCAGGCCCGCGAGGTGATCGAGGCGGGCAAGCTCGCCGTGGTCCTCGGCGTCGAGACGTCCGAGCCGTTCGGCTGCCGCAAGCTGGGCAGCGACCCGCAGTGCACGCGAGGGCAGATCGACAAGGGCCTGGACGAGATGCGCGACCTCGGCGTGAGCTCGATGTTCGTGTGCCACAAGTTCGACAACGCGCTGTGCGGGGTGCGGTTCGACTCCGACACCACGGGCGCCATCATCAACCTGGGCAACCTCCTGGGCACGGGACGGTTCTGGCAGGTCGAGAAGTGCACCGGTACCGAGACCGACAACCCGATCGCGCCGTCCGGCCCGCTCGGCGACCTGCTGAACGGGCCGCTGCGGTGGCTCGGCCAGGCCGGGATCACGCTGCCGATCTATCCGAGCCCGCCGCACTGCAACGTGCACGGGCTGACCGACCTCGGCGAGCACATGGTCAAGGGCCTGATGGAACGCGACATGATCGTCGAGATCGACCATATGAGCGTCAAGGCCGCCGGGCGGACGCTCACGCTGCTGGAGGACGCGGGCTACTCGGGCGTCGTCTCGTCCCACAGCTGGACGGACGGGGCGTACGCGAGCCGCATCTACCGGCTGGGCGGCATGATCACCGGGTACGGCAACGCGTCGGACCGGTTCGTCCAGGAGTGGAAGCGCAACAAGCAGTTCCGCGATCCCCGCTTCACCTTCGGCTACGGGTACGGGCTGGACGCCAACGGCATGGGCCCGCTGCCCCCGCCGCGCGCGGGCAACGAGCAGAACCGGCTGCGCTACCCGTTCACCTCGCCGATCGACCCGGACGTCACGCTCGACAGGCAGCGCACCGGCCTGCGCACCTGGGACGTCAACACCGAGGGCGTGGCCAACTACGGGCTCGTCCCCGACTGGATCGCCGACATCCGTACCGTCGGCGGACCCGAGATCATCGACGATCTGTCCCGTGGCGCGGAGGCGTACCTCCAGATGTGGCACCGCGCCGAGACCGGCTGACCCCCGTGTGGGCCTGAAGCCGCGTTGCCGTGGCGTCCGGCATCGACCGTCAGTCGGTGCCGGACTCCATGGCGGCGCGGTCGAGCAGCTCGTCGTGGGAGACCTCGCCGCGGGAGGCGATCGCCTCGGCCGCGCCCGCGGGCATCGCGCCGATCAGCCCGGTCGAGGCCGCCTGCGCGGCCCCGATCAGGGCCGGGTGCGAGCTGCCGACCATGCCGAGCCCGGCGTACTGCTCCAGCTTGGCGCGGGAGTCGGCGATGTCGAGGTTGCGCATGGTCAGCTGGCCGATCCGGTCCACCGGCCCGAAGGCGGAGTCCTGGGTCCGCTCCATGGACAGCTTGTCCGGGTGGTAGCTGAACGCCGGTCCCGAGGTGTCCAGGATCGAGTAGTCCTCGCCGCGCCGCAGCCGCAGGGTCACCTCGCCGGTGACGGCCGTGCCGACCCAGCGCTGCAGCGACTCGCGCACCATCAGCGCCTGCGGGTCCAGCCAGCGGCCCTCGTACATCAGCCGGCCGAGCCGCCGCCCCTCGTTGTGGTAACTGGCGACGGTGTCCTCGTTGTGGATCGCGTTGACGAGGCGTTCGTACGCGGCGTGCAGCAGCGCCATCCCCGGCGCCTCGTAGATGCCCCGGCTCTTGGCCTCGATGATGCGGTTCTCGATCTGGTCGGACATCCCCAGGCCGTGCCGGCCGCCGATGGCGTTGGCCTCCAGCACCAGGTCGACGGCGGAGTCGAACTCCTTGCCGTCGATCGTCACCGGCCGGCCCTGCGCGAAGCCGATCGTGACGTCCTCGGCGGCGATCTCGACGGACGGATCCCAGAACCGCACGCCCATGATCGGCTCGACGAGCTCGATACCCGCGTCCAGGTGCTCCAGCGCCTTGGCCTCGTGGGTCGCGCCCCAGATGTTGGCGTCGGTGGAGTAGGCCTTCTCCGTGCTGTCCCGGTAGGGCAGATCGCGGGCCAGCAGCCACTCCGACATCTCCTTGCGGCCGCCGAGCTCGCGCACGAAGTCGGCGTCCAGCCACGGCTTGTAGATCCGCAGCGAGGGGTTGGCCAGCAGGCCGTAGCGGTAGAACCGCTCGATGTCGTTGCCCTTGAACGTGGAGCCGTCGCCCCAGATCTGCACGTCGTCCTCGAGCATCGCGCGGACCAGCAGCGTGCCCGTGACGGCCCGGCCGAGCGGGGTGGTGTTGAAGTAGGCGCGGCCACCGGAGCGGATGTGGAACGCCCCGCAGGCCAGGGCCGCGAGGCCCTCCTCCACGAGGGCCGCGCGGCAGTCGACCAGCCGGGCGATCTCCGCCCCGTACGCCGTGGCGCGGCCCGGCACCGAGGCGATGTCGGGCTCGTCGTACTGGCCGATGTCGGCGGTGTAGGTACAGGGCACGGCGCCCTTGTCGCGCATCCACGCGACCGCTACCGAGGTGTCGAGACCGCCGGAGAAGGCGATTCCGACGCGCTGGCCGACAGGCAGGGAAGTGAGCATCTTGGACACAGGAAGAATTATGCATCCCATTGCATGACCATGCAAATCGGCCGGGGCCTACAGCGAGTGGATCGCCGCCAGCAGGCGGTCCTGGAACGCCGTGACGTCACTGGCGACGGCGATCTTCACCGGGCGGCGGTGGTCCTCGGCGGGCAGCGACCGGGCGTCCCAGACGGTCGTGCCGCGGGTCAGCTCGCCGCGCAACTCCACCCGGACGGGGCGTTCGACGTAGGTTCCGACACCCGGGTCCACGGTCAGCATGGCGGCCAGCGCGTCGTGGATGACGGCGCCCCGGCGCTTGAGCGTCGGGGTGTAGGCCGTGACGTAGAACTCCATGATCCGGGTGGCGAAGCGGGCGGCGGCCGAGTCGTGGGCGGCGAGCGCGTCCAGCCACCGGTCGCCCACGGCGGTCGGGTGCGTGGCGTCCAGCGGGACGAGCACCACCGGCCAGTCGGCGGCGAACACCAGGTCGGCGGCCTCGGGATCGTGCCAGATGTTGGCCTCGGCGTGGGTGGTGATGTTGCCCGGGTGATCGAACGCGCCGCCCATGACGACGACCTCGCGGACCAGCGACGGCAGCTCGGGGTCGAGCAGCAGGGCCGCGCCGAGATTGGTGAGCGGGCCGGTCGCCAGCAGCGTCACCTCGCCCGGACGTGACCGGGCCAGCCGTACGATCTGCGCGGCGGCGGACTCGGTGACCGGCCGTCCCGCAGGCTCCGGCAGCCCGGTGTCGCCCAGGCCGTCGATGCCGTGCCAGTCCGCCGCGTAGTGCACGTCCTGTGCCATCGGACGGCTCGCGCCGACCGCGACGGGCACGCCCTTGGTCCCCGCCTCGACACCCGCCAGTTCGAGCACGCGCAGGGTGTTGAGCGCGCCGGTACGCGAATCGACGTTGCCGTGGACGGTGCCCACCCCGATCAGCTCCGCCTCGCCCGCCCGCATGAGGGTGGCGAGGTAGAGCAGGGTGATCGCATCGTCGATGCCGGTGTCGCAGTCGAACAGCACGGTGGGCATGGCTCTCCTCAGGGGGCACATGATGATCGTCTTCCGACAGGCAGTATCCCTTGTCCGGCGGTACGCCCGGCGTCACGGATGCCCTAGCTGCGGCCGGGTGCGGGTGTGAGCGGCGCGGCGCCTGGGGAGGATTGTGGCGGCAGCACCGCAACCGTCCGGTCGCCCCCGCGCTGCTGAGACGCAGAAAGGGTGACGCGTGAAGGCCTTGATCAACTCGATGACCGAGAGCGAGCAGGCGCTGATCCGCGAGACCGAGCGCGACCGGCTGGAGGGCATGGAGGAGGACGACCTCCTCGAACTGCACGCCCGCGTCCGGCGCGCCCGCAACAAGCACATCAAGCTGTACCGGCGGGAGGCCGCCGACAAGGTCGAGGAGTACGGCGGGCGCGGGGTGTCGCGCCCCAAGAACCGCCGGAACGCCCAGAAGGCGGAGGCGTTCGAGGACGCCCTGGCCCGGGTGAGCCGCTCCCTGGCCGCGGCGGCCAAGGCCACCGCCGCCGCGCTCAAGGCCGAACGGCTGCAGGCCGCCCGCGCCCAGCGCAACGGCGGCCCTGCCGACTCCCCGATCGACGACACGGCGAAGCCGGTGCGATCGCAGAAGGCCAAACGCACGCCGAAGGAACCCGTGCTGACCAAGCAGCGCGCGTCGACACGGTCTCTCGGCGCCAAGCGGCAGGCCAAGCGCGACAGCCGCTGATCCGCCGGCCGTTCGGGCGGCGGGCCGCCCGAACGGTCAGTGGGCGGCGGCGTTCCAGTCGGTGCCCGTGCCGATGGCCACGTCCAGTCCCACGCTGAGCGGGTAGGCCGTGGCCATCCGGTCGTGCACCAGGTCGCGTACGGCGTCGCGCTCGCCCGGGGCCACCTCCAGGACGATCTCGTCGTGGACCTGCAGCAGCGGCCGGCTGCGGAGACCGGCGGCGGTGATCGCCTCGTCCACCCGCAGCATCGCGATCTTGACGATGTCGGCGGCCGAGCCCTGGATCGGGGCGTTGAGCGCCATCCGCTCGGCGGTCTCGCGGCGCTGCCGGTTCTCGCTGGACAGGTGGGGCAGGTAGCGGCGGCGGCCCAGGACGGTCTGGGTGTAGCCGGTGTGGCGGGCCTCCTCGACCGTGTGCTCCAGGTAGTCGCGCACGCCGCCGAACCGCTCGAAGTAGGCGTCCATCAGCGGCCGCGCCTCGGACTGAGCGATGCCCAGCTGCTTGGCCAGGCCGAACGCCGACAGCCCGTAGGCCAGCCCGTACGACATCGCCTTGATCTTGCGGCGCATCTCCGGCGTGACGCCTTCCGGGGCGACCCCGAAGACCTGCGCGGCCATGGTGGTGTGCAGGTCCTCGCCGGTCGCGAACGCGGCCAGCAGGATCGGGTCCTGGGACAGGTGCGCCATGACGCGCAGCTCGAGCTGGCCGTAGTCGGCGGTCATCAGGGACTCGAAGCCCGCGCCCGGCAGGAACGCCCGCCTGATGTGCCGGCCCTCCTCGGTCCGGATCGGGATGACCTGCAGGTTGGGCTCGATGGAGGTCAGCCGCCCGGTGGCGGCGACGGTCTGCTGGAACGAGGTGTGGATCCGGCCGTCGGCGCCGATCTCCTTGATCAGCCCGGCGACCGTCATGCGCAGCCGGGACTGGTCGCGGTGGTGCAGCAGGACCTGCGGCAGGCCGTTGTCGGTCTGGGTGGCCAGCCAGGTCAGCGCGTCCACGTCGGTGGAGTGGCCCGACTTGATCTTCTTGGTCTTCGGCAGCCCGAGCTCGCCGAACAGCACCTCCTGGAGCTGCTTGGTCGAGCCGGGGTTGAACCGGCGGCCGGCGATCTCGGCCGCCTCGTCGGCCGCCGTCTCCATCGCGCCCTCGAACCGCTTCTCCAGCTCGCGCAGCAGCGCCTCGTCGACGAAGACGCCGGCCCGTTCCATCCGGGCCAGCAGGTCGGCCAGGGGCAGCTCGACCTCGGTCATCACCCGGTCCATGCCCGTGCCGGCGAGCTCGGCGGTGAACCTGCCCGCCAGGTCGAGCACGGCGCGGGCCTGCAGCATCAGCCCGGTGGGGCCCTCGTCGGGCGGGCGGCGGCCGAGGTGGCGGGCCGCCAGGTCGGCGATCCCGTACGCGGCCAGGCCGGGAAGCAGCAGGTACGCCGCGACGGCCGTGTCGGCGGCGACGCCGTCGAGCCGCCAGCCGTGCTCGCCGAACAGGCGCAGCAGCGACTTCACGTCATGCAGGGCCTTGGGACGATCAGGGTCGGCGAGCCAGGCGGTGAACGCCCTTTCGTCGGCCTCGGTCATCCGCGCGGGCCCGAAGGTGGCCGCGTAGCCGTCGCCGGTGGCCAGGGCGATCCGGGCGATCTCGCCGGCGCCCCGTACCCAGGTGCTTTCGGCGGCCAGCCCGAGAGTGTCTCCGCTTGCGCCCGCCCGGCTGCGGAACCAGCCGGGCAGCTCGCCCGGCTCCAGCTCGCGGCCCTTCAGCGGCTCCGCCGGGGCGTCCTCCGGGGCCTTTCCGCCACCGGGATCGCCGGCGAACAGCCGCTGCCGCAGGCTGGCGTTGCGGAACTCCAGCTCGTCCAGGAGCGAGCTGAAGGCGGACAGGTCGTACGGCTTGCGCCGCAGGTCGTCCAGCTCCACCGCGAGGTCGAGGTCGCGGACCAGCTCGGTCAGCCGCCGGTTGGTCCGTACGGTCTCCAGCGCGTCCCGCAGCTTCTCGCCGGCCTTGCCCTTGACCTCGTCGGCCCGCTCCAGCAGCGCGTCCAGGGATCCGTACTCGCGGATCCACTTGGCCGCGGTCTTCTCGCCGATGCCCGGGATGCTGGGCAGGTTGTCGGAGGGGTCGCCGCGCAGGGCCGCGAAGTCCGGATACTGGCTCGGGGTGAGGCCGTACTTCTCCTGGACCGCCTCGGGCGTGTAGCGGATCAGCTCGGTGGCCGACCGGTAGAAGTAGAGCGCGGTGACGTTGGGGCCCACCAGCTGGAGGACGTCCCGGTCACCGGTGATGATCAGCACCTGGCAGCCCGCCGCCTCCGCCGAGGTGGCCAGGGAGGCGATGACGTCGTCGGCCTCGAAGCCCGGCATCCGCAGCGCCGGGATGCTCATCGCCGCGAGCATCCGGTCGAGGATCCCCAGCTGGTCGTGGAACTCCGCCGGGGACCGCGCCCGGTTGGCCTTGTAGTCGGGGAACGCCTCGGTCCTGAACGTCTGCCGCGAGACGTCGAACGCCACCGCGACATGCGTCGGCCGCTCGTCGCGCAGGGCGTTGGCCAGCATGTTGGCGAACCCGTACACCAGGTTGGTCGGCTGTCCCCCGCTCGTGCTGAAGTTCTCGACGGGCAGCGCGTAGAACGCCCGGTAGGCCAGCGAGTGACCGTCCAGCAAGAGCAGGCAGGGCCGATCCGTCATGCCTTCATCCTGGCAGGCGCGTCCGACAACGGGGCGGCGGACACCGCCCCGTGTCCGGACAAGCCCGTGTCAGATCAAGCCCGTGTCGGGACGGGCCCGCCTCATGTCAGAACGGGCCCGCGCGGCCGAGCAGGGCGGGAGCGGGCTTGCCGAGCAGCTCGCCCAGCCAGATCCCGGTCCCGGCGACCGTCTCCATGTCGACGCCGGTGGTGACGCCGCTGCGGTGCAGCGCGTACAGGAGGTCCTCGGTGGCGATGTTGCCGGTCGCGGCGGGCGCGAACGGGCAGCCTCCGAAGCCGCCGGTGCTGGCGTCCAGGATGGTGACGCCCTCGTCGACGGCGGCCAGCGCGTTGGCGTACCCGGTGTTGCGGGTGTTGTGGAAGTGGAAGCGCAGCGGCGTGTCAGGGGCGGCCTCCCGGGTGCGCCGGGTGAGGTCGCGGACCTGGGCGGGGACGCCGACGCCGATGGTGTCGGCCAGGGCGATCTCGAACGCCCCGGCCGCGTGCGCGCGGCGGGCGATCTCGGCCACGCGCTCGGGCGGGGTCTCCCCCTCGAACGGGCAGCCGAACGCGGCGGCGATCGTCATCCCGGCGGGGACGCCCGCGTCGGCGGCGGCCGCGGCGATGCCGTCCCAGGCGTCCAGCGCCTCGGCGGTGGTGCAGCCCTGGTTGCGGGTACAGAACGTGTCGGACGCGACCACGACGACGTTCACCTCGTCCACCCCGGCGGCCAGGGCGCGGTCCAGGCCGCGCCGGTTGAGCACCAGGCCGCTGTACGAGACGCCCTCGCGGCGCGGTACCCCGGCCATGACCTCCTCGGCGCCCGCCATCTGCGGGACCCGCTTCGGGTGGACGAACGAGACGGCCTCGATCCGGCGCAGCCCGGCGTCGACGCTGCGCGTGATGAACGCGATCCGGTCCTCGGGCGACAGCGCCCTGGCCTCGTTCTGCAGGCCGTCACGTGGACCGACTTCCAGCACCGTTGTATGCAATTGATCGTTCACCTCGCGGTCGAGATGGTCATTCGGGCCATACTCTGACTATATTGCATGCAATACGCCAACGAGGAGAGAGCATGCCGCGCGCCACCGACACCGCCTACGAGGCGGTGCGCAAGATGATCCTCTCCGGCGAGGCCGGAGCGGGTACCCGCCTCGGCGAGTCCGAGCTGGCCGAGGCGCTGGGCCTGTCCCGAACCCCCGTACGCGAGGCGCTCCAGCGGCTGGGGGCCGACGGGCTGGTCGAGGTGCTGCCGCACCGGGGCGCGCGGGTGGTGCGCTGGACGCGGCAGGACCTGGCGGAGATCTTCGAGCTGCGCGCGCTGCTGGAGCCGTACGCGGCGGCGCGCGCCGCCCGGATCGGCCAGGACCAGAGCGTCCTGGCGGATCTGGCCGGCCAGTGCGCGGCCATGGAACGCGCGGTGGCCGACGGCGATCTCGACCGGGTCGCCCAGCTCAACTCGCGCTTCCACGCCGCGATCATCGACGCGTCCGGCAACCGCAGGCTGCCCGCCATGCTGACCTCGGTCATGCACGCGCCGCTGATCCTCGGCACGTTCCGCCGGTACGACGCGGACTCGATGGCGCGCAGCATGAACCACCACCGGGAGCTGGTCGCCGCCCTGGCCGCCGGCGATCCCGGGTGGGCGGAGTCGGTGATGCGCGCCCATATCCGCGCGGCGGCGGCCCATCTCACCGAACAGGAAGAGAACGAGCAACGATGAGCACCGAATCCCTCCCCGCCCTCGGCGACCTGCGGGTCGTGGAGATGGGCCAGCTGCTGGCCGGGCCGTTCTGCGGCCAGCTGCTCGGCGACTTCGGCGCCGAGATCATCAAGATCGAGCCGCCGGGCGCCGGCGACCCGATGCGCGAGTGGGGCCGGGAGAAGCCGCACGGCAAGTCGCTGTGGTGGCCGATCCTCGCCCGCAACAAGAAGTCGGTCACGCTCGACCTGCGCACCCCGGAGGGGCAGGCGCTGGCCCGGCGCGTGATCGCCCAGGCCGACGTGCTGGTGGAGAACTTCCGTCCCGGGACGCTTGAGCGCTGGGGCCTGTCCCCCGAGAGCCTGCGGGCCGAGAACCCCCGGCTGATCATCACCCGGGTCACCGGGTACGGGCAGGACGGCCCGTACGCGCCGCGCGCGGGTTTCGGGTCGATCGGCGAGGCGATGGGCGGCATCCGGTACGTCACGGGCGACCCGGACAAGCCGCCGTCCCGGGCCGGGATCTCGCTGGGCGACGAGCTGGCCGGCACGTTCGCCGCGCTCGGCACGCTCGTGGCCCTGCACGCGCGGCACCGTACCGGGCGGGGGCAGATCGTCGACTCGGCGCTGTACGAGGCGGTGCTGGCGATGATGGAGTCGCTGATCCCCGAGTGGGAGATCGCGGGCTACCAGCGCGAGCGCACCGGGTCGGTGCTGCCCAACGTCGCGCCCAGCAACGTCTACCCGACCCAGGACGGGCCCGTCCTCATCGCCGCCAACCGCGACACCATCTGGCGGCGCCTGGCCGAGCTGATGGGCCGTCCCGAGCTGGGTGACGACGAGCGCTATTCCACCCACGGGGCTCGCGGGGCCAACGCCGGCGAGCTGGACGACCTGATCGGCGCCTGGACGGCCGGCCAGGCGTCCGAGCCGCTGCTGGCGCTGCTGCACGACAACGGCATCCCGGCCGGGCTCACGTACCGCGCCAAGGACATGCTGGCCGACCCGCACTACAAGGCCCGCGAGGCGATCATCCGGATGGCCCATCCGGAGTTCGGCGACTTCCCGATGCACAACGTGTTCCCCAAGCTGTCGGACACGCCCGGCGAGGTCCGCAGCATCGGCCCGGAGCTCGGCCAGCACAACGCCGAGGTGTACGGCGGGCTGCTCGGGCTGACCGGCGAGGAGCTCGGCGAGCTCGCGAACGCGGGCACGATCTGATGCCCGGCACGCCTGACGACATGCCCGGAACTCCTGACGACATGCCCGACACGCCTGTCGACACGCCAGGCGGCCGGCTCTCGCGCCGGTCGCTCATTTCGGGGCTGGGCATCGCGGCCGCCGGACTGTCCACCGCCGCGTGGACCAGGCCGGGCGGGCACGCGAAGGACGAGCACCCGCGAAAGGGGAGGAAATTGAAGATCACGACGCTGGCCGACGGGCTGCTGTTCCCGGAGGGCCCGGTCGCGCTGCCGGGCGGTGACGTGCTGGTGGTGGAGATCCATCGCGGCACGCTCACCAGGATCAAGCCCGACGGCACCGCGTCCGTCGCGGCCGAGGTGGGCGGCGGCCCCAACGGTGCCGCGCTCGGCCCCGACGGCCGGGTCTACATCGCCAACTGCGGCGGGCTGCGCCGGTTCGAGGTCGGCGGCTTCGTCTTCGCCGGCGGCATCCCCGACGACTACACCACCGGCAGCATCCAGGCCGTGGACCTGTCGGACGGCTCCGTGGAGACGCTGTACACGCAGGCCGGCGGCCAGGACCTGCGCGGCCCCAACGACCTGGTGTTCGACGACCAGGGCGGGATCTACTTCACCGACTACGGCAAGAGCGACGGGCTGACCGGCGACAAGGGCAGGCTGTTCTACGCCAAGGCCGACGGCTCGTCCATCACGATGCTCGCCGGCGGGATGGAGGGACCGAACGGGATCGGCCTGTCCCCCGACGGCAAGCGGCTGTACGTCAGCGAGACCTACACCGCCCGGGTCTGGTGGTGGGACGTCACCGGGCCCGGCGAGATCAAGGGCGGCCGGTCGCTGGGCGGCTCGGGCAACGGCAACTTCCTCTACACCGCGCCCGACTACACCAACTTCGACTCGCTCGGCGTGGACGCGCACGGCAACGTCTGCGTCGCGTCCATGATCCACGCCGGGATCTCGGTCGTGAGCCCCAAGGGCAGGCTGGTGGACTTCGTGGACATCGACGTCGACGACGACCCGGGGATCACCAACATCTGCTGGGGCGGCGAGGACATGCGTACCGCGTACGTCACCGCCTCCAGCACCGGCAAGCTCCTGAAGATCGACTGGCCGAGGCCGGGCCTCCGCCTCAACTACGCCGGCTGACCACAACGTCGACTCGTGGCGTGTTCGCCTTCTTCCGGCTCCGGAAGGGCGAACACGCCACGAGTCAACGGGCGGCTACTCGCCGGCGAGGGTGGCGGACAGGTCGCCGTCGTAGCCCTCCGGCGAGGCCGCCTCGACGACCGGCTCGGGGCGGTCGTCGAACTCCAGCCGCAGCGCCTTGGACATCGTGGCGTGCATGTCGTACAGGCAGGTGATGTACGTGAACTCCAGCACCTCCTCGTCGGACAGGTGCTCGCGCAGGATCCCGACGATCTCGTCGGGGACCCGGCCGCCGTCCAGGACGAGCCCGTCGGTGTAGGCCAGCAGGGCGCGTTCCAGCGGCGTGTAGCAGTCCGCCGTCTGCCAGTACGGGATGGCCTGGATCTTCTCCTCGGCCATCCCCATCGTGCGCATCTGCTTGGCGTGCTGGGAGTAGACGAACTGGCTGCCGCGCGCCCAGCCCGCCCGGCACTGCCCCAGCTCGCGCAGCATCGGGTCGATGCCGGCGTTGCGGTAGAGCGCGAAGCCGTGGACCGCGTGCCGGAAGACGTCCGAGGAGTTGGCGAAGACCGTCCACCAGTCCCCCGGCGAGCCGGTGGCGGTGCCGTGGTCCACCGCCGGGTCGCGGTCGGGGCCGAACAGCAGGTCGTAGAAGCGGATGATCCGCTCGTCGGTGACCTCGGCGCGGGGTACCTCACGCAGGCGGGGCATCGTTCTCCTTGTCGGTTCGGGGTCGGCTCGGGGTCGGCTGGAGGTCAGTTGGCGGCCGGCGCGGGGGTGCGGCGGTCGGCGGCGGTCTTCGGCTCGTGCGCGACGTCGGCCTCGGTGAACGTCCGCGTCCAGCAGGCGAACTCCAGCAGCACCCCGTCCGGGTCCTGGAAGTAGAACGACCGGACGAACACGCCGTCGTACACGTCCCGGGAGACGCCCGCCGGGCTGTCGTCGTGGTTGAGGATCGGGCTGACCTGGACGCCCTTGTCCCGCAGCCGGTGCCGGTACTCCTCGAACCGCTCCGGCGGGACGTGGAACGCCACGTGGTTCATCGAGCCGACGGCGCTGAGCAGTTCGCCCTGCTCGGGACGGGTGGCGGGCGCCGAGATCCCGGGCACGCCGTCGGGCGCGTCCGGGAACCAGAAGAACGCCACGCAGTCGCCGCCGCCGCAGTCGAAGAAGAAGTGCTGGCCCATCCCGCCGGGCAGGTCCAGGGTCTTCACCAGCGGCATGCCGAGCACGCCGGAGTAGAAGTCGATGGTGCGCTTCATGTCGGACGAGACCAGCGCGAGATGGTTGATCCCGCCGATCTCGAACTCGGTGTTCCTGGCGGTCATGAGGCCTCCTTGGACGTGGTGTGGCGGGCGCGCAGATCGCGCTTGAGGATCTTGCCGGCGACGTTGCGCGGCAGTTCGGGGACGAACTCGACCCGCTTCGGCACCTTGTAGCCGCCGAGCCGCTCGCGGCAGACCGCGACGATGTCCTCGGCGGTGGCGGACGCGCCGTCGCGCAGCACGACGGCCGCGCAGACCGCCTCGCCCCACCGCGGGTCGGGGACGCCGAACACGGCGGCGTCGGCGACGGCGGGATGGTGGTGGATCGCCTGCTCGACCTCGCGGGAGGCGACGTTCTCGCCACCGGTGATGATCATGTCCTTGATCCGGTCGACGATGGAGACCATGCCCTCGGCGTCCTGCCGGACCACGTCGCCGGTACGGAACCAGCCGTCGTGGAACGCGGCGGCGGTCAGTTCCGGCTCCCGCCAGTAGCCCCGCATCACCTGGTCGCAGCGGACGAGCATCTCCCCCTGCTCCCCGGGGGCGACGTCGTTGAAGTCCTCGTCCACGATCCGGATGTCGGCCAGGTCCATCGGACGGCCCGCGGCGGCGAGCAGGTGGGTCTCCCCCCGGGCCGCGCGCCGGTGGTCGGCCGTCCCGAAGTACAGGATGTTGCCGCCGGTCTCGCTCATCCCGAAGCCCTGGTAGAAGTCGCAGCCCAGCACCTCCATGCCGCGCCGCAGCACCTCGGCGGGGATCGCGGACGCGCCGTACCCGATCGCCTCCAGCGTGCCGAGGTCGCGGTCCTCGATCCCGGGATGCCCGAGCAGGAACGCGATCATCGTCGGGGCCAGCCCGGTCTGGGTGACCTTCCACTCGGCGACCAGGCGCAGGAACGTCTCGTTGTCGTACGCGCGCACCAGGCCGACCGTGCAGGAGCGCAGGTGGTTGACCAGGACCGCGTAGCCGCCGACATGGCACAGCGGGAAGCAGAACAGGAAGACCGACTCGTCCGGGATCTCCCACTGCGACGCCGAGCCGAGCACGCCCGTGACCAGGTTGCGGTGGGTCAGCATGACGCCCTTGGGCGCTCCGGTCGTCCCGCTGGTGTAGACGAGCCAGCCGATCCCGTCCTCGTCCGCGCGCGGCGGCTCGGTGGCCGGCGCGGACTCGACCAAGCCGGCGTACGCGCGGTCGCCGCCGCCGTCCAGGCCGACGACGAGCTGCACGCCGGGCATCGCGTCCCGGTGCTCCCTCATCGCGTCCAGGTACTCGCCGCTCACGATCAGCACCGTCGCCTGCGCGTGGTCGACCAGCTTGGCGATCTCGGCGGGATGCAGCCGGTGGTTGAGGAAGGTCAGCGCCATGCCGGCGGCGGGAACGCCGTAATACAGGTCGACGTACTCGGGCCGGTTCCCCGACAGGACGGCCACCCGGTCCCCCGGCGCGGCGACCTCGCGGAGCGCGTTGGCGACCCGCCGGACCCGGTCGCGCAGCCCGGCGAACGTGATCACCTGGTCCTCGAACCGCAGCGCCGTACGGCCGGGGTGCTTGCGCGCCGCGTACTCGACGATGTCGTTGATCAGCATGGACGTCCCCGCAGCAGACCGGCCATGGGCCCTCCCGAAGTTGACTTGACAGTCATGTCGACTTTGATCGATCCTGGGCCTGGAACGATCAGGTTGTCAACCCCTGGGGAGCCGCCATGCCGAGCGAGCCGAGCGAGCCGCTCACCGAGCGCGGCGCCCGGACCAGAGAGCGCCTCATCGCCGCCGCGCGGCAGGTGTTCGAGGAGCGCGGCTTCCCCGACACCCGCGTCGCCCACATCACCCGGCACGCCCAGGTGGCCTACGGCTCGTTCTACACCTGGTTCCCGTCCAAGGAGGCGGTCTTCCTCGAGGTCGCGGACCGGCTCTTCGAGGACATGACCCAGCCCGATCCGGCGCTCGCGGCCGACTCCTCCCCCGCCGCCCGGATCCGCCGCGCGAACCGCTCGTACTACCAGGCCTACCTGCGCAACGCGAAGATGATGGCGATCATCGAGCAGGTCGCCACGTTCAACGAGGAGTTCAAGGAGATGCGGCGCAAGCACCGCGCCGCCTCCATCGGCCGCTCCGCGCGGGCGATCGAGCGCTGGCAGCGGGCCGGGCTGGTGGCCGCCGACCTCGACCCCGAGACGACGGCGCGCGCCCTGGCCGCGATGGTCGACCACTCCCTCTACCTCTGGCTCGTCCAGGGCGACGACGCCCCGGGCACCGAGCGCCTCCTGGACACCCTGGACGCCATCAACATCCGCGCCCTCGGCCTTCCCGCCACCCCCTGAAGTGGAGAACCCCGTGCACCAGAGCCTCGCCGACCGCTTCGTCGCCGCCATCACCGCCGGCGACGTGGACACGCTGCGTTCGCTGTACGCGCCCGGCGCGCTGATCTGGCACAACGGCCCCGGCGAGGGCGGCGGCGCGGAACAGGGCGTCGAGGACAACCTGCGCACGCTGCGCTGGCTGTCGCGCAACCTGGAGGGCTTCCGGTACGAGGAGATCCGGCGCGACCCGCTGCCGGACGGCTACGTCCAGCGGCACGTCCTGCGCGGCACGCTCCCCGACGGCGAGCCGATCGAGATGGCCGCCTGCCTGTTCGTCACCGTGGACGGCGACGGCCGCATCGCGCGGATCGAGGAGTACGCCGACACCCGGGGCGGCGACCCGCTCCGCGCCCTCGCCGCCGCCCAGCGCGCGGCCCGGGCCTGACCATGCCGGACACGAACCCCGAGCTCGCCGCCCGCCTCGCGGAGCTGGCGGGCGAGGTGACCGGCCTGCGCCGGCTGTCGGGCGGGGCCAGCCGGGAGATCTGGGCGTTCGACGCAGGGGGCCGCCGCCTCGTGCTGCGCCGCGATCCCCCGGCGGTCGAGGACCCGGACGCGATGGCCCGCGAGGCCGCCCTGCTGACCGCCGCCGCGGGCGCCGGCGTCCCCGTACCGCGCCTGGTGGACCACGGCCCCGACCTGCTCGGCTCGGCGTACCTGATCATGGAACGGCTGGACGGCGAGACGATCCCGCGCCGGCTGCTGCGCGACGCGCGGTTCGCCGACGTCAGGCCGCGCCTGGCCCGGGAGCTGGGCACGATCCTCGCCCGCCTGCACACGCTGTCGCCGGACGCCGTGCCCGGACTCCCCGACGACGACCCGCTCACCGACCTCGCCGCCCGCTACGAGGCCTTCGCCGAGCCCCGTCCCGCCGTGGAGATCGCGCTGCGCTGGCTGGACCGGCACCGCCCGCCCTCGTCCGGCGCGCGCCGGACGGTCGTGCACGGCGACTTCCGCAACGGCAACCTGATGATCGACCCGGCCGGGGTGCGCGGCGTCCTGGACTGGGAGCTGGCGCACGCCGGCGACCCGGCCGAGGACCTCGGCTGGCTCTGCGTGAAGGCCTGGCGGTTCGGCTCTCCCCAGCCCGCCGGTGGCTTCGGCACCCGCGAGGCCCTCCTGGACGGCTACGCCGCCGCCGGCGGTACGCCGCCCACCCCGGAGGACCTGCACTGGTGGGAGGTGTACGGCACGCTCCGCTGGACGATCCTCTGCCGCCACCAGGCCGAACGCCATTTCGACGGCTCCGACCCGTCCATCGAGTACGCCGTCCTGGGCCGGAAGGTCTGCGAGCAGGAGCACGACCTGCTCCTCGCGCTCGGTCTGACCGAGCCCGTCACCGTCGCGGATCCGCTCGATGACCGTGGCCCCGGCGGCCCGTCCGCCCCGCACGACCGTCCCGGCGCCGCCGCCCTCATCGACGCCGTCGGCGCCTTCCTGAACGAGGCGGAGCAGCCCGACGAGTGCCTGCGCTTCCATGCCCGCGTCGCCGCGTCCGCCCTGCGCATCGCCCGCCGCGAACTCCTGCTCGGCGACGCCCACTGGGTCGCCCATCGCGAGCGCCTGCGCGCCCTGGGCTGCGCGGACGACGCCGAACTCGCGACCGGCATCCGTACCGGAAGGTTCGACGCCCGGATGGACGAGGTCGTCGGCACC
Source organism: Actinomadura sp. 9N407 (assembly GCF_044326315.1). Classification (NCBI taxonomy): domain Bacteria; kingdom Bacillati; phylum Actinomycetota; class Actinomycetes; order Streptosporangiales; family Thermomonosporaceae; genus Actinomadura; species Actinomadura sp. 9N407. The sequence continues at coordinate 129,540 of NZ_JBIRAW010000005.1, read as the reverse complement.
GTCCGCGCGTCGGTCGTCGACAAACTCACCGTCGCCAACCCCCGCCACCTGTCCCTGCCCGCCTGACCTCAGCCCGCCTGACACCGTGGGGCCGGCCGCGTTCCGGCCGGCCCCGCGGTCACCAGAGTTCGGGGTCGTGCCTGGTACGGACCGACGGGTTGAACGCGTCCCGCAGCGCGTCGCCGAGCAGGTTGAACGCGACCACGATCGCCATGATCGCCAGGCCGGGGAACACGGTCGCCCACCAGGCCAGCCGCAGGGTGGTGCGCGAGTCGGCGAGCATGCTGCCCAGCGAGAAGCCGGGCGGCTGCACGCCGAGGCCCAGCAGGCTCAGGGCGCTCTCCACCAGGACCAGGATGCCAGCGCTGGTGGACCACAGGATGATCACCGGGCCCAGCACGCTCGGCGCGATGTGCCGGAACAGGATCGCGGGCGTGCGGGCACCGATCGTCCGGGCCGCGGTCACGAACTCCGACCGCTTCACCTGGGACACCGAGTTGGCGATCGTCCGGGCGTAGTTCACCCAGCCCCACACCGCCAGGATGATCATCAGCTTGACGATGCCGGGGCCGACCACGGCGGCCAGCGCCACGCCGACCGCGACGAACGGGATCGCGAACTGGATGTCGGCCAGGCGCATCAGCACCATGCCCACCGAGTTCTCGTAGTAGCCCGCCACCAGCCCGAGCAGCAGCCCGATCACCGCCGACGCGGTGGCGGTGATCAGGCCGACCATCAGGCTCGTGCGCAGCCCGTACACCATCCGGCCGAACACGTCGCGGCCCAGCGTGTCGGTCCCGAGGAGATGCCCGCCGTGCCCGCCGAGCCACGACGGCGCCAGGTTGGCGTCCGTGAGCTGCTGGGTGGTCGGGTCGGACGGGGCCAGCAGCGGGGCGAACAGCGCCGCGAGGACGATGAGGCCCAGCAGGACGGCCGCGATCCGGCCCGAGGAGTCCGACCAGGCGCGCCGGGCGGTCTCGGCCGCCCGGGAGCGGCTCCTGGGCGCCGCGGGCGCCGCCTTCACCGGCTCGCGCTGCACCGGCTCGGTCTTCGCCGTCATGTCGCCGCCTTCGTCCGCAGCCGGGGGTCGATCAGCCGGACGATCACGTCCATGCCGATGTTGACCAGGGTGATCAGCATGGCCATGCAGAACACGCTGGCCTGCACCAGCGGGAAGTCCTGGTTGGTCACGCTGCGGATCAGCAGCGCGCCCAGGCCGTTGTAGCCGAGCAGGGGCTCCAGGATCAGCAGCGAGCTGAACAGGAACGAGAACTCGATGCCCAGCCAGGCCAGCATCGGCGGCAGGGCGCCGGGCAGCGCGTGCCCGAACAGCACCCGCCAGGGCGCGATCCCCTTGGACCGGGCGGTGAGCACGTAGCCCTCGCCGAACGAGTCCAGGAGCTGCCCCCGGGTCAGCCGCGCGCTGGTGGACACGGCCGCGATCGTCAGGACGGCCACCGGGACGACCAGGCTGGTGAATCCGCTGCTGCCGGTGGCGGGCAGCCACTGCAGATTGACCGCGAACAGCAGGACCAGCAGCAGCGCCATCCAGAAGTACGGGATGCTGCCCATCACGAACGTGCCGGCCATCAGCAGCCGGCCGCTGAGCCGGCTGGGCCGCAGCGCGGCGGTGATCCCGATGCCGAACGACAGCAGCACCGCGAGCGCGATCGCCGGGAACACGATCCAGAGGCTGGGGCCGAGCCGCTCGAACACCATCTGCGCGGCGGGCTGGTGGAACGCGAACGACTGCCCGAAGTCGAGCGTGAACGAGGCGATCAGCGCGTCCGCGTACTGCACCAGCAGCGGCTCGTCCAGGCCGAGCCGGTCGCGGGTCGCCTCCACCACGGCGGCCGAGGCCTCCGGCGGCGACAGTAGCTCGGCGGGGTCGCCCGACAACCGGGCCAGCACGAACAGGAACGTCGACACGCCGAACGCCACCAGCACGATCAGCAGCAGCCGGCGCACCAGGTAGCCGATCACTGGGCGGGCCCCGCCGGCTCGCCGGGCCGTGTCGGCTCGCCGGTCTGGGCCATGGCCGACAGCAGCCGGTCCAGGAAGGCGCGCCGGCCGGCCGCGAGGCGTTCGGCCAGGTCGGGACCGGGCTCGTACGCGTCGATGTCCTCGCGGGTGATCGAGCCGCGCTCGTCCAGCAGCTCCTCCAGGACGGCGAAGCGGTCGCGCAGCACCCACACCTCGGAGGCGACCTCCATCAGCGCGCTGAACAGGCCGTCCAGGTGCTCGGGACGGTCCAGGTAGACCGGGCGCTCGGCGGCGGATCCGGGCATCGTCGGCTCACCCGCCTTTCTGTGATGTCAGGGGTGATGGCAGAGGAGCGACCAGCGGCGGCGCCGCGGGCGCGAGGGCGTGGACGTCGGCCCCGCCGGGCCGCAGCTCGCCGGGGAAGTGGCAGGCGGCGTGCCGGCCGGGCGCGATCTCCGCCAGCGGCGGCACGTCCGTCGCGCAGCGGGCCCGCGCGATCGGGCACCGGGACCGGAAGACGCAGCCGGAGGGCCGGTCGACCGGCGAGGGGATGTCGCCGGCCGGCAGGATCCGGTGCTCGGCCTCGCGGCGCATCGACACCAGCATCGCGGCGTACGGGTGGGCCGGTTCGGCGAAGACCCGGGCGGTCTCGCCGACCTCGACCAGGCGGCCCAGGTACATGACCGCGACGCGGTGGCTGAGGTGCCGGACCAGGCCGAGATCGTGCGTGATGAACAGGTAGGACAGGCCCATCTCGCGCTGCAGGTCCTGCAGCAGGTTGACCACCTGCGCCTGCACCGACACGTCCAGGGACGCGGTCGGCTCGTCGGCCACGATCAGGGACGGGTCGAGCATCAGGGCGCGGGCGATGCCGACGCGCTGGCGCTGCCCGCCCGACAGCTCCTGGGGGTAGCGGCCGGCGAAGGCCGGGTCGAGGCCGACCCGTTCCATCATCGCGGCCACGGCCTCGCGCCGGGTGGCCGGGTCGCCCTCCCGGTGGACGCGGAGCGGCTCGGCGAGCACGTCCCCCACCCGCTGGTACGGGTTGAGCGAGGTGGACGAGCTCTGGAACACCATCGCCATCCTGCGGCGGACCCGGCGCCGGAGCGCGGCCCCCCGCAGCGCGGTGATGTCGTCGCCCTCGAACTCCACCCGGCCGGAAGTCGGGCGCTGCAACCGGATCAGCGTCCGGGCGACGGTGGTCTTGCCGCTGCCGGACTCGCCGACCAGGCCGAGCGTCTCGCCGCGCCCGACGTCGAAGCTGACGCCGTCCACGGCGCGCAGCGTCCGGCCGCCGGACATCCGGAAGTCCTTGACCAGATCCGTGACGCGGGCGACCGGAGCGGTCGGGGTCTCGTCGCTCATCGGATCACCTCGACCGGGATCGGGCCGTAGCCTTCGGCGCGCAGGCAGGCGGTCATCCGGCCGGGCGCCACCTCGCGCGGCGCGGGCCGTACCGTACGGCACACGTCGTGGGCGCTGGGGCAGCGAGGTGCGAAGGCGCACCCCGGCGGGTCCTCGGCGGGCGAGGGCGGGCGGCCCTCGATGGCCTGGAGCCGGTCGCCGCCGCCGATACCGGGCGCCGCGCGCAGCAGTGCCCAGGTGTACGGGTGGCGCGGCGAGGCCAGCACCTCGCCGGTGGGGCCCTCCTCGACGACCTCGCCCGCGTACATCACCACCAGCCGGTCGGCGACGTCGGCGATGACGTCCAGGTCATGGGTGGCGATCACGATGGAGATGCCGAGCTCGCGGTTGAGGTCGCGCAGCAGCTCCAGGATCTGGGCCTGGGTGGTCACGTCGAGCGCGGTCGTCGGCTCGTCGCAGAACAGCACGGCGGGTCTGGCGACCAGCGCCATCGCGATCACGACCCGCTGGGCCTGGCCGCCGGAGATCTCGTGCGGGTGGCTCGACATCCGGGCGGCGGGCTCGGGGATGCCGACCCTGGCCAGGGTCTCCTCGGCCAGCTCGCGGGCGGCCCGGCGCGACAGCCCGGGATCGGCGCTGCGGGCCGACTCGATCAGCTGGGCGCCGATCTGCTTCATCGGATGCAGGGCCCGCCACGGGTCCTGGAAGACCAGCCGGGCCCGGCGGGCGCGCAGCTCGCGCACCTTGCGGCGCGGCATGGCCAGGACGTCGGTCCCGTCCAGGACGACCGAGCCCGTCACCTCCGCGCCCGGCGGCAGCAGCCGCAGCGCGGCGAGGATGGAGGTCGACTTGCCCGATCCCGACTCCCCCGCCAGCGCGACCACCTCGCCGCGGCCGGCGGTGAACGTGACGCCCCTGATCACCTTCAGGGCGCCGTGCGCGGAGGGCAGCGACACCCGGACGTCCCGCATGAGCAGGGCGTCCCCCGGGTCCTTGCTCGTGGAGCCGGCCGCCGAGGCGACCGGCGCTTTCGTCTTGCTCACACCGCCCGCCCCTCCTCTGGCCGCCGCGCGACCGTGACCCACGGATATCCGCCCGGCCCGAGCGCGCTCTGCCGCACGCCGGTGAACCCGGCCGCCTCGGCCACCGCGACCAGGTCCGCGGACGCGGTGGTACGCCACCAGGGCTCGTGGCCGTGCTCGGCGTCCCAGTCGTCCAGCCAGGCCTGGTACGGGTCGCGCCGGGCATAGGGCGTGACGTCGGAGAAGACGAGGTCGCCGCCGGGCCGCAGCAGCCGGAACGCCTCGGCGAACACCTTCTCGACCGCGTGCGGCGGGATCTCGTGCAGCAGGATGAACGAGGTCACCAGGTCCTGGCTCCCCGCCGGCAGGCCGGTGTCCTCGGCCGGCGCCCGGACGAGGTCCCAGCTCATCCCCCGGTCGGAGGCACGGCGCTGGGCGTAGCGGAGCGCGGCCATCGACAGGTCCACGCCGGTCACCCGGGCATCGGGATACCGCTCGGCCAGCTTCAGGGTGTACTGGCCCGTTCCGCAGCCGAGATCGCAGACCGCCGCGTACCCCTCGCGCGGGGCGACGTCGGCGACGGCCGCGCGCTGGGCGAAGATGTCGCCGAACGCGGGGACGAGCAGGTAGCGGTAGACCAGCTCGTGGTGGACGAAGCCCATGTGCTCGTGGCCGTCCCAGCCGCCCCGGGTGCCGTGGAACTCGTACCGCCAGTACCTCGGCACCGCGCCGTCGCCACGGTCGGCGATGGCGTCCGGGGCCGGGGCGGTGGCCATCGGCTCCAGGCCCGCGCGCCGCTCGTCGAAGGCGTCGACGGCGCGCGGGGTGAGCACCCGGCGGTTCCAGCGCAGGGCGGCGCCGATCACGGCCTGCTCGGGCATCCCGTCCAGCTCCGCGGCGACCGCGGTGCGCAGCCGGACGATGTCGGCTCCGGCGTCCCGCGCAGCGGCGGCGGGCGAGGACTCGACCCGGGCGCGGACCTTCGCCCGCAGCGGGCCGAGGGCGGCGCGCATCCCGGCCAGGAACTCCAGCTCGGCCCGGCCGCGCTGGCCCAGGGCGACCGAGGCGTTCATCCCGTCGGGGACCGCCCGGCCGGCGGCCTTCTGATCGGCGCCCACCGCTAGGCCCCCTGCTTGGTGATGCCGTCCAGCAGCAGCATGAGCCCGTTGCTGTTGTCGAACCCGCTGACGCCCTTGCGGGTGCCGCCGACCGTCGGCGCCCCGTAGGTGTAGAGGATGTACGACTGGTCCAGCAGGTGCTTGGCACTGGCCACGAGCTTCTCCTCGCGCTTGGCGGCGTCGAGCTCGCCGCGCTGGTCGGCCAGCAGCCCGTCCCAGCGCGCGTCCTTGACGAACGGCTTCTTGGACGAGGACACGTGCGTGTACGTCCGGTCGGCGTCGAAGATGCCGGTGTAGGACGCCCCGCGGTAGAAGACGTCGGCGTCGGAGCCGTTGCGGAACGAGCGCACCCAGACCGGCGTCTCCACCGCGTTGATCTTCGGCTTGAAGCCCGCGGCCTGGAGCTGGGCGCCGATCGCCTCGTACAGCTTCTTGTAGAGGGCCATCCCGAAGATCTCGATCTCGGCGCCCTCCGCGCCGGCCGCCTTGAGCAGGGCCCTGGCCCCGGCCAGGTCGTGCGGCGGGCGGGTGAGGGAGGTGGTGTGCCCGGTCACGCCCTTGACCGGGAGCTGGCCGTCCTCCAGGACCCCGGCGCCGAAGGTGAGCGCGTCGATCAGGGCCTTGGCGTCGATCGCCTTGATCGCCGCCTGCCGGACCCGGATGTCGTCGAACGGCGCCTTGGTGGTGTTCAGCTGGAACATGTTCTGGTTGCCGCTGAAGTCGGAGTGGATCGTGAGGTCGTCGCGGCCCTTCAGCGTGCGGATGGTCTCCGCGCCGAGGTTCTGCGCCGCGTCGACCTGCCCGGCCTCCAGCGCCGAGGCCAGCGCGCCGGCGTCGGTGAAGTACTTCAGGGTGATCTCGGGGGTCTTCGGCTTGGTGCCGTAGAAGCCGTCGTACGCGGCGAACTCGGCGCCCCGGTCGGCGGCGAAGCTCTTGATCTTGAACGGTCCGGAGCCGATCGGCGCGGCCATGAACCCGTCCGGGCCCTTGGCCTTCCAGTACGCCTGGGGCACCACGAAGACCTGGCCGACCCGGCTGAGCAGCAGCGGGTCGGGGGCCTTGGTCTCGATCTCCAGGGTGCCGGCGTCGATCTTGCGGACGCCCTTGATCCCGGTGATCAGCGTCGCGTTGGCGTACTGCTCGGCCAGCAGCTCGGTGAAGCTGAACACCACGTCGTCGACCGTGACCGGCGAGCCGTCGTGGAACGTGACACCCGACCTCAGCTTGAACCGCCACACGGTGTCGCTGCGGCGCGTCCACTCCTCGGCGAGCCGCGCCGCCGGCTCGGTGGCGCCGCGCAGCTGGCGCACCAGCGTGTCGAACGCGTTGAACTGGAACGTCGTGTACTGCTCCAGCATCGGGTTCATCGTGTCGTCCACGACGACCGTGCCGATCGTCAGGCTCCGGCCGCCCGTACCGCCACCGGACGACGAGCCGGGGCCGCAGGCGCTCAGCAGGCCGGAAGCGGCGACCGCGCCGCCGAGCGCGATCCCCGTTCCCAGGAACCTCCTCCTGCTGAACGCCGGCCCGGAGGTGAAGGCAGAATTCTCGCCCACTGACTCGCTCCCTTATGAAAGGTCTCTCGTTGAGCTCGGGTAATGCTCGGGTCGTACGGTGCGGCGGTCAGCCGGCCCGCTCGCGCATGACGGCCTCGACCCGGACGTCCGGGTCCAGGACCGCTCCAAAAACGCGCCGGACGAACGCGGCGCGCTCCTCGGCCAGCCGGGCCGGCAGTTCGCCGGCGGGGCGCAGCGCGTCGACCGTCCCCTCGTCCAGGCAGCCGCGCTCGCGCAGGAGCTGCTCGAGCACCAGGTTGCGGTCCCGCAGGATCCACACCTCCGAGGCCAGCTCGGTCAGCATCCGGGTGATCTCGTCCAGCCGCTGGGACTCCAGGTAGCGGGGTCCGTCGTTCGCCGTCATCGCTGCCGCTCCTTGTGTCCGCGCACGATCCAGGGGTAGTCGCCCTTGCCCAGCCCGTAGGCCTGGACGTCGGTGAAGCCCGCCGCCTTCAGCAGCGCGGGCAGGTCCAGCTGGAGGTAGGACCGCATGAACGGCTCGCCGCGGTTCTCGGTCTCCCAGTCCAGGACCACCGAGCGGAAGGCGTCGTTGCGGTCGAACGGGGCGATGTCGCCGATCACGATGTCGCCGCCCGGCTCCAGCACCCGGAACAGCTCCGCCACGATGGCCTCGGTGGCCTTGGGCGGCGTCTCGTGGAACAGCGTGAAGACCGCCACCAGGTCGACCGAGGCGTCCGGCAGGCCGGTGCGCTCGGCGGGTGCCTGGATCAGCTCCCAGGCATGGCCGTCGTGCACGCACTGCGCCCGCGCGTACCTGAGCTGCGTCGCCGACAGCTCGACACCGACGTACTGCGCGTCGGGGAACTCGCGGCTCACGACGGCGGCGAAGCGGCCGTTGCCGCACCCGGGCTCCAGGATCCGGCGGTAGTCGCGCCGCGGGGCCTCCCGGACCACCTGGGTGCGGTGGTCGGTCAGGCTCTCGCCGGCGCGTGCCGCGCCGACGCCGCCGGGCATCAGGACGTACTTGTAGCCGAGGTCGCTGATGACCACGCCCATGAGGTCGTGCCCGTCCCAGCCGCCGGTCGTGAGGTGGAAGCCCTCCCGGTGGTACGCGGGGGCGTCCTGCTCGGGGTCCAGGACCAGCGAGCCCGGGGCGTCGGCGGGGACGTCCAGCCACGCCTCGATCTCCGGCCGCGCCTGCTCGGCGGCGGGCAGCGCCCGTACGTAGATCTCCTCGGCCACGTAGCGGGTGAGCAGGCGGTCGAACAGCCACGGCCCGTGGCCGCCGAGCGCCTCGTCCACCGAACGGCGTCGTCCGGCCAGGTCGAGGGGAGGATCGGGCACCACCGCGGCGTACCTCGCGGCGGCGTCCACCTGGAGCACGCCGCCCGTGTAGCCCTGCAGCGAGCCGAGGAACTCCAGGCCCGCGCGATCTCTCTGGGTCACCGGAACGTCCATGCGACCCTCCTTTCCGTCTCGCCGATCTCGTCGGTCACGTTTCCTCCGGCCGGTCTCTGTGCCGATCTCAGGGCCGGTCTCATTCGCTCGCCACGGTCTCGGGCACCCGGGCCGCGAGCATCGAGGAGCGCAGCAGGTGCGCTCGGGCGAGTTCCGGATCGGCCGCCGTGCGGCGCATGTGCTCCTGCTGGCGCAGCCGCTCGGCCGGGTCCTCCTCCTGGAGGACCTCCCAGTTCTGGTGCGTCACCACGCGGACGTAGTCGTGCGCCACCGCGCTCCGGGTGGCGTCGTACGCGTCGAGGAGCGCGGTGTCGCCCGCCTCGGCCGCGAGGATCGCGGCGGACGCGGCGGCGGCGTCGTGGATTCCGCTGTTCATCCCCATGCCGCCGAGCGGGTTGTTGATGTGCGCCGCGTCCCCGGCCAGGAGCACCCGCCCGATCCGGAACGTCTCGGCGACCCGCTGGTGCACGGTGTAGATCCGCGTGTGGGTGACCTCGTACGGGCGGGGCTGCGCGGCCACGGCCTGCAGCCGCCGCTCCACCTCCGCCGGGGCGAGGCCGCCGGCGGCCTCGTCGCTCTCCGAGATCGGGAACAGCGCCCGCCAGTGCTTGGGCGTGCGGAGCAGCACCAGCCACTCGTTCGGGTCGGAGATGTAGTTGACCGAGGCGATCCCCGGGATCAGCGCCGCGAAGTCGTCGGTGGTGGAGACGACCAGGAACCGTTCCGGATAGGTCATGCCGGTGAAGGCGATGCCGAGGGAGCGGCGCACCGCGCTGTGCGCCCCGTCCGCCGCGATCGTCCAGCGGGCGCGGCAGGTCACCGCCTCCTCCCCCGCCGTCGCGTCGGCCGGGCCGACGAGCAGGGAGACGGTTCCGTCGTCCCCGCTCTGGTCGGCCGACCGCACCTGGGCGCCGTGGACCACCGAGACGCCGGGCATCGAGGCGAGCCGGTCGCGGACGATGCGGACGAGGTTCTGCTGCTCGCTCTGCAGCCGGTAAGGAAACCTGGTGTCGGCTTCGATGCTGGCCAGGTCGAAGTGGGCGACGAGGCCGTTCTCGCGGTCGCGGTACTGGTAGGTGTCCGAGACGAGACCGGCGCGGTGCAGTTCCTCGCCCACGCCGAGCGCGTCGAGGATCTCCAGGGTGGGCGGGTGGAACGTCGAGGCGCGCGACTCGCTCACGTCGGCGGCCTCGAACGCGTCCCGCCCGGCCTCCTCGAAGACGACCACGCGCAGTCCGGCCCGCGCCAGGGTGAGGGCCGCGGTGGCGCCCACGGGGCCGAGGCCGACGATCGCCACGTCGATCTCACGATCGGCGTCACGCGGTCGCCGCCATTGGTCGAAGCCGAGAAGCACGGAACCTCCTGCTGTTCGCATCTCTCACAATGCGGAAACCATGCATTCGCTATGTGGAAGAGCTAAGCGCAGGATGTCCTGATTCGTCAATGGTTCAGCGACTGTTTAACCCAGCAGTTACACGGAGGACCTGGTCTTATGCGAACGAAACGGCGGTACGGCGGGCCACGGCGGAACGGAAAACGCCTCCCGCGATGCGGGAGGCGTGGGTTCCGAGGCCGAGGGCCGGCGGGACGTTTCAGCCGGTTCCGGGGGCCTCCGCGGAGCCGTCCGCCAGCGCGGCCGAGATCTCCTCGGCGCCCGCGACCACCAGCTCGACGATGCGGGCGCGGTCGGCCTGCTGCAGGCGGTAGAGCGGGCCCGCGATGCCGAGGGCGGCGACCACCTCGCCCTGGTCGCGGATGACGGCCGAGGCGCCCCATATGCCCTCGTCCACCTCACCGAAGCTCTCCACCCAGCCGACCCGGGCCACGGTCTCCACATCGGCCTCGAACTGCTCGCGGACCCGGTCGGTCAGCTCGGGGACCGAGGCCAGGTAGCGCCGCCGGTCGGCCGCCGGCATCGACGCCAGCAGCACCCGGGGGGCCGATCCCTTGTGCAGGGTCATCGGCTGGCCGGGGTCGAACTGCAGGCGGACCGGATGCGGCGAGTCCACCCGGTCGACGCACACCGCGCTCCACCCGATCCGCTTGATGAGCAGGGTCGTCTCGCCGCCGGCCACGGCGAGCGACTGCAGTACGGCGCGCGCCCGCCGCTCCAGGGTGTCGTCGGCCGCCCGCGCCGCCCGCGCGAGCCGGACGAAGACCGGCGACAGCCGGTACTCCCCCGACCCCACGTCCTCCACCAGGCCGGTCTCCCGCAGGACCGTCAGGTAGCGGTACACCGAACTCATCGGGATGCCCAGCTCGGCGGCCAGCTCGGCCGCCGACAGGGTGTGGCGCCGCTCGTTGAACGCCAGCAGCAGGTGCAGCACCTTGCGCGAGCTCTCCGCCCCGCTGCGCCGCCGGGTCTGCTCCGTCACGTCGCGTTCCTCTCCTCGCCGGTCACCCGATACAGCCTGATACCGCCTGATACAGACCGATACCGCCTGATCTTGACCGGCGGGCCGCCGGACTTCTAGAGTGTCCCACATAGCGTAAGTCAATCTCTCACAATGCGGGAACCGGGCAGCTCTCTTCTTTCCCTCGCTTCCACCCTTCACCTCATGCCCGGAGGACGGTCGCATGCTGCGGCACATCATCCTGCTTCGCTGGTCCCCCGACACCACCCCGGACCAGAAGAAGGCGGCCGAGGCGGGCTTCCACGCCCTGCCCGCCGCGATCACCGAGATCCGCGCGCTGACGTGCGGCGCCGATCTCGGCCTCGGCGGCACGTACGACTACGCCGCCGCCCTGGACTTCGACGACGTCGCCGGCTGGCGCGCGTACCAGGCGCACCCGGCGCACCGCGCCTTCGTCGACGGCGTCCTCAAGCCGGTCCTCGCCGAGCGCGCGGCCGTCCAGATCGATGTCTGACGAGGCAAGGCCGGGCCAAGCCGAATCCGACCAGGCCGAATCCGGACGACCCGAGCCCGGCGAGGCGGCCGGCGGGCTCGCCGAGGACTACCTGAAGGCCGGGTTCGGCGGGCGGATCGGGATCGGGCGGAGGCCCGCCCTCATCGTGGTCGACCTGGTGCGCGCCTATCTCGATCCGGACTCCCCCCTGTACGCGGCCGCCGAGCACGTGGTGCCGCGCGTCGCCGAATTGGCGCGGGACGCGCGCCGCCTCGGCCATCCGGTGGTGTTCACCTACGTCTCGTACGCGCCGGGCGGCGCGGACGGAGGCTGGTTCTACCGCAAGGTCCCCGCACTGCGGTCGTTCGACGCGGGATCACCCTGGGCGGCGCCGCCGCCGGAGCTGGTCCCGCTGCCCGGGGATCTGACCATCACCAAGCAGTATCCGAGCGCGTTCTCCGGTACCGCGCTCGCCGCCACGCTCACCTCGCTGGGCGTCGACTCGGCGGTGATCACCGGGGTGAGCACCAGCGGATGCGTACGGGCCACCGCCGTGGACGCGCTCAGCCAGGGACTGCGGCCCATCGTGGTCCGCGACGCCGTCGCCGACCGCGACCCGCGGCCCCACGAGGCGGCGCTGTTCGACCTCGGCGCCAAGTACGCCGACCTGCACGACACCGCCGAGATCGCGGAACTCTGGAAGGCACCGGCATGAGCGTTCAGAACGGCTACCCCGCCGACCGCCTCCGGGCGAGGATGACGGCGGGGCCGGCGGTGATCGCCGCCGGATGCCATGACGCGCTCGGCGCCCGGCTGGCGACCGCCGCCGGGTTCGAGGCGGTGCACCTGTCCGGTGCCATGGTCGGGGCGACCTCGCTGGGCCTGCCCGACCTCGGCTTCACCGGCGCGTCCGACATGCTGGAGGCGCTGCGCCGGGTCGTCGCCGGCACCTCCCTGCCGATCGTCGCCGACGCCGACACCGGCTACGGCGATCCCGTCCAGGCCGCCGAGACGGCCCGCCGCTACGAGCGCGCGGGCGCGGCGGCCCTGCACCTGGAGGACCAGGTGACGCCCAAGCGCTGCGGGCACATGGCCGGGATCCGGCTGGAGGAGCTGCCCGTCGCGGTGGCCCGGCTGCGGGCCGCGATCGACGCCCGGGAGCGGCTCGTCATCATCGCCCGTACCGACGCGCTGCGGGTCGCGGGCCCGTCGGAGGCGCTGCGCCGGGTGAGCGCGTTCGCCGCCGCCGGCGCGGACGCGGTGATGGTGGAGGGAGCGGTGGACGCGGCGACCGTACGGGACGTCCGCGAGGCGGCGGGCGGGTTGCCCGTCGTCGTGAACTGCTCGGCGGCCGGACCGCCCGCCGATCCCCTGGACGAGCTGGCCCGGGCCGGAACCCGGCTGGCGCTGTTCCCGGTCGCGGCGGCCCTGGCGGGCGCGGGCGCGATGCGGGAGACCTACCGGCGGATCCGCGCGGACGGCCGCGCCCCGGACCCGTCCATGACCTGGACCGAACTCAACGACCTGCTCGGACTGCCCGGCCTGGCCGCGCAGGAGGCCCGCTGGCGTCCCGGACCGGACGCCGCCGCGAAGGAGTCATCATGACGACCGTGCTCGCCGACCGTTCCGTCTACGGCGTGATCGTGCCGTCCACCAACACGGTGGTCGAGGACGAGTACTACCGGCACCGCGCGCCGGGCGTGTCCTTCCACGCCGGCCGGATCCTGATCCGGGACGAGAAGCTGGACGACGACGCCTCGTTCGAGTCGTTCCTGGAGGACCTGCGCCGGGAGATCGGCAAGGCCGTGGAGTCGGTGCTGACCTGCAGGCCCGACCATCTGATCATGGGGATGAGCGCGGAGACCTTCTGGGGCGGCGCCGAGGGCGCGGCCGAGTTCGAGCGCTGGATGCGCGAGCTGTCGGGGCTGGAGGTGACCACCGGTGCGGCGGCCTGCCACGCGGCCCTGACCGAGCTCGGCGTCCGCCGGATCGGCGTGATCACGCCGTACCAGCCGGTGGCCGACGAGCAGGTCCGCCGGTTCTTCACCGAGCTGGGGTACGACGTCGCCGCCGTGCGCGGCCTCAAGTGCGAGTCCGCGACCTCCATCGCCGATGTCGGCCCGGCCGAGCTGCGCGCGGCGTTCGCCGCCGTGGACGCGCCGGACGTGGACGCGCTCGTCCAGGCGGGTACCAACCTGCCGGTGATGGGCGTGGCCGCCGAGCTGGAGGAGGAGCTGGGCAAGCCGGTGATCGCGATCAACGCCGCGACCCTGTGGCACGCGTACCGGACGACCGGGATCACCGGTCCCGTCCCCGGCGCGGGCAGCCTGCTGGCTTCCCTCTGAGGCGCCGGACCATGAACGAGAGGAAAGAGATTCCGATGGCAAAGGTACGCGTCGCGGCCGCGCAGTTCTTCTCCGGTACCGATCCCGAGGCGAACCTCGCGCTGTGCGACCGTTACGTCCGCCAGGCGGCCGGGCAGGGCGCACGGCTGGTCGTCCTGCCGGAGAACGCCAACCGGGTCCGCGACTACGCGGGCCGGGCCGAGTGCTGGGCGCGCAGCGAGGAGCTGACCGGCCCGTTCGTGACCGGGCTGCGGGCCACCGCCGCCGAGCTGGGCGTGCACATCGCGGCGGGCGTCGACCTGCGCGGGGAGACCGAGCCGGTGGTGTACATCGCCTCGGTCCTCATCGGCCCGGACGGCGAGATCATCGGGGTGCACCACAAGCACGTGCTGTGGGACTACGAGTACACGCTGTTCGAGCCGGGGAACGAGCCGTACGAGGTCTTCGAGACCGCGCTCGGCCGGATCGGGCTGCTGCTGTGCGCGGACGGGATCGTCCCGGAGACGCCCCGGGCGCTGGGCCTGCTGGGCGCGCAGATCCTGTGCAACTCGCTGAACTCGCGGGGACCGGACGAGGCGCGCGTCCACGTCCCGCTGCGCGCGATGGAGAACCGGGTCTTCCACGTCGCGGCCAACACGGTCGGCGGCCCGGCCGACCAGTGGCCGTGGATGGGCGGCAGCCAGATCGTCGCACCCGACGGGACGCGCCTGGCCGAGGCCGGGGAGCTGGACGAGGAACTGGTCGTCGCGGACATCGAGCCGGCGGCCGCCGATGACAAGGCGATGCCCGGCGTGGCCGACCTGTTCGCCTGGCGGCGCCCGGAGCTGTACGGCGTCCTGACCCTGCCGCTGGACTCCGTACCGGCGGCGGCGATGTACGGCCCCGCACCGGCCGGCATGCCACCGCGCCCGCTCGCCGTCGCCGTCCTCCAGACGAGCCACTTCCGCAGCACCGAGTGGACGGTCACCCGCACGCTCGGCCAGATCTCGTACGCGGGCGCGCGCGGCGCGACGCTCGGCGTGCTCCCCGAGCTGTTCTGCTTCGCCCCAGGCGAGGTCGCCGCCGATCCCGCCGCGGCCGCCGCCGTCTCGCGGGACGTCCTGGCCCGGCTGGCGGCCGCCTGCGCCGACGCCGAGCTCTGGGTGGCGGCCAACCTCGTCGAGGCCGACGCGGGCCGGTACCACTCGACGGTCTTCCTGCTCGACGACTCCGGAACGGTCGTCCACCGCTACCGCAAGACGCACCTGACCGACGCCGACCGCGCCTGGGCCACGGCGGGCGGCGCGCTGTCGGTGGCCGACACCGCGATCGGCCGGATCGGGTTCATGATCGGCGAGGAGGTGTGGGTCCCGGAGGTGGCGCGCGCCCTGGCCCTGGAGGGCGCCGAGCTGATCGCGCATCCGACCTCGTGGACGTCCCCGGAGGCCATGCACGTGGCCGCCACCGAGCGTACCGAGGAGAACCGGGTCCACCTCGTCTCGGCCAACCGGCTCGACAGCCCGGTCCCGCTGGGCAGCCAGGTCCTGCGGGCCGACGACTTCGAGCCCGGCCAGCCGATCGCCGTGATGCGCTACCCCACCGCCTACTGGACGCGGCACGGCTTCGAGGAGCAGCTGTCGATCGACCTGGACCTGCGCGAGTCCAACGACAAGATGATGGGCCACCATCTCGATCCGCTCGCCAAGCGGCATCCGGACCTCTACGGCATGTTCACCACCGGGTAGCACCGGGCATCGACCTAGGTGGTGCCGGGCGCGTCCGGACGTGTCGGTCTCCTGGCATAGGGGCGATCCGAGCGTCACGACGCCGCAGGAAAGGGATCCTGCGAGCGCTCCCGGCACCGCCTGCACTCTTCAAAGGAGAAGCGGTCATGGCGAACAGCAACCGGGGCATCGTCTTCGTGGGGCCTGGCAAGGTCACGGTCGAGAACCTGGACTATCCGAAACTCGAACTGCCCGAGCAGGGCGGTCGCAAGCTGCAGCACGGCGTGATCCTCAAGACCGTCGCCACCAACATCTGCGGGTCCGACCAGCACATGGTGCGCGGCCGGACGACCGCGCCCGCCGGGCTCACGCTCGGCCACGAGATCACCGGCGAGGTGGTCGAGGCCGGCCGGGACGTCGAGTTCGTCAAGCCCGGCGACATCGTGAGCGTGCCGTTCAACATCGCCTGCGGGCGCTGTCGCAACTGCAAGGAGCGCCACACCGGCGTGTGCGAGAACGTCAACCCCGCGCGGGCCGGAGCGGCCTACGGGTACGTGGACATGGGCGGCTGGCGCGGCGGCCAGGCCGAGTACGTGACCGTCCCGTACGCCGACTTCAACGCGCTGCGGCTGCCGCCCGACCGGGACGCCGTGATGGCGAAGATGCGCGACCTGACCATGCTGTCGGACATCTTCCCCACCGGCTACCACGGCGCGTACACCGCCGGGGTGACGACCGGCTCCACCGTGTACGTGGCGGGCGCGGGCCCGGTCGGGCTGGCCTGCGCCACCGCCTGCCTGCTGCTCGGCGCGGCCGTGGTGATCGTCGGCGACATGAACGCCGAGCGGCTCGCCCAGGCCCGGAGCTTCGGCTGCGAGACCATCGACCTGTCGGCGCACGGCGACGTGGCCGAGCAGATCGAGCAGATCCTCGGCGTGCCCGAGGTGGACGCCGCCATCGACTGCGTCGGGTTCGAGGCGCGCGGGCACGGCCCCGAGGGGTCGGCCGGCGAGCAGCCCGCCACGGTGCTCAACTCGATGATGGACATCACGCGGGCCGCGGGCCGGCTGGGCATCCCCGGCCTGTACGTGACCGGCGACCCCGGCGGGGTGGACGAGCACGCCAAGACCGGCCAGCTCGGCCTGCGCTTCGGCTTGGGCTGGGCCAAGTCGCACGTCTTCACGACCGGGCAGTGTCCCGTCATGCGCTACAACCGGCAGCTGATGATGGCGATCATGCACGACCGGGTACAGATCGCCCGCAACGTCAACGCGACCGTCATCCCGCTGGACGAGGCGCCCGGCGGCTACCACGCGTTCGACCAGGGGGCGGCCCGCAAGTACGTGATCGACCCGCACGGCATGCTGCCGGCGGCCTAGGCGGGCGGGCGCCTACCTGGGTCGCGTCCCGCTCAGTCGGGCTCATGGCGCTCGCGGCGGCGGCGGTGGCGGCGGAAGAAGAGGTGGGGCCAGGACAGGTCCGGGGGCGCGGGGACCTCGAGGTGGCCCGCGCCCTCCCGTACGGCGGCGACCGCGTGGCCGGCGGGCACGCCGGCGAACACCAGCACGTCGGCGGCGGCGATGCGCAGGGCGGAGGCGGCGTCGCGGCCGGACGCCTCGGATTCGAGGTCGGAGCCGTTGAATTCGGTGAGGAGGTGCAGGACGCGTTCGGTGGCGCGCCGGCGGGCGGCGTGGTCGCCCGGGTCTCGCGCCAGGTCGTGCAGGGCCGCCGCGACGCCCCGTACGGCGGGGGCGAGCAGCTCGCGCTCGCGCGCGGCGGCGGCCAGGGCCATCCGCGCGAGCATCAGGCAGCTGCCGCCGAGCAGGTCCAGGTGGCCGGCGCTCTCCCGTTCCCGTTCCGACTGCGCGGACCGGAACCGCCAGGCCACCGAGTAGCGGATCACCCGCGCGCTGACCTTCCTCATCTGGGCGAGGTCGGCCAGCCGGTCCCGCAGGTCGCGCAGCGAGGCCATCGCCTGTTCGCCGAGCCGGTCGTCGTCCTCGCGCAGCGCCCGGGCGGCCAGTTCCAGGCCGGCGGCCATGCTCTCCAGAGCCTTGGTCTCCGAGCGCCGCAGCAGCGCGACGGGCTCGGGGGTGAACAGCAGCTGGCTGAACACGAGCGCGACGCCGGCGCCGATCAGCGCGTCGACGATGCGGTTCGGCCCCGCGTCGCCGTACGGGACCGCGACGGTGAGGATGGCGCCGGCGGCGGCCTGGGCCAGCACGATCCGGGACCCGCCCAGGACGCTGGCGGCGACCAGCGCGGTGAACACCGCCACCGTCAGGCTGCCGTAGCCGCCGCCGAGGGCTGTCACCGCCAGTTCGCCCGCCACGATCCCGACCAGCACGCCGGCCAGCAGCCGGATCGCGTTGACGCCGCGCTCGCCCCGGGCGGCGTTGAGCGCGATCACCGCGGCGATCGGCGCGAAGAACGGGTCCTGGTGGTCGCCCAGCAGTTTGGCGATCACCCAGGCGGCGGTCGCGGCGGCGGTCTGCTGGAGCAGCGGCCACACGTCGGCGGCCACCTGCCGCAACGGCGCGGGGCGCCTCACGATCCGAAGCGGGCCTTCAGGTCGGCGTCGACCTCGCCGTAGTCGCGCTCCTTGGTCTCGGGGACGAAGCGCTTCGCGAACCAGAAGCCCAGCAGCGAGACCGCGGCGAAGATCCAGAACGTCTGCCCCTCGCCGATCGCGGCGACGACGCTGAGGAACACCAGGCTGACGGTGAAGTTGGCGGCCCAGTTGACGGCCGTGGAGGCGCTCGAGCCGGTGGCCCGGACGTCCGGCGGGAAGACCTCGCCGAGCAGCGTCCAGAAGACCGGGCCCACCCCGACGGCGAAGCCGGCGATGTAGAGCACCATGAACACCAGCGAGAGGGCGGAGCTCCAGCCCGCCACGAACGACAGCCCGAGCAGCACCATCGTGACCGCCATCGTGCCGAACGAGACCAGCAGCAGCGCCCGGCGCCCGGCGCGGTCGATCAGCCGGATCGCCACCAGCGTCATCACCAGGTTGATCAGGCCGATGGCGATCGAGTAGAAGATGGCGTTGGACGCCGCCAGCCCGGTGCTCTCGATGATCGTCGGCGCGTAGTAGATGATCGTGTTGATCCCGCCGAACTGCTGCAGCGCGGCCAGCATGAGCCCGACGATCAGCGCCGGCCGGACCCGGGGCGTCAGCAGTTCCCGCCAGCCCGGCGCCTCGTCCCCGTCCCCGCCCTGGTCGTGGAGTTCCCGCGTGCGCCGTTCCAGCACGACGTCGGCGGTGGCGTCGTTGGTGACCGAGGCGATCAGCCGGCGCGCCTCGGACTCCTTGCCGTGCGACAGCAGCCACTGCGGGGACTCCGGCAGGATCCACAGCGCGGCGGCGACCATCACCAGCGCCGGGATCGCCCCGGCGCCGAGCATCGCCCGCCAGTCCCCGCTGCCGGCGAACAGCAGGTTGACCAGGTACGCGGCCAGGATGCCGATGGTGATCATCAGCTGGTTGAGGGTGAGCAGCCGGCCCCGGATCTCCTTGGGGGCGATCTCGGACAGGTACGGCGGAACGGTCGCCGACGCCGCCCCCACCGCCAGGCCGAGCACCAGCCGGGCCAGCAGCAGCGTCCAGTAGCCGTTCGACAGGACGGCCATCGCCGTTCCGAACAGGAAGAGCAGGCCCTCCAGGCCGAAGATCATGCGGCGCCCGAGCCGGTCCGCGATCCGGCCGGAGCCGAGCGCGCCCACCATCGCGCCGAGGACCAGCACGCTGACGACGCTGCCCTGCTCGAACGCGTTCAGATCGAACTCGGACTTGATGAACAGCAGCGCGCCGGAGATGACCCCGGTGTCGAACCCGAACAGGAAGCCGCCGACCGCGATGAGGACCGCGTGCATCCGGATCTTCCGCAGTCCCGCGGGCGGCACCTCCGACAGCGGCCCCTCGCCGACCGGCGCGCATGGGAACCCCTGCATCTCAGGCCGCCAGGTCCACGACGACCTTGACGTCGTCGGGATGTTTGCGCAGGCCGTCCAGGAACTCCGCCATCGGGACCCGGCGGGTGATCAGCCGCTCCAGCCAGCCGTGGTCGGCCCGGGCGAGCGCGCCGGCGGCCTGCTCGAAGTTGCGGCGGGAGGCGTTGACCGTGCCGAACACCACCGTGTTCTCCAGCACCAGTTCCCGGTTGATCTCGTCGAAGGCGGCCTCGACCTTCTGGTTCCCGGCGGAGATCCCGGCCAGGCAGACCACCGCGTCCGGCCCGGCGACGCGCGTCACGTCCAGGACCAGCGGGCCGTGCCCGGTGCACTCGATCACCACGTCCGGTTCCAGGCCGAGGCCGGTCACGTCCCCGACGTGGAACGTGGCGCCCAGGTCGGCGACCAGTCCCGGCTTCGGGCCCCGGTCGCTGATGTCCAGCACGTGCACGTCCAGGCCCCGCTGGACGCCCATCAGCGCGGCCAGCAGCCCGACCGGGCCCGCCCCGGTCACCAGCGCCGTCTCGGGCCGCCAGGAGGTACGGGTCAGGAAGTGCTCGGTCTGGTCCCACGCCTTGGCCACCACCGAGGCCGGCTCGAGCAGGACGCCGCAGTCGCCCAGGCCGGGATCGAGCTTGACCGCGTACTCGGGCTCGATCCGCCAGCGCTCCGAGCCGAACCCGTCCCGCTCCTTGATGCCGCGCTCGGTGTACCGGCCGTTGCGGCAGAAGTCCTGCTCGCCGTTCGCGCACGGGACGCAGGGCACCGGGTCGGGGCGCCGGACGATCCCCGCGACCAGGTCGCCCTCGGCGAAACCGCTGCCGCCGGGCGCCTCCAGCACGCTGCCGAGCGACTCGTGGCCGATCAGGAGCCGGTCCCGGCCGGGCGGTGCCCAGCCGTAGCCCTGGCCGAGAACGATGTCGGCGTCGGTACCGCAGATGCCGAGCAGCCGCCCCTGGACGAGGATGCCGCCCTCGTCCGGTACGGGTTCGGGTACGTCGCCGGCCCGGACCTGGCCGGGATCGCCGGGTACCACCGTGATCGCCTTCATCCCCCGCGCGCCCCCTGCCGCCGAAGTTGCCGATGACCTTGCGTTGCCCTAGGTGATCAACACTAAACGCCGGGTGATCGCCTGTATCCGGGGTCAGCCGGCGAACTCCCGTGCGGGGAGCCCCGGAACACCGGCGCGGGCCCGGAAGAGGGAACCGGCGGGCGGCTCCTCGTCCGGTGCGAGGCGCTCGCGGGAGGTGGTGATGAACAGCTCGTCCAGCCGCTCGCCACCGAACGTGCAGGCGGTCACCTGCCGTACGGGCAGCTCGACCACCTCGTCCACCGCACCGGCCGGGGTGTAGCGGCGCACCTGGCCGCCTCGGTTGACGGCCACCCAGATCCCGCCCCGCGCGTCGACGGTCAGGCCGTCGGGAACGCCTTCGTCGGCGGGGACCTCCGCGAGCGTCCGGCGCCCGGTCAGCCCGTCCTTCTCGTCGTAGTCGAAGACGGCGATCCGGCCGGTCGCCGTGTCGTTGTAGTAGGCGCGGTCACCGTCCGGGCTCCACTCCAGGCCGTTGGAGACGGTGACCCCGTCCAGGACGGCCCGTACGGACCCGTCGGGATCGAGCCGGTACAGCGCGCCGGCGCCCGCGGTCTCGTCATAGGCCATCGATCCGCAGTAGAAACGGCCGTGGGGATCGCAGCCACCGTCGTTCATCCGTACGCCGTGGTCGTCCCACACCTCGGGCAGCGGGGTGAGCGAGCCGTCGGCGTCCTCCAGCGCGAAGCCCCGCTCGACGCCGATGACGGCCCCGCCCCGGCTGCGCGGGCGCAGTGCGGCGGCGATCTCGCCCACATGGCGGCGGCTGATCGTCCCGTCCGCGGCCAGGGACAGGACGTCGCCGGCGAGCATGTCGACCCAGCGCAGGCCGCCCCAGCGCGCCGACCACACCGGCCCTTCCGCGTGATACGCCACCGGATCGGTGATCTGTTCGGCTCTCATCTGCCACCACCCCCTTCCTCCTCCCTTCCCCGCCGGAGGTGATCGAGCCACCCGCGCGCCGATCAAGATCGTTTTGATCGGTGACGCGTTCGTGACGGTCCGGAATCGTGTGTATCTTCGTGGACCATGTTCAGTGCCCGCGTGTTCGATCGTCCGGCGTCGGGCGGTGAACGACCTTCGGTCTCCCGTCCCCCGGTCCCCGAGGACGAGACCGACAAGATCGTCTCGTATCTGAAGAGCGGCAAGATGGTGATCGCCGCCCGCTCGTACGCCCCGGACGAGGTGGATCCGTCCCGCGGCGACCAGGTGCCGCTGATCTTCCTCACCGACGGGACGTGGGTCTGGGCGGGAGCCGTCCACTACTACCTGGAGCAGCACGGCTTCGCGCCGGAGCCCGCGCTGGTCGCGCACATCCGCGCCCAGGGGTACCGGCCGCCCGAGGTGCCCGAGGCCGTCATGGACACGGCCATCGAGATCGCCACGGGGCAGCGGGAGGCCGACCCGTCACCGCCCGCCCCGCCGCCTCCCGGGCAGCCGGGACAGCAGCAGCCCGGTGCCCAGCCCTGGGCTCCTCCGGGAGGGCCTCCGATGTACGGGGCGCCACCGATGCAGGGTCCGCCGATGCAGGGCGCGCCGCCCTTCCCGGGGCCACCCGGATACGGGCCCGGACCGGCGGGACCGCCGCCCGTCCCCGGGCCGTACCCGGGTGCGCCGATGCCCGGCGGATTCCCCGGCCAGCCGGGCGCGCCCATGCCGCCCGGGCCGCCGATGCATCCCGGCGCGCCGCCGATGCCGCCCGGCCCGGGCTACGGCCCGCCGCCCGGGCAGTACCCGCCGCCCGGCCACGGCGGGCCCCCGCCGCTGCCGAACGCCTTCCAGGGGCAGCCCGGGTTCGCCCCCGGGCAGCCCGCGCCGTACCCGGGGCAGCCGGCACCGATGGCCGACGACCCGCTGCCCGCGCTGGAACGCCGGCTCCGCGAACTCGGTGTGGACCCCGGCACGTACCGGATCAACGACGCGGCCGAGGGCGCGTGGAGCCTGCTGCCCGAGGCCGGGCGCTGGTCGGTCTTCCTCCTGCAGAACGGGCAGCGCCGCAAGCAGGTCATGCACGACACCCAGGACCGGGCCGCGGCCTACCTGCTGGGCGCCGTACTGTTCTTCCCGAGGCCCGTGCCGTAAGGCGGCGTCCGCAGAGGAGGAACCGTGCCCGACGCCGACGGCCGCCGTCCGGTGACCGACCCGGACATCGATCTGCGCGAGCCGGGGCAGCGGGCGGAGCTGCGCCGCGCGCCGTGGACGACGCTCGGCGCGATCTCGGCCGGCGGCGCCTGCGGGGCCCTGGCCCGGTACGGCGTCGCCGAGGCGTTCGGCCATCCGCCCGGGGCGTTCGCGTGGGCCACCCTGATCGTCAACGTGACCGGCTGCCTGCTGATCGGGGCGCTGATGGTCGCGATCACCGAGGTCTGGGACGCGCACCGGCTGGCCCGGCCGTTCCTGGGCGTGGGAGTGCTCGGCGGGTACACCACGTTCTCCACCTACGTCGTCGATGCCCAGCGGGCCGTCGAGGCCGGGTCGCCGGGCACCGCGCTGGTCTATCTGGCCGTGACACCGGTGGGCGCGCTGGTGGCCGTCTTCGCCGGGGTACGGCTGGCGCGGTTCCTCGCCCGTTCAATGGGCGTGACGTCCGGCCGGGAGGAGGCGTGACGATCCTGCTGGTGGCGCTCGGTGCCGCCCTCGGCGCCCCGCTACGCTACCTGGCCGACCGCGCCGTCCAGGCCCGGCACGACTCGGCGTTCCCGTGGGGCACGTTCAGCGTGAACGTCGCCGGGTGCGCGCTGCTGGGGCTCCTGGCCGCGCTGCCCGCCGGATCCGGGGTGATGGCGCTGGCGGGTACGGGGTTCTGCGGCGCGCTGACCACGTACTCGACCTTCGGGTACGAGACGCTCCGGCTGGCCGAGGACGGCGCCCGTACGGTCGCGCTGCTCAACGTCGCCGCGTCGATCGCCGGCGGGCTGGGCGCGGCCTACTGCGGCATGGTGCTGGCCGAGGCCCTCACCGGGGCGTGAGCTCGCGGTCGGGCTCCCGTACGGCGGAGTCGGGGCGGCGCAGGGCCCGGGGCGCGCCGAGCGCCCGCGACATCCCGCGCGCGCTGGTCAGGACGGCGGGCGCGAGCCGTTCCGGCTGGGCGCCCTCGGCGGGGACCACGATCGAGACCGCCGCGACGACCGTGTCGGCGGGGCCGTAGACCGGGGCCGCGACCGACAGCGCGAACTGCTCCACCTGCCCGTCGCTCACCGCCACGCCGGTCCGCCGCACTTCGGCCAGCACGCGGCGCAGCCGGGTCCCGGTGCGGATGGTCTTGTCGGTGAAGCGGGTCAGCGGCCCGGCGATCGCCCGCTCCTGCAGGTGGGGCTCGGCGTGCGCGAGCATGGCCAGCCCCACGCCCGTCGCGTGCGCGGGGAAGCGCCCGCCGACCCGGGTGAGGACGTGCACCGCGCCCCGGCCGGAGATCCGCTCGATGTAGACGACCTCCAGGCCGTCCAGCACGGCGAGCTGGACGTTCTCGTGCGTCGCCTCGTACAGGTCCTCCAGGAACGGCATCGCGGCCTCGCGCAGCCCGAGCCCGCGCGGGGCGAGCGCGCCGATCTCCCACAGCCGCAGCCCGATCCGGTAGAGCCCGTCCTCGCCGCGTTCCAGCGCGCCCCAGCGGGTCAGCTCCCCGAGCAGGCGGTGGGCGGTGGCCGGGGGCAGGCCGGTACGGCGCGCGATGGCGGTCAGCGACAGGGCCGGGCGCTCGGGCGCGAACACGCTGAGGATGCCCAGCACCCGTTCGCTGACCGACGGCCGCGTCCTTCCCATGCGCCGAACGCTAGATAACTTCCTGTCGCACGTCAATGGTTTGTCGAACGTTCGGTGGCCTCGCCGCGCTGGAACGTCGCGTACAGCCACCACAGGGAGGGCAGGAGCAGCAGCGCGCCCACCGCCAGCGCGCCGAGGCTCGCGGCCAGGACGGCATCGGTCGCGGCGGCCTCGTCCACGTCGACGCCCGGCAGCAGGTGCGGGTACTGGCCGAGGCCCCACCCCCACAGCAGCCCCACGACGGCGAGGGCGGCGGTCACCCGTACCGCCACGTAGGCGCGCCGCCACAGCAGCACTAGCGAGGCCAGTCCGGCCACGATGGACACGATCAGCAGCGGCAGCCCGCGCCCGGTGGTCAGCTCGTCGAACAGCGGCCCCGCGTCGGCGTGCAGCACCAGCAGTCCCACCGCCGACAGCACCCCGACGACGGCGCCCGCGATCAGTGCCCGCTTCCGGAACGCCTCCGCCAGCTCCGGCTCCCCGCCGCGCTCGGCGTCGCGGGTGAGGAAGACCGCGGCCAGGTACGCGGCGACGCCGACCGCCAGGGAGCCGCAGATCAGCGAGGTCGGATTGAGCCAGCTGGTGATCAGGTCCCCTTCGGCGACGCCGGGCGGGACGCGCCCCGAGGCGATCGCGCCCGCCACCGTACCGAGGAAGAACGGCGTGACGACCGACGAGAAGGCGAACGTGGCACCGAACAGCCGCTGCTGCCACAGCTCGGTGCTCGCCTTGCGGAACGCGAACGCGGCGCCGCGCGCGATGATGCCCAGCGCCACCAGCGTCAGCGGGATGTAGAGGGTCGAGGCGATCGCGGCGAACACCGACGGCACGCCCGTCCAGGTCACCACGATCACGAAGATCAGCCACACATGGTTGGTCTCCCAGACCGGGCCGATCGAGTGCTCCACCAGCGACCGCTGCGGGCGGCCCCGCTCGCTGCCCCCGGCCAGCAGGTCCCACACGCCGCCGCCGAAATCGGCGCCGCCGAACAGCACGTACGCGCTCAGCCCGATCCAGAGCACGACCAGCATGATCTCCGGCAGCATCGTCAGACCACCTTGTAGTCCGTGACGTCACGTTCCTGCGGCGCGATCGGGACGGGCCGGTCGCGGGCCATCCGGCGCAGCACGTACACCGTCGCCACGGTCAGCACCGCGTACACGGCGGTGACGAGGACGAAGCCCCAGACCAGGCCGGGCGCCGGGTTGACCGCGTCGGAGGTGCGCATCACCCCGTACACGATCCACGGCTGCCGGCCGACCTCGGTGACCGTCCACCCGGCCT
This sequence comes from Actinomadura sp. 9N407, assembly GCF_044326315.1. Taxonomy (NCBI): domain Bacteria; kingdom Bacillati; phylum Actinomycetota; class Actinomycetes; order Streptosporangiales; family Thermomonosporaceae; genus Actinomadura; species Actinomadura sp. 9N407. The sequence goes on along the minus strand of NZ_JBIRAW010000005.1, from coordinate 104,095 downwards.
CCAGCGCCAGCACCGCCGCCACCCCCGACAGCGCGGCGGCCCGGTAGAACCACGGGGTACGGGGCAGGGTCCGGCGGCGCCACCAGTACAGGCCGAGCCAGAGGGACAGGGCCAGCAGCGCGAACCCCATCCCCACCATGATCTGGAACGCCCAGTGCACGATGTTCACCGGCGGCCGGTCCGCCTCGGGCACGGTGTTGAGGCCGGCGATCTCGGCGTTCGGGTCCCAGTGGGCCAGCAGCGACAGCCCGTACGGGATCTCCACCGCGTACCGCAGCTCGCCGTCGATCGCGACGCCTCCCAGGTGCAGCGGTACGGCCCGTTCGGTGTGGAACACGCCCTCCATCGCGGCCAGCTTGACCGGCTGGTTGTCGGCGACGAAGTGCGCCGCCCAGTCCCCCACGCCGATCTGCACCGGCGTGATGACCGCCGCCACCGTGAACGGGATCAGGAAGCCCAGCCGGTGGTAGCGGTCCCGGCGCCCGCGCAGCATCGCCACCGCGTACACGCTCGCCATCAGGAACCCCGCCACCATGAACGCCGCGAGGATCATGTGCACGGTCTGCGAGGGCGTGGCCGGGTTGAACATCGCCGCCCACGGATCGACGGCCACGATCGTGCCGTCCACCGCCGAGAACCCGGTCGGCTGCTGCATCCAGGCGTTGGCCGTCACGACGAAGAACGCGCTCGCGACCCCCGCGATCACGATCGGGATCCCGGAGAGCATGTGCTGGACGGGCGGCAGCCGGTCCCAGGCGTACAGGTAGATGCCGAGGAAGATCGCCTCGATGAAGAAGGCGATGCCCTCCAGCGAGAACGGCAGCCCGATGACCTCGCCGTACGTGCCCATCATGCCCGGCCACAGCAGGCCCATCTCGAACGACAGGATCGTTCCCGACACCGCGCCGACGGCGAACAGCACCCCCATCGCCCTGGCCCAGCGGCGCGCCAGCAGCTTGTAGTTGCCGTCCCCGGTCCGGTGCCCGCGCCACTCGGCGATCAGCGTGATGGCGGGCATCCCCACGCCCAGGCAGGCCAGCACGATGTGCCAGCCCAGCGACAGCGCCATCTGCATCCGCGCGGCCCCGAGATCGGCCTCGGTGACCCCCTCGGCCACGGCTTCCAGCGCCGACATGTCGCTCCCGTCCCTCGCCTCGCCCGTCCCGCTGCATACCCACTCACCTGTGATGACACCTGGGGGCATCGGGCACCATGGAGGGGTGACTTCGCTGGAGGCGCCGGCCGGCGCGGACCGTCCCCTTGAGGCGCCGGACCCGGAGGGACGGGCCCTGGACGAGCTGGCCGACCTGGTGGCGGACGGCGACGTGGTGATCCTGAGCGGTGCCGGGCTGTCCACCGAGTCCGGCATCCCCGACTATCGCGGCGAGACCGGGCGGGCGCGGCGGGCCGATCCGATGACGTACCAGGCCTTCGTGGGCGGCGAGGCGGCGCGGCGGCGCTACTGGGCGCGCAGCCATCTGGGCTGGCGGCACATCTCCCATGCCGAGCCCAACGCCGGGCATCGCGCGGTGGCCGGGCTGCAGCGCCGGGGGCTGGTCTCCGGGATCATCACGCAGAACGTGGACGGGCTGCACCAGGCCGCCGGGGCGCGGGACGTGATCGAGCTGCACGGCGCGCTGGACCGTGTCGTCTGCCTGGGCTGCGGTGTTCGCACCGCGCGGCAGGAGCTGCATGAACGGCTGGCGGCGGCCAATCCCGGCTGGGAGGCCGCGGCGGACGCGATCAACCCGGACGGCGACGTCGAGCTGGAGGGCGAGCGGATCGACGCGTTCCGGATCGTCGGCTGCCGGACCTGCGGCGGGATCCTCAAGCCGGACGTGATCTTCTTCGGCGAGAACGTGCCGGGGCGCCGGGTCGCGGAGTGCTACGCGCTGGCCGGGCGGGCCGGCACGCTGCTGGTGCTGGGCTCCTCGCTGACCGTGATGTCGGGGTACCGGTTCGTCCGGCACGCCACCGGGCTCGGGATCCCGGTCGCGATCGTCAACCGGGGCGCGACGCGGGGCGACGCCGAGGCCTGGACGACGGTCGACGCCCCGCTCGGCGCCACGCTCACCGCCCTGGCCGCCCGGCTGGGCCCCGCGAACTGAGCCCCGCGGGCCCGTGGAAGGGGCCCGCGGATCGGCTCAGCGTGGCGGCGGCGCCGTGCTCTCCCGGACGACCAGCTCGGTCGCCAGCTCGACCCGGTGGGTCTCCAGGACCTCGCCGCGGGCCAGCCGCAGCAGCAGGCGGGTGGCCAGCGCGCCCATCTCGGCCAGCGGCTGGCGGACCGTGGTGAGCGGCGGCGAGAACCAGCGCGACACCGACAGGTCGTCGAAGCCCACGATGCTCAGGTCCTGCGGGATCCGCAGCCCGCGCTCGCGCGCCGCCTCGCACGCCCCGTACGCCTGCTGGTCGGAGCCGGCGAAGATCGCGGTGGGCGGGTCGGGCAGCTCCAGCAGCAGCCCGGCCTGCACGTAGCCGCTCTCGTGGTGGAAGTCGCCGTGCCGGATCAGCTCCGGATCGGGCGGCAGCGCCGCGCTCTCCAGCGCGCCCCGGTAGCCGTCGAGCCGGGCCCGGCTGCACAGCATCCCGGCCGGCCCGCTGATGATCGCGATACGGCGGTGCCCGAGCTCGGTCAGATGCCGGGTCGCGGCCAGCCCGCCGGCCCAGTTGGCGGCGCCGATGGACGGGATGCCCGGGTCGGGCTCGCCGCGCGGGTCGATGACGACGCACGGGACGTCCATCGCCTCCAGCCGGGCCCGCTGGTCGGGGCTCAGGTCCTCCAGGACCAGGACGACGCCCTCGGAACGGCGCCGTTCGAGGTTGTCCAGCCATTGCCGGGCGGGCTCGGCGCGGGCCCGCGCGGCGGCGTGGATGGCCGAGACGACGGTGCCCAGCCCGGCGGCGTGCGCGACCTCCTCGGCACCGCGGATGATCTCCACCGCCCAGGGGCTGTCGAGCTCGCCGAAGACCAGGTCGACCAGCCCGGCGGGGTCGGATCCGCGCCGTCCCGCCCGGGGGTAGGCGTGCTTGTCGAGCAGTTCCTCGACCCGGCCGCGGGTGCCGGCGGCCACGTCGGCGCGGCCGTTGAGCACTTTGGACACCGTCGAGACCGAGACGCCCGCCTCCCGGGCGATGGACGTGATCGTGACACGGCGCTGCACCATGGGGGCCATCCTAGTCCGAAACTTTTCGATGGAGTCCACCGATATCAATCGGAACTACATCTATTGACACGACACAGGAGCGACTCTAGTTTCCGAAATATATCGGGAAAGTTTCGAACATCGGTCGTCCGGGGGCGGCGCCTCAGGAGGTGCGAGAGGTGTTCAGGAATCGTCGTGGCGCCAGATGGCTGGCGCTGATCACCGCGGCCGGGCTGGCGGCGGGCGGGTGCGGGACCTCCGGACCGGCGGGCGGCGGCGCCCCCGGGGAGATCAGGGTCTGGACGCTCCAGGGCGACGCCGTCAACAAGGTCGAGCGCGCCGGCGTCGAGGCGTTCAACAAGTCCGCCAACGCGAAGGTGCGGCTGGAGACCTTCCTCAACGACCCGTACAAGCAGAAGCTCCAGGTCTCGATGGGGTCGCCGAACGCGCCCGACGTGTTCTTCAACTGGGGCGGCGGCCACCTCCAGCAGTACGTCGGCGCCAAGCAGGTCGCCGACCTCACGCCGGAGTTCGACAAGGACCCCGCGTGGCGGGACGCGTTCCTGCCCGTGGTGATGAAGACGGCGCGGATCGGCGGCCGCTACTACGGCGTCCCCGAACGCGGCATGCAGCCGATCGTGCTGTTCCACAACAAGGACGTGTTCGAGGCGGCGGGCGCGCAGCCGCCCAAGACCTGGGACGACGTGCTCAAGCTCGTCGACACGTTCAAGGCCCGCGACATCACCCCGTTCGCGCTGGCCGGCTCGCAGGGCTGGACCGAGCTGATGTGGCTGGAGTACCTGCTCGACCGCGTCGGCGGCCCGGCCGCCTTCCAGGCGATCATGGACGGCAGGCCCGGCGCGTGGAGCGATCCGGCCGTCGCGCGGTCGCTGTCGATGCTGCGGGACCTGATCGACCGGGGCGCGTTCGGTACCAACTTCGGCGGCGTCGACTACGACGTGGGCGGCGCCTCGACGCTGTTCGCCAAGGGCAAGGCCGCCATGCACCTGATGGGGTCGTGGGAGTACGCGACGCAGCTCGGCCAGAACCCCGACTTCGTCAAGAAGGGCCGGATGGGCTGGACGCCGTTCCCGTCCGTGCCGGGCGGTACGGGCGATCCCCGCAACGTCGTCGGCAACCCGTCCAACTTCTACTCGGTCGGCGCGGCGTCCAAGGACAAGGCCGGCGCGATCAGGTTCCTCAAGGAGTCCATGACGTCCGACGCCTACGTGCAGGGCCTCATCAGCGTGGGCGAGGTCCCGGCGATCAAGGGCCTGGAGCCGAAGCTGCGCAGCGGGCCCGACGCCCCGTACGCGACGTTCATCTACTCCCTGGTGAGCGCCGCGCCCGACTTCACCCAGTCGTGGGACCAGGCGCTCACGCCGTCGGTGTCGCAGGCGCTGCTCACCAACCTGCAGAAGTTCTTCCTCAAGGAGATCGACCCGCGGGAGTTCAGCGCGGCGATGGGCAAGGCGAAGTGAGACAGCGCCCCGGGGTGATCTGGGCGGCGCCCGCACTGGCCTACTTCGTGGTGTTCGCGATCGTGCCGATGGTGCTGGTCGTGGTGCTCGCCTTCACGACGTGGAACGGGCTCGGGACGCCGCAGTGGGCGGGCACGGCGAACTGGACCCGGATGGGCCAGGACGCCACGCTGCCCGATTCGCTGCGGCTGTCGCTCATCCTCACCGCCGGGGCGTGGTGCGTGCAGACCCCGATCAGCCTGCTGCTCGGGGTCTGGGCCGCCGGCCGCGGCCGGGGCCGGGCGGCGCTGAGCGCGGTCTTCTTCATCCCGCTGCTGATGTCGAACGCCGCGGTCGCCCTGCTGTGGCAGGCGCTGCTGGACCCCAACTTCGGCCTGGCCGACCTGGTCGGCCCGCTGCTGGCGGCCCGGGACGGCAACATCCTCGGCGAGCCGTCCCGGGCGCTGGCCGCCGTGGTGCTCGTGGTGTCCTGGCAGTTCGTCCCGTTCCACGTGCTGCTCTACCAGGCCGCGACGCGGCAGATCCCGCGGACGCTGTACGACGCGGCGGCCATCGACGGCGCGGGCCGGGGCCGGCGGTTCTTCTCGATCACCCTTCCCCAGCTGCGCCACACCGTCGTGTCCTCCACGGTGCTGATCCTGGTCGGGTCGTTCACGTACTTCGAGACGATCCTGCTGATGACCGGGGGCGGGCCGGGCACCGCGACCCGCGTGCTGCCGCTGCACATGTACCTCACCGGCTTCTCCTCGTTCGAGATGGGCTACGCGAGCGCCCTGGCCGTCGTGCTCGTCGTCGTCGGCACGACGCTGTCCATCGTCATCGTCCGGGCGACGGGCTTCTCCTCCATGCGCAGCCGGCGGGAGGGCATGTGACGCCGTTCCCGACGATCGCCGCCTTGGCGCGGCGAACCAACCCACTCGCCGCGCTCGCGGCACTGGCATGGCTGGTGGTGGTGGGCCTGCCCCTCTACTACCTGGTCGCGGTGAGCCTGCGGACCCGCGAGGACTACCTGACGGCGGGCCCGCTCGCGCCGCCCTCGTCCCCCACGCTGGAGAACTACGCCACGGTGCTCGACAGCGGGTTCGGCCGGTACCTGCTCAACACGGTGATCGTGTCGGCCGCGTCGGTCGCACTGGTGCTGCTGCTGGCGCTGCCCGCCGCGTACGCGATCGTGCGCGGGACCGGCCGGCCGCTGCGCGCCGGCTTCTCACTGCTGCTGCTCGGGCTGGCGATCCCGGCCCAGGCGGTGATCGTCCCGGTCTACCTGATCATCACCCGGCTGCGCCTGTACGACTCGCTCACCGGGATCATCCTGCCGACGGTGGCGTTCCTGCTGCCGATGGCGGTGCTCGTCCTGACCAGCACCCTGCGCGACATCCCCGAGGACCTGTACGAGGCGATGGCGATCGACGGCGGCGGCCCGGTCCGGGCGCTGCGCACCCTGGTGATCCCGCTCAGCCGCCCCGGGCTGGTGACGGTCGGCGTCTACGTCGCCGTGAACGCCTGGAACGGCTTCCTGTTCCCGCTGGTCCTGACCCAGTCGCAGGACCGGCGGGTGCTGACGATGGGCCTGTGGAGCCTGCAGGGCCAGTTCACCTCCAACGTTCCGGCGCTGATGGCGGCGATGACGCTGTCGGTGCTGCCGGTGTTCGTGTTCTACGTGATCGGGCGCAGGCGCCTCGTCGGCGGGCTCACCGCCGGGTTCGGCAAATGACCGTCCGCAAGGAAGCGTTCGTAAGGAAGAAGGAGTGCTCATGACCGATGACCAGCGGTTCCTCCGGGTGGCCGGCAGCGGTCTCGCCGACGCCACCGGCGCCCCCGTGCGGCTGCGCGGCGTCGGGCTCGGCGGCTGGATGAACATGGAGAACTTCATCACCGGCTATCCGGCGACCGAGACGCTGATGCGCCGGGCGGTGCGCGGCGTGCTCGGCGAGGACCGCTACCACCGGTTCTTCGACCGCCTGCTCACCGCCTTCTTCGGCGACGACGACGCCGCCTACCTGGCCTCGCTCGGGCTGAACTGCGTGCGGCTGCCGCTCAACTACCGGCACTTCGAGGACGACCGCGCCCCGTTCAAGATCCTTGAGGCGGGGTTCGAGCAGCTGGACCGGGTGATCGACACCTGTGCCCGGCACGGCGTCTACAGCGTGCTGGACCTGCACGCGGCCCCGGGCGCCCAGAACCACCACTGGCACAGCGACAACCCCTCGCACATTCCGGCCTTCTGGGAGCACGCCCACTTCCAGGACCGCGTCGTCAACCTGTGGCAGGTCATCGCCGACCGGTACGCGGGCCATCCCTGGATCGCGGGCCACAACCTGCTGAACGAGCCGGCCGACCCGACCGGCGAGATCATCGGGCCGTTCTACGCCCGGCTGGTGGACGCCGTCCGCGAGGCCGATCCCCGGCACACGCTCTTCCTGGACGGCAACACCTACTCCACCCGCTTCGACATGTTCGGCGAGCCGTGGGAGAACACCATCTACACCTGCCACGACTACGCGCTGGCGGGCTTCGTGTACGGCGGCCCCTATCCCGGTCGTACGGAGGGCGTCTGGGTCGATCGCGGGCAGCTGGAGGAGAAGTTCCTCGAACGCACCGCGTACCAGCGCCGTACCGGCACCCCGATCTGGGTCGGCGAGTTCGGCCCGGTCTACACCGGCGACCCCGAGCGGGACGCGCAGCGCTACCGGATCCTGCGCGACCAGCTCGACATCTACGACGCCCACGACGCCGGCTGGTCGCTGTGGACGTACAAGGACGTCGGGCTCCAAGGGCTGGTCCACACCGCCGCCGACAGCCCGTACACCCGGCGGTTCGGCGCGTTCCAGGACAAGAAGGCCCGGCTGGGGGCCGACCACTGGGGGTCGACCGACGACGGTGTGCGGCATCTGACCGAGCCGGTCCACGCCTTCATGGCCGAGGAGTACCCGGACTTCGACCCCTACCCGTTCGGCCGCCGCAAGTTCACCGACGACCTGCTGCGCCACATCCTGTTCGCCCAGCCGCTGACCGTCGAGTACGCCGAGCTGTTCCGGGGACTGGACGACGGCGAGCTGGACGCGCTGGCCGACTCGTTCTCCTTCTCCTCCTGTACCCGCCGGGAGCCTCTCGCCGATCTCCTCACCGAGCGCTGCCGGCCCGGCGGCGCTCGGTGAGCAGGCCGCCGGTTTGACCTTGACGCAGCGTCAACGTTTCTAATGAAGGCATGCGGATCGGCGAGCTTGCCGCGCTGGTCGGGGTGTCCACCCGTACCGTGCGCCATTACCACCATCAGGGGCTGCTGCCCGAGCCCGAACGGCTGGCCAACGGCTACCGGGAGTACCGGGTCCGGGACGCGGTGGCGCTCGCCCGGATCCGGCGGCTGACCGAGCTGGGGCTGGCGCTGGACGAGATCCGCGACGTGCTGGCCGACGACCGGGGCCGGGAGCTGCGCGAGGTCCTGCTGGAGCTGGACGCCGACCTGGCCCGGCAGCAGGACGCGATCGCGGCCCGGCGGGACCGGCTGGCCGTGCTGCTGGCCGAGACCGACCTGCACCCCGACTCGGTGGTGTCGCCCGCGATGGCGTCCGTGCTGCGCGATCTGCCGGGCCCCGGCGACTCCGAGATCGGCAGGTTCGATCGCGAGCTGATGATGCTGGCCGACGCCGGGGCGGGTACGGCCGACCGCTCCGCGTACACCGACCTGCTCCGCCCGCTCACCGCGCCGGGGATGCGCGAGCGCGGCAACGAGCTGTACGCGCGGCTGGACGAGCTGGCCGACGCCGACCCGGGCGACCCGCGCGTCGCCGAGACCGCCCGCGAACTGGCCGACTACCTCCCCGAGGAGATGGCGTCGGTGATGGTCGCGAGCCTGGAGAGCGCCGATACCGGCCACTGGCTGGACGCCATGGCGCAGGAGCTGTCGGCCGCGCAGGCCGAGGTCTTCCGATCGCTGGTGCGCATGCTGAAGGGACGAGGGAGATGAACGTGACGCTCAAGGCCGCGCGTGCGGCGCTGTTCGCGATGGTCCCCGCCGAGCTGGTGCTCGCGGTCCTGCTCCTGTCCGGGGTGCCGCTGCCCCGTCCGGTGATCGTGGTCGCCGAGGCGGTGATCCTCGCGGTGCTCGTCCTGGAGGCCACGGCCGCGTACCGGCTGTTCAGGACCGGACGCCGTGGCGGTCTCCCCCGCCGGGCGGCGCTGCGGGACACCTACGCGCAGCTCGTCCCCGAACCGGTGCGGCGGATCATGGGGTTCGACTTCAAGGGCATGCACAGCCTCGTCCTGTGGGTCGCCCGCCGCCGCGACGGCGTCCCGCCGGGCGCCACCCCGCTGTCGTACTCGGGGGCGCAGACCGGCACGATGCTGACGTTCCTGTTCGCGATGGTGGTGGAGCTGTTCGGCCTGGAGATCATCCTGCGGGCGGTCGGTGCGCCGGCGGGCCTGCGGGCCGTGGTCTTCGTGATCGACGCGTACTCGATCCTGGTCGTGCTGGCGATCGTCGCGGCCTGCGTCACCCGCCCGCACGTCGTCTCCGCCGGTGAGCTCCGCGTCCGGTACGGGGCGTTCTTCGACCTGCGCGTCCCGCGCGAGCGGATCGCCTCGGTACGGCAGGTGCGCAACTACAACGAGAGCGGCCTGGTCAGGATCGAGGACGACCGGCTCGCCATCGTGGTGTCGTCGCAGACCAACATCGTCGTGGAGCTGACCGAACCCGTCACCGCCGTCCGCCCGCTCGGCAAGAGGGCCGAGATCCGGACGATCCGCTTCTTCGCCGACACCCCGCGCGCCGCCCTCGACGCCCTGCGCCCCGAGACCGCGCCCGAGCCGGCCCTGGAGGGATGAGGTTCAGGTACGGAGCGCCAGGCGGCGTTCGAGGACGATCGCGCCCCGGCCGGCGATCAGGCCGGCGGCGCGCTCGCGCAGGTCGCGGGGGTGCGGGCCGGTGATCCCGGTACGGTCGACCAGATCCGCCCACTCCAGCAGCGATTCGGCTCCCAGCAGCGGCGCACCGCAGCGATCGTGGACCTGGGCGGCGGCCTCGAAGTGCTCGCCCGCACGGTCGGGGGCACCGGACGCGGCGGACAGCAGTGCCAGGTAGTGGTGGCCGCAGTGGTGCCCCACCGCCGAGGTACCGAACGTCTCGCCATCCGGTGCGAGCGCCTCGTACAGCGGCCCGATCAGGTCCTGGCGGCCGAGCCGGCACGCGGCGAACGCCAGGTTGTCCAGGGCCGGGCGCTGGGCCAGGTCCTCGCGCGGGATGAGGCCGTGCGCGGCCAGGACGCGTTCGAGCGCGGGGCCCGCCTCCGCGTCGTCCAGCTCGCACAGGAACCGCAGGATGGCGTGCACGGGATCGATCTGCGGGCTCTCGGAGGCGCGGCGGAGGCGTTCGCGCAGCTCGCCGAGCCGTCCCTGCAGGCGGCGGATCTCGGCGAGCTGCTCGGCGTGGAAGGCCAGCGCCTCCAGCCGGCGGCCGAGCCTGAGCCCCATGTCGAGCGCCTGGACGGAGGTGCGTTCCGCGTCCTCGATGTCGCCGCGCAGCAGGATGAGCCCCGTACGGCACATGCCGACCAGCCAGACCAGGTGCGGCTGCGCCAGCCGCCGGGCCAGCTCGTCGGCCTGGTCCAGGCAGGTGCCGACGGTCTCCATGTCGCCGCGTTCGAGGATCGGCGGGATGCGCTGGAACGTGGCGTGGAAGAGGGCGAGGTCGTCCCCGGTACGGAGCGCGGCCCGCAGCATCTCCTGCCCGTCGCGGACGCGCCGTTCCAGCGGCTCGGCAGGGATCACCGTCAGGCTGCGCAGCCCGAGGACGCTGACGAGGGTGGCCGGATCCCCGGACTCACGGGCAAGGGCCACCGCCTCGTCGCTCAGCGCGTACCGGCGCTCGCCGTCGCGGGCCCAGGTGAGCTCGGCCGCCAGCTGTGCCGTCAGCAGCGCGCGGGCCCGCAGATCGGCCGGGTCGACGAGCGTCCGCGCCAGGGTCAGCAGCTCGATCCGGCCGGTGTCGGCGGCGGCGGTCATGCTGAAGAAGCCGCGGTCCTCGGCGACCGCCGCCGCCACGACCAGGTCGCCGCGCCCGCACTCGCGGGCCAGCGCCGCCCCGCGCGCCAGCGTCGGGCGCGCCTCGGGATCCCCGGCCAGCCACATCGCGCGGCCGCAGTGGACCAGGGCCTCCGCGCGCCGCTCGGGCGCGGAGCCGGGCACCCGGGTGAGCAGTTCGAGGAGGCTGCGCCACCAGGTGACGGCCTCGCGGTGCGCCAGCCTGGCCAGCGCCTGCCGGGCGGCGTCACCGGCCGCGCTCGCGGCCTCGGCGGCACGGGCGGGATCGTGGCCGCCGCGCGCGGCGGCGAGCAGGTGGGTGGCCACGACGTAGGGGCGCGACTCCATGACCTGGGGGTCGGCGGCGCGCAGCGCGTCGGCGATCCGCCCGTGCAGCAGCGCGGCGCGCGGCGGGGACAGCGCCCGGTACGCCGCGGACCTGGTCAGCTCGTGCGAGAACTGGCAATCCCCGGTGGCGGCCATCGTGACCAGGCCGGTCGCCATGACCTCCTCGACGAGATCGACGAAGTCGGCCTCGCCCGCGCCGAGCGCGACCCGCAGCGCGGCCGAGCCCATCTGCTCACCGGCCGCCAGGAGGTTGACGAGGTTGCGGGCCTCCGGGCGCAGCCGCGCCAGCCGCGCGACGACCATCCGGGTGACCGAGTCCGGTACCGCGATCCGGTCCAGCTCGTGCCCGGCCACCAGTTCCCTGGCCACCTCGCTGACCAGGTACGCGTTCCCGCCGGTGATCAGGTGCAGCCGGGCCGCGCCGGCGGCCGAGCGGCGGGCGACCGAGCGCAGCGCCTCGGTGACGTCGTCCAGGCCGAACGGCGTCACCGGGACGACCGTGCTCTCGGCCTCCAGCGCGTGCCATTCGGCGGCGGCCGGGCCCGGCGCGTCCGCCGCGACCGGCCGCGAGGTCGCCAGCACCAGCAGCGGCAGGCCGTCGGACTCGAAGATCAGCGTGCGCAGCATCTCCAGCGACTCGCAGGTCGCCCACTGCAGGTCGTCGATGACCAGCAGCACCGGGCCGACCGAGGCCAGCCGCTCGATCAGCGTCCGCGCGGCGGCGGCCAGCTGGTAGCGCTCGGACACCGGCTCGGTCGCGGGCGGCACGGCCAGCGCCAGCGGCGGCACGGCCAGCGAGGGAGCCAGCCGGACGAGCTGCCCGCAGCTGCGGTCGACACCGGCGCGCAGCAGCAGGCCCGGGGCGTCGCGGGCCAGCCGCTCCACGGCCGCCGCGATCGGCTCGTACGCCTGCCGCGCCGGATCTGTGCAGCGGCCCGCCAGCACCGTGAAGCCCCGGTCGGCGGCGCGCCGGGCGGCCACCGAGGCCAGCCGGGTCTTGCCCACGCCCGGCTCGCCCTGCAGGATCACCACCCGGGTGCCCAGCTCGGCCGCCGCCAGCTCACCGTCCAGCAGGCCCCGCTCTGGCTCGCGGCCCACGAACGGAAGCACGTGTCCGGTGTCCAGCCAGGCCGGCAGCCGTACGGCCGGGTCCTCGCCGGCGTTGCGCCACAGCAGTTCGTACGCGCGCAGCGGGGCGCGCAGTCCCTTGGCGGGCAGCGGCCCGCGATCCTTGAACTCGTGCCCGCCGCGGCCCCGCGCCAGGCGCCGCACCAGCTCCGTGCACAGCACCTGGCCGCCCCCGGCCAGGTCCACCAGCCGGGCGGCCTCGACCGTGGGCAGCCCGCTGATGTCGTGCTCGTGCCAGCGGACGTCGCCGACGCTCAGCGCGGCCCGTACGGCGACGGGCTCGGCTGCCCGCTCGCTCTCGCCGGCCATCGCGCGCTGCACGGCGGTCGCCGCCTCGAGCCCCGCCGTCGCCGACTCGAACACCGCCATCAGCCCGTCCCCGAGGCTCTTGGTGTAGACGGCCCCGGCGGCGGTGACCGCCCCGTACAGCGCTTTGTAGATCCCCTCGAAATGGCCGTCGGCGAGCCGCTCGCCGAGCCGGGCCCGGGTCGCGGTCGAGTCGACGACATCGGTGAACAGGACGGTGGCGGTGGTCAGCGCGCCGGGTGCGGGGGTCCCCATCACGTCGTCCGTTCGTCCCGCCGGCGGCGCGGCGGGCGCAGCGGGGCCAGCGGTGCCCGGACGGCCCGGCGCGCCTTGCGCCGCACGCCGCGGGCCCGCCGCGCGGCGGGCGCCTGCCGGAGCCGCCAGCGGCGGGCCAGGGGGCCGGGGATCTGGAACGGGGCACCGCCGCCGGAGTAGCGGTCGGCGTAGGTGATCACGACCATCCGGCCGGCCCGGCGGATCAGCCCGCGGACCACCGGCCGCAGCAGGTCGGGCAGCCAGGAGATCCGGTGCGCGGCGCGGGCGGTGGCGAACATGGGCGCCGCCCACCAGGCGGGACGGGGCACGCCGAGCATGCGCGGTACGTCGCGTACGCCGTGCTCGGCCTCGGCGAACAGCCAGTGGACGAGGCTGCGGGGCAGCTGGCGCCACCCCACGAACATGAAGCCCTCCATCTCCTCCAGCAGCGCCGCCATCAGCAGCTTGCCCTCGGGGGTGGGCGCGAGCCCGCGGCCGAGGTGGGCACTGATGGCGTCCACGTCGGCCAAGGTGAGCGGCGCGTCCCGGCACGCCTCGACGCCCATGAGGTGGCCGAAGACGCTCCACGCGTAGAGGTTGGCGGCGCGGTCCTCCTCGCTCAGGTCTACGCCCATCCGCTCCATGGCCTCCCAGGCGACGAGGGAGAAGTCGAGCAGCGTGGCCAGCAGGAGCTCCTGGTTGACGGGCGGTCCGTCGGCGGCGGTGTCCCAGCCGTCGGGGCCGTCGCGTTCCAGCAGGAGCGCCCGTACGCACGAGTGCAGCAGCCGCAGGCCGATCGCCGACGTGTGGCCGCGGCCGCCTGGAGCCAGGGCGCCCGCCTCCTCCAGGCCCATCACGTCGATCAGCATCTGCCCGGTCTCGGCGACCCGTCTGGTCAGGTCGCCGGTGGCCAGGTCGGACACGTGGGCCAGCACCCGGGCACCGGCGGGCGCCGCGTACGCCAGGGGCAGCGCGGTGAAGAACAGCGAGACCGACTGGTAGAGGCCGTACTGGGTGAAGACGCGCTGGCCGCGCTCGATCAGGGCCGCGTCGTGCCCCCACTCGGGCAGCCCGGTGTCACGGGCGAGCTCGTCCAGGAGTTTCACGGCGTCCGGCGGCGCTGCCGCCCGCGGTGCGCCTGGCGCTACCGCGCCGCGCGCCTGCTCCTTCATCCGGCCCAGGTCGCGGATCAGGGACCGGACGAGCGCGCGCGAGTCGGCGAACTCGGGATGGTCGCGCCGGTACCCGGCGACCATCGCGTCGATCTCCGGATCGGCCATCGCCCGCAGCCGCCGGAACCCGGCGTCGGTCCAGCGTTCGGTGGCCCCCGCACCCATGACGTCATCCCCCGCCGTCGACCGGATCCGCTGAACGCCGTTTATCGCGGTTCCGCCATGAGCGCTGGGCAGCGGAAATTGACAGCGACATTTTAACGGCGGGTCCGCGAATTCTCCGGTACAGATACATGGGTGTCCCTATCCGGCCATTCCGATAAGAGGCGTGCGGGGACGTTCAGGGCGTGCTGCGCCGCCGCAGCGCCTCGATGTCCATCAGCACGATCGTGCGGCCCTCGATCGCGATGACCTTGCGCGCGGTCAGCGAGCGCAGCGCCCGGTTGACCGCCGGCCGGGACGCCCCGATCAGCGCCGCCAGGTCGGACTGGGTCAGCTTGCGGTCGATGACCGCGCCGCCCGGCTCCCCCGGCCGCCCGCGCGTCCCGTGCTTGCCCGCCAGCTGGAGCAGCAGCTTGGCCAGCCGCCCGCCCAGGTCGAGGAACGCGGTGTCGGCGGCCCGCTCGGTCAGCCGGCGCACCAGCCGCCCCAGCATCAGCAGGAACTCGTCGGCCAGCGCCGGATGCTCGCGCATCAGCGCCAGCAGCTGCTCGCGCGACAGCGAGAACAGCCAGGTCGGCTCCGCCGCGACGATGGACGCCGAGCGCGGCGCCCCGTCCAGCAGCGCGATCTCGCCGAACGTCTCGCCGCCGCCGAGCGTGTCCAGCACGATCTCGGCGCCGCGCTCGGTCGCGAAGACGACCTTGACCAGCCCGTCCACCACGACGTAGAGCCGGTCGCCGGGATCGCCCTGATGGAAGATGACCTGGCCGGCGCCGTGCCGGCGCAGCAGCCCGGCCGCGACGGTGGCCGCGATCCCGGCCTCCCCGAGCACGGCGAACAGCGGAACGGCCGCCAGCACGCCGGCCACCCGCTCGTCCTGCGTCTCCATGAATGGCACTGTACGGCCGGGTGCGCCGGGAATGTGCCGCAGATGACAGCGGAACTGTGTCCGCGGAAACAGCGCGAATTGCGATCTTGGCGGACCCTCGTCCCATGACCGCAGATCCGTTCCGTTCAGGGACCGCGGGCAGGGACGCGTCGCCGGCCGCGGAAGCGGAGCTGATCGCCCTCGTCGCCGCGGCCCGCGAGGGCGACGCCGACGCCTGGCAGCGGCTGGTGGAGAGCCACAGCGGGATGCTCCGGGCCCGGATCCGGCGGTTCCGGCTGGGCCGCGAGGACGCGCAGGACGTCCTGCAGAACACCTGGCTGCTGGCGCTGCAGAACCTGTGCCGGCTGGAGCAGGAGCGGCGGATCGGCAGCTGGCTGGCGACGATCGCCGCGCGCGAGTCGCTGCGGCTGCTGCGGCGGTCGCGGGAGGTCTGCGTCGACGACCTGGAGGCCGTCGACCGTCCCGGCGACGACGACGCGGCCTCCGTCGACCGCCGGCTCGCGCGGACCTGGCTGAACCGCACCCTGGCCGAGGCCGCCGACGAGCTGCCCGCCACGCAGCGCGAGCTGTTCCGGCTGCTGGCCGAACGGCCCGAGCTGCGCTACGTCGAGGTGGCCCGCGAGCTGGGCCGCCCGATCGGCAGCATCGGACCGTCGCGGGCCCGCTGCCTCGTCCGGCTGCGCGGCCTGCTCGAGGAACGCGGCGTCACGCCGGACCTGCTCGTCTGACCTGGGGAACAAATGGAGGGACGTCATGGGCTCAGCGGGCGCCGGTCGGAGAACGCGGCGAGGTCGACCCGCGCCAGCGCGTCCGCGTCGGGGTCGGCCCGCAGCGGCGAGCGGTACAGCTGCCGCAGGATCGGTACCCGCGTCCGGCGCCGGGTCGCCTGGCCCTGGCGCCACTCACGGAACGGCTCGGGGACCTGCCCGTCGTCCATGTCGGCCAGCAGCCCGTCCGCCGTGGGCGGGACGAACGGCGCGGCGAACAGCTCGGGGACGGTCAGGTACGTGCGGAAGAAGGCGACGATGAACCGCATCCGGTCATCGAAGTCGAGCCAGTCGGTGACGCCGTCGGCGGCCCTCTCGGGGTCCGGGACGTAGTCCTCGATCAGCTTGCGCACATCGGCGTCCCTGATGGGCGCCCACAGCGGCTCGGTGGCCGCTCTCCGCGGGGGCGGGAGCGGCCGGCCGAGTCGGATCCGCCCGATCGGCGTGACCATCCCCATCATGTGCCGCGTGTAGAACCCGGCCCACCACCGCTCGGCCTGGCGGACCGGCCACGGCTGCGACGCGTGCGGGGCCAGGTACACCTCCAGCCGATGCGGCGCCTGCCCGGTCAGCACGCCGCGCAGCCAGTGCCACGGTGCCCGCATCAGCCAGCGCGGCGGCCGGTACAGCACCAGCTCCAGGGCCTGCTGCGCGCGCTGCTGCTCGTACGCGACCAGCGCGACGTTGGCGCCGAGGACCAGTTCGGCCCGCAGCGCGGGGTCGGGCTCGTCCTTGGCCCTGGTGAACATCTCCACCACCGTGTCCAGGAGCGTCTCGTCGGCCGGCGACAGCAGCCGGGTGAGGAACGCCGGGCGGCGGGCCTGGGCGGGCGCCCCCTCGCCCGCCGGGGCACCGCCGCCCGGACGTTCCGCCTCCCGCGACTCCCGCACCCGTACCGAGTACTCCGGCCCGCCGGCCCACAGGTCGGCGGCCAGGCTTCCCATCTCCAGGAAGATCGCCCGGTTGGCGAGCGCGAGGCCGAGCCGGTAGCTCGGGCCGAGCAGGGCCAGCAGCACGTGCCGGAACGGGCGCCGCAGCGCGTTCGGCACGTTCAGCCGGCGCCCCGCCTCGGCCAGGAACGGCGAGCCCTCCGACAGGTCGAGGTTCTCGCTGACCGTCTTGGACGCCCACACCGCGAAGCAGTACCAGTTGTTCGCGTCCCGTCCCAGGTGGCGGGACAGGTCCAGGGCCAGGCGATGGTAGGCGAAAGCGATGACCCTGGCCTCATGCGACGGCTCCCGATCCTGGTACGACGCGATGCGCACGATGTCGTCCACCGTCAGCGGCCGGTGGGGGCGTGATGGCTCCATATTGGTGGAGAGTACGGAGCGGCCGTCCCTGATACATCGTCAAGCCGCAGTAGGGTTCGGGCCATGGACGACGAGGTTCCGCCGGAGCTGGCCGGACACCCGGACCGCCTCCGCTGGAACGGGAAATACGGCACCGCGGGCGCCTCGTTCACCCCGCACCGCCTGGCCGTACGGGCGCTGTCCCAGCCGCCGCCGGACGGCCCCGTCCTCGATCTGGCGTGCGGCCCATCGGGAAGCACCCTGCTGGCCGCCGAGCACGGGCGCCGGGTGACGGCGGTGGACGTGTCAGAGGTGGCGCTCGCCCTGCTCGACGCGGAGGCCCGCCGCCGTGGCGTCCGCGACCTGATCACCTTGATCCACGCCGATCTCGGCGAATGGACGTCGGCCGTGCCCGGCGGCTTCGCACTCGTCCTGTGCACCGGCTACTGGGATCGCGCGGTGTTCGCTCCGGCGGCGGACGCCGTGACGGCCGGGGGCCTGCTCGCCTGGGAGGCGTTCACCGTGGACGCGCGCCGCGTACGGCCCCGGCTCCCCGCCGAATGGTGCCTGGCGCCCGGCGAACCCGCGTCCCTGCTCCCGGCCGGCTTCACCGTTCTCGACCAGCAGGACGTACCGGACCCCGAACACGGGACGAAGCGCGGCCTCATCGCCAGGCGCGTCGGACCGTCCTGAACCAGGAATCCAGCCGATCCGGGTGTAAGGAAAGCGTCCGCCGAGGGACTACTCCACGACACTGACCCCACACCCGGACGGAGGGCATCCGTGGAGGATCCCGCCTCACGGTTCACCCGCCTGTACGACGAGAACTACCGGCGCGTCCTGGCATACGCGCTCACCCACGCAGAACCGCACACCGCCGAGGACATCGCGGGCGAGACGTTCCTCATCGCCTGGCGCCGCCTGGGCGAGGTGGGCGACACGCCACTGCCGTGGCTGCTCGGCGTCGCCCGCAACCTGCTGCGCAAGCAGCGCGACGGCAGCCAGCGCCGGCGGATGCTCGCCGAACGCGCCGCCGAGCTGGCCGGACCGGACGAGCGGGCCGCCTGGGACATCGCCGACCACGTCGTCGAGCGGCACGTCGCGCTCGCCGCCGTCGCCGCGCTGCCCGAACGCGACCTGGAGATCCTGGCGCTGGTCAACTGGCACGGCCTCGCCCCCCGGGAGGCCGCGGCGGTGCTGGGCTGCTCGGCACCGACCTTTCTCGTACGGCTGCACCGCGCCCGCAAGCGGCTCGCCCGCGCGCTCGACCGGCACGGTTCCAGCGCGGCCCCCGGCCCCCGCACCGCCACGGTCGCCCGGGAGGCGGCCCGATGACCTCAGGAGCGAAGATGAAGCAGACCATCGATCCCGACCGGACCTTCCACGCGCTCCGGCCCGCCGTGCTCGACGAGCTGGCGGACGAGGCGTACGAGCGGCGCCGTGACGGCGACCTCGCCCTGGCGATGCGCGCCGCCCCGGCCGGAACCGGCACGCGGCGCACCGGCACGCAACGGCGGCGCTCGGTACTGCTGCTCGCCGGCGCCACCGCGGCGGCCTGCGCCGTTGGCGCCGGTGCCGTCGTCGCCACCGGCGGCAACGGCCCGGACGTCGGCCAAGGGCCCGCCACGCCCGCCGATGCCCGGAAGTTCCTGCTGGTCAGCGCGCAGGCGGCGGAGAAGGCACCGGCCGGCACGGGAAGTTACTGGTACGTCCGGACGCGGCAGACCTCGCTGATGGCCGGTCACCATACGGTCGTGGAGAACGGCCGCAAGGTCAGGAGGCGGCTCCCGTACACCGTCCACCTCGTCACGCCCGGGGAGGTTTGGGTCGGCGGCACGATCCGCAAGAGCAGCGGCGTCACCACGACCACGTTCCCGACGGCCGGCGACCAGGCGAGATGGCGGAAGGCGGGCTCCCCGTACCACGGAGCGCGGCCCAACAAGGAGCAGGTCTGGAACGGAAAGGACGGACGGCTCGAGGTCGGGAACCGGCCGATGACGCTGAAGCAGCTGGCGGCCCTGCCCTCCGACGCACCCCGCCTGGAAGCGTTCCTGCGCAAGCAGTACGACAGTGACCGCAAGGACGCGGCGAACCGGTACGTGGGCGGCTTCCGCGGCTATGTCTGGGGAATCGCCCACAGTCTGCTCGCGGGGCCGCTCTCGCCGAAGACCAAGGGGGCGCTCTACAAGGTCCTGGCGCAGCAGCCGGGCATCCGGCTGAAGGGCCGGGTCACGGACGCGCTCGGCCGGCACGGCATCGCGGTGGTACCGCCGGCCTCCACGGACGGCGGGGCGCGCATCGGGTCCCAGCTGATCATTGCGCCGGCCACCGGAGCGCTCCTGGAGCACGCGACCTGGGAGGGCGAGGACCGCAGGGAGGCGACGACGTACGAGGCGATGGGCTTCGTCGACCGGCTCGGCGCCCGGCTGGGCTGAGAGCGGCGGGCGCGTCGCCGGCGCGCCCGCCCTTCCCGGTAGGTTCGAGGGCATGCGAGCCATCAGCCAGGACGTTCTCGGCGGACCCGACGTACTCAAGGTGATCGAGAAGGACCGGCCGGAGCCGGGCCCGACCGAGGTCCTGGTACGGGTGCACGCGGCGGGCGTCAATCCGACCGACTGGAAGCACCGGGCGAGCGGCCTGTATCTCGGGCAGCCGCCGTTCGTGCTCGGCTGGGAGCTGTCGGGCGTCGTGGAGGCCACCGGCGTCGGCGTGACCCTGCACAAGCCGGGCGACGAGGTCTTCGGCATGCTGACGTACCCGCAGGGCGCCGGCGCCTACGCCGAGTACGTGACCGCACCGTCCCGGCGCTTCGTCCGCAAGCCGGCGAACCTCGACCACGTCCAGGCGGCGGCGCTCCCGCTCGCCGCGCAGACCGCCTGGCAGGCCCTCGTCGACACCGCCGGGCTCGGGAACGGGCAGCGGGTGCTGATCCACGCCGCCGCGGGCGGGGTCGGCCATCTGGCCGTCCAGATCGCCAAGGCGCGGGGCGCGTACGTGATCGGTACCGCCAGCGAGCCCAAGCACGCGCTGCTGCGCGAGCTGGGCGCGGACGAGCCGATCGACTACCGGAGCACCGACTTCGCCGAGGCCGTACGGGACGTGGACGTCGTCCTCGACACGATCGGCGGCGACTACGGGCCGCGCTCGGTCAGGACGATGCGGCCCGGCGGCGTCATCGTGACCATCACGCCGCGCGACGTCCGGGTCCCCGAGGACGCCGGCGTCCGCAGCGAGGTGCTGCTGGTGGAGCCCGACCACGCCACGATGAAGGCGATCGCCGCGCTGGCGGGGGCGGGTCGGCTGCGGGCCGAGATCGACACCGTGCTGCCGCTGGAGGAGGCGGCCCGGGCGCACGAGCGCGGCGAGACCGGCCGCACCACGGGCAAGATCGTCCTCACGGTGGCCTAGTCCCCGTGGTCTAGTCGAGCGGGCGCCAGGGCGACTCGGGACGGGTCGGAAGGGCCGTCGCCGCCACGCGCAGGCCGTAGGCGGGCGCGTCGCCGTACGGCGGCGGCACCGTGCCGAGGTAGGCGTGGCCGGTCATATGGCACCAGGCCGCCAGGTCCAGGGGCGCGGCCGGATCACTCGCGATCAGATGCACGATCGTCCCCTCGGGAAGCTCGGCCAGCCTGCCGCGCAGCTCCAGCAGCAGCCGCACGCAGGACCGGTCACCGCCGTCGATCACGATCGGTGCCACGGGCTCCGCCCGGCCGCCCTCCCCGTCCTCGCCCAGCATCGCCCCGCCTTCCGTCCAGGTCTGAGCCGATCCTAAGGCGTCCCGAATACGATTTGGCCCCGACGGCGGGAAGCGCTAGAGTACTGGGCTCTTCCCCCCACTTCTCAGGTAGGCGCACGCCACACGCGCTGAGGGTCGAAACGAACCGGAGAGCAGCTTCCGGGGCGAGATCCGGAGTCTGCCGCCTCCAATCCGCACTCGTTTCCGCCGAAAGCCGAGGCCCCACGCCCATGGCCGTTTCCGCGACCCTGCCCGCCGAAGAAGACCCCGAGATCAGCGCCGAGCGCGCGTACCTGGCGACCGCCCGCACCGCTCTCCAGCGGATGCATCACGACGTCGTCACCACCGAGACGCAGCTGACCGCCGCCGCCGAGGACAACGACAACTACACCGAGCGCTACTACCAGCGCCGGGCGCGGGAGCTGCGCGCGCTGGCCCTGGTCGACCTCCCCGACGTCCCGCTGTTCTTCGGGCGCCTCGACTTCGACGCCGACCAGGCCGAGGTGGGTACGCAGCGCCTCTACATCGGGCGGCGGCACGTCCACGACGGGGCCGGCGATCCGCTGGTGATCGACTGGCGGGCGCCGGTCTCCACCGCGTTCTACCGCGCCACCCGCGACGACCGGCACGGGGTACGGCTGCGGCGCCGGTACGGGTTCTCCGGCGCGGCCGACCTCACCGCGTACGAGGACGAGCCGCTGGCCGGGCCGGGCGCCGACGGTGCGGCCGAGGCCGCGTCGTCGTTCCTGGCCGCCGAGATCGAGCGGCCCCGCTCCGGGCCGATGCGCGACATCGTCGCCACCATCCAGCCCGAGCAGGACGACCTGGTCCGCGCGCCGCTGGAGCAGACCGTGTGCGTCCAGGGCGCTCCGGGCACCGGCAAGACCGCCGTCGGCCTGCACCGCGTCGCGTACCTGCTCTACACCGAGCGCGACCGGCTCGGCCGGACCGGCGTCGCGGTCGTCGGTCCCAACCGCTCCTTCCTGTCCTACATCCGGCGGGTGCTGCCCGCGCTGGGCGAGGTCGACGTCACCCAGACCACCGTCGAGGAGCTGATCGGCCGGGCGGGCGCGGACCGTCCCGAGGACCCGGCGGTCGCGCGGCTCAAGGGCGACGGCCGGATGGCGGCGGTCCTGCGCCGGGCGCTGTGGCTGCACGTCACCAAGCCCGCCGAGGGCCTGATGTACGCCAAGGGCACGTACCGGCACCGGGTGGCCGACCACGAGGTCAGCGAGATCGTCGCGGCCCTGCGCGGCTCGATGCGGTACGGGCCGGGGCGGACGGCCGCGGCCAAGCGGCTGGCGCACGCCGTGCTCGTCCAGATGGAGCGGCGCGGCGAGTCGCCCGACGACCGCACCCACAACGCGGTCGCCCGCTCGCAGCCGGTCCGGCGGCTGCTGGACCAGGTCTGGCCCAAGCTCGTCCCTGAGCAGGTGCTGTTCCGGCTGCTGTCGGACGCCGCGTTCCTCGCGAAGGCGGCGAAGAAGGACCTCACGCCGGACGAGCAGGAGCTGCTGCTGTGGGGCAAGCCGGCGCGGTCATGGCGGTCGGCCAGGTGGGCGGCCGCCGACTCCGCTCTCCTGGACGAGCTGGGCGATCTCATCGAGCGCACGCCCTCGATCGGCCACATCGTGCTCGACGAGGCACAGGACCTCAGCCCGATGCAGTGCCGCGCCATCGGGCGGCGCGGCGCGACCGGCTCGCTGACCGTGCTCGGCGACATCGCGCAGGGGACCAGCCCCGCCGCGACCGGCGACTGGCCGGAGCTGCTGCGCCATCTCGGCAAGCCGGACGCCCGGCTGGAGACGCTGGCGCGCGGCTACCGGGTGCCCGCGCAGATCATCGACTACGCCGCCCGGCTGCTGCCCGTGATCGCCCCGGGCCTCGGCGCGCCGACCTCGGCCCGGCGGTCCCCCGGCGCGCTGCGCGTCACCCCGGCAGCGGCCGAGGACCTGCCGGACGCGGTGGTCGCGGCCTGCCGGGAGTGCCTGGAACGTGAGGGGTCGGTCGGCGTCATCGCGGCCGACGCCGCCGTCCGCACGGTCCATGAGCGGCTCGCCGCCGAGGGCCTGGCGCCCGCGCTGCTGGGCGACAGCGAGAACGCCCTGGAGGAGGGCAGGCTCGTGTGCGTCCCGGCCACGCTCGCCAAGGGACTGGAGTTCGACACGGTCGTCCTGGTCGAACCGGCGCGGATCGTCGCGGCCGAGCCCCGGGGCCTGCACCGCCTGTACGTGGTGCTCACGCGGGCGGTCAGCGCGCTGCACGTGTTGCACGCCGAGCCGCTGCCGGACCCGCTCCGTACCGCGTGACCCGGCCGACATGGCCCGCGCCGTAGACCGGGGCCGGCGCCGGATCGTCCTGGACGCAGCGCGGGATCAGGGAGCGCGGCCCTCCGCGCCGACCTCGTACAGGCGGACGACCCGGTCTCGGGTGGCGAAGACCTCGCGCCAGCCGGGTCGGGGACGGACGATGTCGCCCCACACCGTCCGGGCCGACCTCTTGCAGAGCGAGCAGGTGTGCCCGCGCTCGGTGTCGTAGAACAGCACGAGGTCTCCGGCGCGTGGCGCGGCAGGCTGTCCGGGCCGTACCGCCTGGATCTCGGCGGACCAGGCCGGCCCGCCCCAGAAGCCCTGCCGGTAGATCGGGAGGATCTTGCGGGTGCGCGGGTCGGTCCATATCCGCGGGTACGTGCCGTCCCGGTCGTGCATCCAGGACCGCAGCGCCTCCAGCTGGGTGCCGCCGCCGATCCGGGTGCCCGGCGCGCCCCACCATGAGCGGGCGGCGGTGCCCGTGACGGTGGCCGCCACGGTCAACACGAGCACGGCGGGCAGGACGGCTCGTACCCGCTCCTTAACTGGGACGTCGCGCGCGAGCAGCCAGAGCAGCCCGAGTCCGCCGAGCACGAGCGCGGGGAAGATGGGATACCAGTACCGGATCAGCTGCAGGCGCAGTTTGGGCGCGCTCGGATCGAGTACGCCGCCGAACAGGGTGAGCGGCACCCACAGCAGCACGCACGTCGCGACGAGCACGGCCATCCGGCGCGGCCGCAGCAGCCCACCCAGCAGCGTCAGCCCGAGCATCGCGACGAGGAACGCGCCTTCGGGGTAGGTCCGCAGGGTCTTGGGGAAGCGCAGGACGTACAGCATCCGTGGCTTGTCGCGGTACGTGGAGGCGATCTCCGGGCTGGACGGCCGCTGCCCGTGGCCGGTGACCGACAGCAGGCGGGCGAGCGGATCCCCGTACAGCCGCCAGCACAGCAGCAGTTCGGCCAGGCCCGCCGCCACGATCGGCGCCGCCGTCCAGAGCAGCCCGGCCAGGCCCGCCCTGCGGTAGAGCAGCACCGGGATCACCGGCCAGACGAACACGATGAACTCGCGCGTGAGGTACGACCAGCCGAGCAGGGCGCCGATGCTCAGCAGCACGAGCCGGCCGGGCGGGTCGTCGCGTTGCCGGACGGCGACGGCGATGGCCAGCGCGCAGGTGAAGAGGCCGACGGCGAGCACGTCCGGGAGCAGGTCGGTGGAGTCGGCGAAGACCGGCGTGGCCGCGACCACGGTCAGCCCGCCCGCCGCCCCCACGGAACGGGCGAACAGCAGCGTCCCGAGCGCGTAGGTGCCGAGCAGCAGCGCCAGCGTGGCCAGTACGGGCACCACCCCGTACGCGGCCTGGGAGTGGCCGAAGACCGCCATCGCCAGCCGGGCCGGCACGATGAGCCCGAAGCGGGTCATCTGATGCATCTCGGTGGTGGCCTCGACCGGATCAGGGAACCGGGCCGCGGCCGTCAGGTAGTTGACCTGGTCCGACGGGACGGGTGTGCGCAGATGGGCGAGCAGTACGGCCGACCACCCCAGGACGAGCACCGCCGGGACGAGCCGTGCCGGGTCGGCCCGGCCGCGCGCCGCCGGTTCCGGCGGCTCGTCGTGGACGGGTCGTGAGGTCGTGCGCGCGACCCCACGCAGATTGGCGATCACGCCCACAACCTGCCCGCACCCTCCCACCGGGCGGGTGCAGGAGCGGTGAACGAGGGATGAATTCGATCGCGATGACCGCGCCGATTCCGCCCCCGG
This sequence comes from Actinomadura sp. 9N407, assembly GCF_044326315.1. Lineage (NCBI taxonomy): Bacteria > Bacillati > Actinomycetota > Actinomycetes > Streptosporangiales > Thermomonosporaceae > Actinomadura > Actinomadura sp. 9N407. Next base: position 79,331 of record NZ_JBIRAW010000005.1, on the reverse strand, counting down.
GACGCGGCCGACCACGGGCGCCGGGACGCGACACGCGGGGGCTCGCCGGAGGGGCGTCCGATATCGGACAGCAAATGGCGCCTCGCCCGCACGACCGTTCCGCCTGCATATCGAGCACACACCCATGAAAGTGAGCGTTCTGCCATCAAAAGGGCAGAGCAGGATCTATGGCCGCCACAAGATCATCTAAGTACACTTCCACTCCGTTTGCGGAAACGGGGCAGTTCAACAGGGGAGTGAGCCGGTTGGCGGACAAGGACGATGGCGCGGGCTCGCGCGGCCGTGCGCGCACCCAGCCGATCCGGCGCCGGATCGCGCTGCTCCTGCTGGTCCCGCTGGTGTCGCTGGTGGCCCTGTGGGGGTTCGCCGCCAACCTCACGCTCGAGGCCGCCCTGCAGCGCTTCGACTACGACGCGGTCTACGAGGACGTCGGCGTACCGGCGAGCCTCGTCATCGCGACGGTCCAGCAGGAGCGCGCGACGGCCGCCGCCGCCCTCGTCGATCCCGGCGCGGGCGCGCAGCGCTACCGGCAGATCAGGCCCAGGACCGACGCCGCGGTGGGCGCCTTCCGCAAGACGGCCTTCTCCGACGCCGCCCGGTCGGCGACCGACGGCAAGGTGATCGCCGGGCACATCGCGGGGCTCGACAAGTCGTTCAACGAGCTGGGCGCGCTGCGGGCCCAGGTCGACGCCGGCGAGGTCCGGCCGCTGGAGGTCATCGAGGGCTACAGCCGGATCACCGAGACGACGATGCGGCTGCTGAGCACCATGGCGGGCATCGACGACGGCGACGCGTTCCGGCAGACCGTGGCCATGACCAACGCGTACTGGTCCATGGACTACATGCTGCGCCAGGACGCCCTGGTGTCGACGCTTCCCCGGAACGGCCGGATGAACGCCGCCTCGCGCACCGCCTTCGCCCGGTGGGCCGGGAGCGGGAACCAGCTCTTCGGCGTCGCCCAGACCGGGCTGGGCGGCGAGCTGGCCACGCTGTTCGGCCAACTCGCGGCGTCAACCGAGTACACCGCCTACCGGACGCTCGAGGAGAAGATCGCCGCCACCGGTTCCGCCGCCGGCCTCGCCCAGTGGCGGCCCACCATCGACGCGCTCACCCCCAAGTGGGCCAAGGCCAGCACGACCGCCGGGGAGACGCTCAGGGGCGAGATCCAGCCGGCCGGGGAGCGCATCGTGCTCCAGCTCGTCCTGGCGGGCGGCGTCGGCCTGCTGGCCGTGGCCCTGTCGATCCTGCTGTCGCTGCTGTTCGCCCGCACCCTGGTCAGCGAGCTGCTGGCGCTCCAGCGGGCGGCCCAGGAACTCGCGCACGAGCGGCTGCCGCGGGTCGTGGCCCGGCTGCGCCGCGGCGAGAGCGTGGACGTCGGCGCCGAGGCCCCGGCGATGGCCGGCGGCAGAACCCGGGAGATCGCGCGGGTCGCCGAGGCGTTCTCCACCGTGCAGCGCACCGCCGTCGACACCGCGGTCGGCGAGGCCGAGCTGCGCAAGGGCATCAACCGGGTCTTCATCAACCTGTCCTGGCGCAGCCAGTCGCTGCTGCACCGCCAGCTGCGGCTGCTGGACTCGATGGAACGGCGCGCGTCCAGCTCCGAGGAGCTGGCGGACCTGTTCCGGCTGGACCACCTCACCACCCGCATGCGGCGGCACGCCGAGGGCCTGGTGATCCTGTCCGGCTCGCCCACCGTGCGGGCCTGGGACCACCCGGTGGCGGCCGAGGACCTGGTCCGCGCCGCGCTGGCCGAGGTGGAGGACTACACCCGGGTCGAGGTCACGGCGAACTCGCCGGCCGCGATCGCCGGCAACGTCGTCGCCGACGTCATCCACCTGCTGGCCGAGCTGATCGAGAACGCCGCGACGTTCTCCCCGCCGGCCACCGAGGTCACCGTACGGGCCGAGTCCGTCGCCAACGGGCTGGCGATCGACATCGTCGACCGGGGCATCGGCCTGCAGCCCGACCAGCTGGCCGAGCTCAACCAGCGGCTGTCGCACGCCGCCGAGTTCGACCTGGCCGACACCGACCGGCTCGGCCTGTTCGTGGTGTCGCGGCTGGCCGCCCGGCACGGCATCCGGGTCTCGCTGCAGTCCTCGCCGTACGGCGGGACCACGGCCATCGTGCTGGTCCCGAACGCGCTCGTGGTCGTGGACGGCGACCGCGCGCAGGACGCCGTCCCCCCGCGGCGGTCCATGGCGGTGGCCGCCGGTACGAGCCGCCCCGCGCGCATCGACCGGCCCGCACTGCCCGTACCGGGACCGCCCTCCTACACACCGGCCTCCGCCGCCGCGGCACCGCTGCCCGCACCCGTCCACAACGGCGACGGCCCCTGGGCGGGCGAGGGCCCGTGGTCGAGGGACGCCGAGACCGGGGAGTTCGAGCCCGAGTCCAGCGAACTCACCGGCCTGCTCCCCCGCCGCGTCCGGCAGCAGAACCTGGCGCCGCAGCTGCGCGCCAAATCCGAGGCCCCGCAGGCGGTCCCCGCCCCGCAGGAGGACCCCGACGCCTTCGAGGAGCCCACCCCCGAACTCAGCCGCGACCTGATGTCGTCGCTGCAGTCGGGCTGGCTGCGCGGCAGGGAACCCGGCGACGACGGGGACGGCACCGATCTCGAACCGAGCGACGAACGGGGACCACGATGACGCGGAGCCAGGCGGCCGGCGAACTCGGCTGGCTGCTCGACGACCTGGTGAAGCGGGTCGACGAGGTCCACCAGGCCGTGCTGCTGTCGCGCGACGGCCTGGTCATGGGCTGCTCGGAGGGGGTCACGCGCAAGGACGCGGAGTTCCTGGCCGCGCTGTCGTCGGGCTTCCACAGCCTGGCCAACGGCGCCCGCGAGCACTTCGAGGCCAAGCAGGTACGGCAGACCGTCGTGGAGCTCGACGGCCTGCTGTTCTTCGTGCTGCCCGCCGGGAACGGCAGCTGCCTGGCCGTGCTGAGCGACGCCGGCGGCAACGCCGGGCTGGTCGCCTACGAGACCGCGATGCTGATCAAGCGGGTCCGGCGGCAGCTGGGGGCGGCGCCCCGTACCGCCGACGACTCCGGCGCGGAGGCGCGGACCGGATCGACCGCCGAGCCGGGCTGAGAGGCAGCATGGACGCGCCGAGAGAGCGCTGGATCGGCCAGGACGCCGGGCCGATCGTACGGCCGTACGCGATGACGCGCGGGCGGACCAGCCCGCGCGGCGCCCCCCTCGACCTGGTCGCCATCCTGGTCGCCACCGGGATCGAACCCGGCGAGCGGATCCGGCTCACCCGCGAGCAGCGGCTGCTGCTGCGGCTGTGCCGGCGCCCCTCCACCCCGGCCGACCTGGCCTCGGACGCCGACCTCCCGCTCCGGGTGGTCCAGATCCTGCTGGACGACCTGTGCCGGCACGGCCTGATCGAGCGGCAGCCGCAGCCCGCGACGGCGGCCGAGCGCCCCGACGCCCGGATCCTGATGAGAGTGCTCGATGAACTTCGCCGTATCTGACACCTTCGCGTCCCCCGACGAGGTCGACGAGGACCCCCTCCACACGCTGAAGATCCTGGTGGCGGGCGGATTCGGGGTGGGCAAGACGACACTGGTCGGCTCGGTCAGCGAGATCCGCCCGCTGCGGACCGAGGAGACCCTCACCGACAAGAGCACCGGGGTCGACGACCTCGAGGGCCTGGAGCGCAAGACCACCACCACGGTCGCGATGGACTTCGGCCGGCTGACCTTCCGCGGCGGCGTCCGGCTGTACCTGTTCGGGACGCCGGGGCAGGAGCGGTTCTGGTTCATGTGGGACCAGATCGCCTACGGGGCGGTGGGCGCCATCGTGCTCGCCGACACCCGCCGGCTGACCGCCAGCTTCGCCTCGATCGACTTCTTCGAGCAGCGCGAGATCCCGTTCATCGTCGCGGTCAACTGCTTCGACGGCGCGCGCCGCTACACGATCGGCGAGATCCGCGGCGCGCTGGACGTCGACCCCCACGTCCCGGTCATGCTGTGCGACGTGCGCCGCAAGGACCTCGCCAAGAACGTCCTGGTCGCGATGGTCGAGCACGCCCTCCAGCACGCCGGCCCACCGCAGCCCTAAGCGTCCGTTCCGGGCCCGGTCACCACCGAGAAGTTGAAGTCGCCCGTACCGAGCTTTCCGTACAGCGTCACCCAGAGCAGCAGGATCCCCTCCATGCCGCGCGCGGCGGACAGCCCGCCGAGGTCGAGGATCTGGCCGGATCCCCAGCCGAACGAGCCCAGCAGCTCCGCGACCTCGGCCTTGGCGGGCTCGTCGTCTCCGCACAGGAACACGTTGTGGTGCCCCGGGACCAGCGAGGGCCGGACCATCACCGAGTTGTTCATCGTGTTCAGCGTCTTGACCATCCGGGCCTCGGGGAACGCCTGCTGCAACTGCTCGGCGACGCTGCCGGCCTCAGGAACGGCCAGCTTGGGCGGGAAGCCGCCGGAGAAGTCGAGCGGATTGGAGACGTCCACGACCACCTTGCCACGCAGGTTCTCAGCGCCCGCGGCGGTGAGGGCGTCGAGCGAGACCAGCCCGCCGGTGGCGTTGACGACCATTTCGCCCTGCGACGCCGCGTCGGCGAACGTCCCGTGCCCGCCGCCGGTCTCCCGCGCCCAGTCGGCCGCCGCCGCGTTCGCGGCGGTCCGCGACCCGAGCGTCACCTGATGGCCCAGCCCCGCCAGCCTGCCGCCGATCCGGCGGCCGACCTCTCCCGTCCCCAGCACCGCGATCTTCAATGCCCCGCCCCCTCGACCGGACGCCGGACGGGCGATCCCGTCCATCACCGTCAAGATCGAACGTTAGGCCGCGCGCCGGCCGCCCGCCAGAGGGCACCGCGAAGTGCCCTCTCCTGGCCACCGACCCGGGGTCAGGAGCGTTCGGCCAGGCTTCGCGGGCGCAGGTCGGTCCAGTTGAGCCGGACGTACTCCAGGCACCGCTCGCGCTCCTCGGGGCCGAACACGGCGGTCCAGCCGCCGGGCACTGCGGCGAACTCCGGCCACAGCGAGTGCTGGTGCTCGTCGTTGGCCAGCACGAGAAAGCGTCCGTCGGTGTCGTCGAACGGGTTGGTCATGGCGCCGTCCTTTCTGGACTGAGCTGGGTTACCCGGGCGTCGCGCCCGGCGATGGAACGGACGATCTCTCCGGTACGGACGGCGGTCATCGACAGCAGCGACGAGGCGATCCCGTGGGTGTGCTCGGTGGCGCCCTGGAGGTAGACCGACCAGGCGGACTCCGGGTCGGTGGCCAGGCGGTAGTCGCGCTCGACCACCAGCCGGCCCTCGGCGTCCTTGCGGCAGTGCTCGCCGGCCTCGCCGAGCAGGTCGACGGGGTTGCGCTCGCGGTAGCCGGTGGCGCAGACCATGGCGTCGGCCTCCAGCGGGGTCACCTCGCCGGTCGGCAGGAAGCGCACGTCCACCCGGACGCCGCGCTCGTCGGCGCGCACGGCGTCCAGGCGGGAGACGTTGAGGATGCGCAGCCGCTCGGCGCCGGAGACCTTCTCGGCGTACGAGCGCCGATAGAGCTCGTCGATGAGGTCGAGGTCGACGACCGAGTAGTTGGTGTTGCGGGAGTAGTCGAACAGCATCGTCTTCACGTCGGCGGGCGCCTGGAAGTAGTGCTCGGCGGCCAGCGGGTCGAAGATGCGGTTGGCGAACGGGCTGTCGTCGGCGGGCGAGTAGCCGTAGCGGGCGAAGACCGCGCAGACCTCGCTCTCGGGGAAGGTGCGGTGCAGGTGGTCGACGGCCTCGGCCGCGCTCTGCCCGGCGCCGAGCACGACGAAGCGCTCGGGGGTGCCGTCCACCCCGTCCAGCCGGGTGAGCAGGTCCTCGGTGTGCCAGATCCGGTCGCCCTGGCGGACGCCGTCGGGCAGCACCGGCTCGAGGCCGACCCCGATGACGAGGTTGCGGGTCAGGCAGGTGTGCAGGCCGTCCTGGCGGCGGACCACGACCTCCAGCGTCCCGGCGTCGTACGGGCGGACCGCGACGACCTCCGACCCGTACCGCACCAGGCCCTCGAACGCGCCGGCCACCCACTCCAGGTAGTCGTGGAACTCCAGCCGCGACGGGAACATCGTCTTGCCGTTGATGAAGTCGGCCATGCGGCCCTTGGCGTGCAGGTACGACAGGAACGTGTACGGGCTCGCCGGGTTGCGCATGGTGACCAGGTCCTTCAGGAAGTGGACCTGCATCGTGGCGCCCTCGATGAGCATGCCGCGGTGCCATCCGAAGGCCGGCTGCTTCTCGAAGAAGACCGCGTCCACGCCGGAGCCGTACTCCTCCTCCAGTGCCACCGCGAGTGCCAGGTTGGAGGGTCCGAAACCGATGCCCACAACGTCATGGACGGGTGTCGCCATGTGCGCCTCTCACGTCATGCTCGGGAATGTGCCGGAAGTGTCGGGAACGCCCCCGCGGCCGGTCCGGCCGCGGGGGCTCGGGGATCAGCCCGTCTTCTCGGCCTTGGCGGCCTGGGCGATCTTCGGGACGACCTGGTCGACCACGTACGGGACGGACAGCGGGGTGGGGGTGCGCAGCGGCCAGAACCCCTTGAGGTCCAGTGCCACGTACCCGCCGCGCTTGACCACGTCGAGATCGGCGAACACCTTGTTCTGCTCGATCTTCTTCTGGGTGGCCGCGTCGTCGTTGTAGTGGCTGATCAGGACGTCGACGTCCAGGACGGAGACCTTCTCCATGCTGAGCTCGGCGGCGAAGCCCTCACCGGACAGTTTGGCGATCTCGGCGGGCAGCGTCATCCCGAACTGCTCCAGCAGCTTGACGCTGGTGTCCTCCTTGGACTTCATCACGCCGATGTTGCCGTTCGGGAAGACGCTGGTGAACGCGACGCCCTTGCCGTTCAGCTCGGGGTGCGCGGTCTTCACCGAGGCGATCTTCGCCTCCACGTCGGCGACGAGCTTGTCGCCCTCGGCCTTGCGTCCGATCGCCTGCGCGGCCTGCTGGGTGATCTGCTGCCAGGAGTCCTCGGCCAAGCCGGTCTGGTACGCGGTGGTCGGCGCGAGCTTGGACAGCTTGGCGTACTCCTTGTCGATGGTGAAGTCGCCGCCGGCCAGGATGAGGTCGGGGCGCAGCGCCGCGATCTCCTCCAGGTTGAAGCCGGACTCGCCGATCTTCAGCAGCTTGGGCTTGGTCCCGGTGACCTTGGCCGTGGACCAGGGAGCGAGCCCGTCGGCCTGGACGCCGGCCAGCTCGGTCATCCCGACCGGCTGCACGCCGAGGGCGAGCAGGGTGTCCTGGTCGACCTCGCCGAGGGCCACGATCCGCTCGGGCTTCGCCTTGACCGTGGTGGTGCCGAGCTTGTGCGTCAGCGTGACCGGGAACGCTCCGCCGCCGGCGCCCGCCGTGGTGTCCGTGGGCTCGTCGTCGCCGCCGCAGGCCGTGACCAGGCCGAGGCTCAGCATCAGAGCGCCGGTGGCGGCCAGTCGGCGCATCCAACTGCTTTGACCGGGGGGCGTGGGGGGTCGCCCCCCCACAGAAATACGCCTCATTCGGGGGTTGTCCTTCCTAGGGTGTCGAACAGGGACCGGGAGCAGCGGGTCTGGTGGTGCGGGCGGGGTCATCCGAGACGGTCCAGCAGGCGGGCGACCGTGGGCGCGGACAGCAGGGTGGCGATCTTGAGTTCGGCGCAGCCCGGCTCGCGCCTGATCCGCCGGACGAGCTTCATCGCCATCAGCGAGTGGCCGCCGAGATCGAAGAAGTCGTCGTCCGGGCCGACCTCGTCCACACCGAGCTCTTCGGCGAAGATCCGGCACAGCGCGGCCTCGCGGTCGTCGCCCCGGCGGCCGGCGCTCCGGACGACGTCGCCGGTCACGCTGCGCGCGGTGAGCACGGCGGGCAGCTCCCGGACCGGGACGGCTGGGTCGTTCGCGACGGCCTCCATCAGCCCGAGCAGGCTCGCGGCCAGCGTGTCGACCGTGGCCGCGTCGAACAGGTCGGCCGAGTAGTCCACGATCAGCTGGAGCGAGCCGGGGCCCTCGCGGAAGATGAAGTCCAGATCGAACTTGGCCGCGCCGGGACCGAACAGCGCCTCGCGCTGCTCCAGGCCGGGGAAGACGACGTCGCCGACGCCCTGGTTCTCGTACCCGACCATCACCTGGAACAGCGGGTTGCGGCCCGGGACGCGCGGCGGCCGCAGCGCCTCCACCACGGCCTCGAACGGCAGGTCCTGGTGGGCGAGCCCGGCCAGGACGGTGTCCCGTACGCGGCCGAGCAGGTCGGTGAACGAGGGGTCGCCGGAGACGTCGGCGCGCAGCACCAGCGTGTTGACGAAGAAGCCGACCAGGTCACCGGCCGCCTCGTCGGTACGTCCCGCGACCGGGCTGCCCAGCGGGATGTCGTCGCCCGCGCCCATGCCGTGCAGCAGCGCCGCGACCGTGGACTGGCACACCATGAACATCGTGGCGCCGTTGCCGCGAGCGAGCCCGCGCAGGCCGTCCAGGAGCGCGGGCGGCACGTCCACGGTGAGCGTGGCGCCGCGCTGGCCGACCGTGTCGGGCCGGGGCCGGTCCACCGGGAGCGGGATCTCGTCGGGGATGCCCGTGAGGGCCTGCGCCCAGTGGGCGAGCTGCCGCGCGTGCAGGCTGCCCGGGTCGAGCGGGTCGCCGAGCAGCTCGCGCTGCCAGAGCGTGTAGTCGGCGTACTGGACGGGCGGCGCGTCCCACGCGGGTGCGTCCCCGCCGCCGAGCCGCGCCGCGTACGCCTCGGCCACATCCCGCGCGAACGGCCCGAACGACCATTCGTCGAACGCGATGTGATGGAAGACGGCGAGCAGCAGGTGCTCGTGTGCGGCGGTCTTGAAAACCGCTGTGCGCAACGGGATCTGCGTCGCCAGGTCGAACGGCCGCGCGATCACGTCCTCGGGCGGGCAGGTCGCGATCTCCAGCACCGGCCGCACCTCGTCCGGCGGCAGGATCCGCTGGTACGGGGCGCCGTCGTGCTCGGCGAAGACGGTTCGCAGGCTCTCGTGCCGGGCGACCACGTCACCGATCGCGGCTTCAAGCGCGGCCACGTCCAGGTCGCCGCGCAGATGGACGGCGAGGGGCAGGTGGTACGCGCCGCGCGGCCCGTCGTCCTCGCGCAGCAGCTGATCGAGCATCCACAGCCTGCGCTGCGCGAACGACAGCGGAACGCGCTCGGGACGGGGATCGGCGGGTGCGAGCACCGGCCGCAGGTCGCCTTCGGCCTTCTGGTGGACCCGTCCGGCAAGCTCCGCGACCGTCGGCGCCTCGAACAGGTCGCGGATGGCGAGCTCGGTCCGCAGCACCGAGCGGGCCCGGCCGATCAGGCGGGTGGCCAGCAGTGAGTGCCCGCCGAGGTCGAAGAAGTCGTCGTCGATCCCGACACCGGAGGCGTCCAGGACCTCGGCGAACAGCGTGCACAGCAGGCGCTCGACCGGTGTGCGTGCCGCCCGTCCAGACGGCTTCGGGCCACCGCCGCCCGCCTGGCCGGGGTCGGGCAGGGCGCGCCGGTCGAGCTTGCCGTTGACCGTCAGCGGCAGCGCGTCCAGCGTGAGGATCGCGCTCGGCACCATGTAGCCGGGCAGCTTCCGCTTGAGTCCCTCACGGACGCGCGTGGCCAGCACCCCGTGATCGCGTGCGGCGACCGGATCGTTGGCGTACGAGGAGGGCTTGCGATCCGGATCGGCCGTCATCTGGGCCGCCCCTCCCCCGAAGACGGCGTCGTAGCGGCCGACCTCGCCGGACGGCGTCGTCACGACATCGGGATCCACCTCGTACAGGCTGTCCGGGTCGATCCCGCCGGCGACGCTCCAGAGCAGGTCGCGTGCCGCGTCCGGGGACGCGCCGTTCTCCAGCGCGCGCAGGGCGGCGAGCTCTCCGGCGAGCCGGGGGTCGGGGATGCCTCGTACGCGCAGCGGTACGCCGGGCGGCGCGGACGGCAGGTCTTCCGGTCCGGTGTAGTCCACGACCTTGGTCTCGTCCGGTACGGGCGGAAGGTCGGGCGACGGCTTGCGGAGCGTGACGTCGTACCGGTGCCGGGTCAGCTCGTTGTGGTGCAGCCCTCGCTTGGTGCGTACCTCCACCCGGGCCGCCCCGCCGAGGGAGGCGAAGAAGGCCGGTTCGAGGAGCAGTTCCTTCTCCATCCGCACGGCGCGGTCCACAGCGGCCACGTCGCCGCCGCCCCGGCCGAGCTGGATCGCGGAGTGGAACGCCCGGACCGAACGCAGGTCGCGGACGTCGCCGACGAACAGGGTGCCGCCGGGGACGAGCAGGTCCATCGCCTTGGCGATCACGTCGGCGAGGTAGCCGGCGCCCGGGAAGTACTGGATCACCGAGTTGATGACGATCGTGTCGAAGTATTCGCGGGGTAGCCCGCCGGTGTCGTGCGCGGGCCGGCAGCTCAGCCGGACGTCCGAGTCCGGGCCGAGGTCGTCCCGGAGCTTGCCGATCACGGGCGCGGAGAAGTCGGTGCCCCAGTACTCCGCGCAGTCCGGCGCCAGCCGGGTCAGCAGCAGGCCGGTGCCCACGCCGATCTCCAGCATCCGGCGCGGGCCGAGCGCGCGGATCCGCTCGACCGTCGTCTCCCGCCACTCGCGCATGTGCTCCAGCGGGATCGGGCCGCCGTCGTAGCTGCTGTCCCAGCCCGCGAACTCCTCGGCGTGCACGACCGTGCCGACCTCGGTGTACTCGGCGTCGTAGATCTGCCGCCACTCGGCGAGCTGCTCGTCGGCCGCGCCGTCGCGCGTCCCGTCGGGCACCACGTACCCGAGCAGCCGCTTGACGCCGGGCATGTCGGTGTCGGCCGCGATCACGGCGGCCTGCCCGACGCCCGGCTCGGCGGCCAGCGCGGTCTCGATCTCCTCCAGCTCCACCCGGTAGCCGCGGATCTTGACCTGGTCGTCGGTACGGCCGAGGAAGTCGATGTTGCCGTCCGCGCGGACCCGCACCAGGTCGCCCGTCCGGTACATGCGGCCGCCGTTCTCGTCGAACGGGTCGGCCACGAACCGTTCGGCCGTCAGGTCCGCCCGGCCGAGGTAGCCGCGCGCCAGCCCGGCTCCGGCGATGTAGAGCTCGCCCGGGGCGCCCGGCGGTACGGGGCGCAGCCAGCCGTCGAGGACGTAGCCCCGGGTGTTCCAGATCGGCTTGCCGACCGTGGGCGTGGCGCTGTCCTCGGTCCCGCCGCCGAGCGTGTTGATCGTGTACTCGGTGGGCCCGTACAGGTTGTAGCCGAGCACCCCGTCGGCCTCGGCGAGCCGTTCCCACACCGACGTCGGGACGGCCTCGCCGCCGAGCAGCACCAGCGGCGGCCTGTGCTCGTCACCACGGGGTCCTTCGTCGAGCAGGCCCTCGTCGAGGAGGTGCTGGGCGTACGTCGGCGTCACGTTGATGACGTCGATCCGGTGCTCGCGCAGGTAGGCGGTCAGTGCCTCGGCGTCGCGGCGCAGGTCCTCGTCACAGACGTGGACCTCGTGGCCCTCGATCAGCCACAGCAGTTCCTCCCACGACATGTCGAACGAGAACGACACCGTGTGCGCGATCCGCAGCCCGCGCCCGGCCGAGGCGACGACCGGGTCGAAGATGTTGGCGCGGTGGTTGAACTGCATGTTGGTCAGGCCGCGATAGGGCGTCACGACGCCCTTGGGCCGTCCGGTGGAGCCCGAGGTGTAGATGACGTACGCGGGCCGGTCCATCCGGCCGGGTGTGCCCGGTGTGAAGCCGGTCGACTCCTCCTCGGTGAGATCGTCGCCGGGAAGGTCGCGCAGGGCCGCCCGTACGGACGGGTCGTCCATCTCGATCACGGCGCCGTCGAACGTGAGCCCGGCGGCGATCGTCCCGTGCGAGACCAGGCAGGCCGGGGCGGCGTCGGCGAGCATGTAGTCGAGGCGGTCGGCCGGGTAGTCCAGCTCCAGCGGCAGGTACGCGGCGCCGGTGCGCAGCACGGCGAACAGCGCGATCACCATCTCCGCCGATCGCGGCAGTGCGAGCGCCACGACGCGTTCCGGCCCGGCGCCGTTCCGCCGCAGCAGCCGCGCGAGGCGGTTGACCTCGGCGTTCAGCTCGGCATAGCTGAGGCTGACGTCGGGCAGCGAGACCAGCGCCGTCCGGCCGGGGGTCCGGCCGGCCTGCTCGGCCAGCAGTTCGGCGACGGTCAGCTCCGGTACGTGCCGTTCCGCCTCGGCCCACTCGCGCCGGAGCCGGTCGTGCTCCTCCGGAACGAGCAGGTCAAGGCGACCGCAGGTCGTACCGGGGTCGGCGACGAGCTGCTCCAGCACCTGGACGTACCGATCGGTGATCCGCTCCGTCTCGTTGTGGCTGAAGGCGTCGCCGCGATACATGACTCGTAGCGCCGCATCCGGCTCGACGACCATCGTGATCGGGTAGTGGGTGGCGTCCCGGACCTCGCGGCCCAGCACCCGGACCTCGCCGTCCGGCCCGAAGCCGCGATCGGTCGGCATCCCGGGGAAGTTCTGGAACACGAAGAGGGTGTCGAACAGCGCGCCCAGCCCGGTGGCGCGCTGCACGTCGGCCAGCGCCACGTGGTTGTGGTCGAACAGCTCCGACTGGGAGGTCTGTACCCGTTCCAGCACCGCGCTCAGCGGGTCGGCGGCGCCCGCGCGCACCCGGACCGGGATGGTGTTGAAGAGCAGGCCGACGATCGACTCGACGCCCTCCACGTCCGGATGCCGTCCCGACACCGAGGCACCGAAGACCACGTCGTCGCGGCCGGTCAGGCCCATCAGCACCAGGCCCCAGGCGGTCTCCAGCAGCGTGCCCAGCGTGACCCCGCCCTCGCGGGCCGCAGCGTCAAGCCGTTCGGCGAGCCCTTCGGGCAGGTCGCGGTGCACCTCGCCGGCGGTGGACAGGTCGGCGGCACGGTCCAGCAGGCCGGGGCGCAGCAGCGCGGGCTCGTCGAAGCCCTCCAGCTCGCGCCGCCAGGCGTCGACGGACTCCTGCCGGTCGCGGGCGTTCACCCAGTCGAGGTACGCGCGGAACGACGGCACCGGGCGGGCGGCCTCGGCGGCGGCGCCGGAGTAGAACTCCAGCAGCGAGGTGACCAGCAGGCCCCCGGACCAGCCGTCCAGCAGGATCAGCTCGGAGGTCAGGACGAGCCGGTGGTCGTGCTCGCCCAGCCGCGCCAGCGCGAACCGGATCAGCGGCGGCTCGCCCGGATCGAACGGCCGGGTCCGCTGCGCGTCGACGAACTCCTCCAGCTCGTCATCGCCCGCGACCTCGGCGTACGTCCAGGGCACCTCGAACGTCCCGGGCACGAACTGCACGGTCCGCGCGCCATCGGCCCGGAACCCGGCCCGCAGGTTGGGGTACTTCTCCAGGACGCCGCGCACGGCGGCGGCCAGCCGGTCGGGATCGACGGGCCCCGACAGCGACACCACGGCCTGCTGCACGTAGATGTCGCGGCCCTCGCCCGCCATCATCAGGTGGAAGAGCAGGCCCTCCTGGAGCGGCGACAGCGGCAGCTCGGACGGCCCGTCCCCCTGGCCTGCGGCCGTCCCCGCTGCGTCGCCGGCCGTGGTGGCGGCCCCGGCGAGCGCGGCGACCGTCCTCAGCCGGAACACGTCCCGGACGGTGAAGGCCAGCCCCGCGCGGCGAGCGCGGGCCACCAGCAGGGCGGCGCTGATGCTGTCGCCGCCCGTACGGAAGAAGTCGTCGTCGGCCGTCACGTCGTCGCGGCCGAGCAGGTGCCCGGCGATCCCGGCGAGGACGACCTCGCTGCCCGTGTTGGGCGCGCGGCCTCCGGAAGGCCGTCCGGGCTCGGGCAGCGCCCGCCGGTCGACCTTGCCGTTCGGGTTGAGCGGCAGCGCGTCGAGGACGACCAGCTCGGACGGAACGAGATAGCCCGGCAGCAGCTCCCCGAGCCGTTCGAGAAGCCCGTCAGTGTCATTCTGGGGGGGCGACCCCCCAGAGCCCCCGCCATCGGTGTTACCAACGACGTATCCCACCAGCCGGGGGCCGGGGTGGACGGCCACGGCGGCCTGGCGGACGCCCGGCTGGGCGGCCAGCACGGTCTCGATCTCGCCCGGCTCGATCCGGAAGCCGCGGATCTTGAGCTGGTCGTCGGCCCGGCCGAGGAAGTCCAGCCCGCCGTCGCGGCGGCGCCGGACCCGGTCGCCGGTCCGGTAGAGCCGCGAGCCGGGCGGCCCGAACGGGCTGGCGACGAAGCGTTCGGCGGTACGGGCCGGGTCGCCGAGGTAGCCGCGCGCGAGCCCGTCGCCCGCCAGGTACAGCTCACCGACCGGGACCTCGCGGAGCGCGGCGTCCAGGACGTACGCCGTGGTGTTGGCGATCGGGACCAGTGCTCCCCCGGCCTCGGCGACCAGGCTGTCGCCGGCCGCCTCGGAGCAGCCGTACAGGTTGATCAGGCGGCCCGGGGTGCGCTCGGCAAGCGCGGCGGGGAGGGCCTCGCCGCTGCTGATCCAGGTGGTGACGGACTCGGTTGCCCCGGCTTCCAGCAGCGCGGGCAGGAGGCTCGGGACGAGCGTCACCGTGTTCACGCCGTGCCGGTCGAGGAACTCCGCCAGCGCGATCGCGTCGGAGGCGGTCGCGTCGTCGGCGACGGCCACGGTGTCCCCGGCGACCAGGCCGCCGAGCAGTTCGGTGGTGCCGTCGATGAACGCGAGCGAGCTCTTGGCGGCACGTACACCCGGCGCGGCAAGGTCGGAGCCCCAGGCGAGCCGGTTGGCCAGCGCCCGTTGCGTGCCGACGACGGCCTTGGGCGTTCCGGTGGAGCCGGAGGTGAAGATGACGTAGGCCGGATGGTCGGGCTGGACGTCCGGCCTGGTGCGCGGCGGGGCGTCCGACGGCGGCTCGTCCGCTCCCAGCACCAGCAGCGGCTTGGCCGTCTGCAGCATGAAGTCGATCCGTGCCTGCGGATAGGTCACGTCGATCGGCAGGTAGGCGGCACCCGTCTTGAGGACGGCCAGCAGCGCGACCGCGAACTCGTCCGATCGCGGCAGCGCGATGGCGACGGTCTGCTCCGGGCCCGCGCCCGCCGCCGCGAGCCGGTCGGCGAGCCGCTCGGCCCGCTCGTCCAGCTGGGCGTAGGTCAGCCGGGTATCGCCGAAGACGAGCGCGGTCGCGTCCGGGGTGCGCGCCACTTGAGCCTCGAACAGCCCGGCGGCGGTCCCTTCCGGTACGTCACGTGCGGTGTCGGGGTGCTCGACCGGGGTCCCCAGCTCGGAGAGCCGGCGGCCGGGGTCCGCGGAGACCTGGCCGAGGAGGCCGGTCAGCCGGGCGAGCAGGTCCGCGACGGTCCCGGCGTCGAACAGGTCGGCCGCGTACGCGGCGAAGCCCTCCACCTCGTCCTCGCCCTCGGCGAAGTAGAGATCGAGGTCGAACTTGACGCCGCCGGTCTCGGGCAGGAACGGCTCGGCGCGGACGCCGGGCAGCGCGAGCCGGACGTCGTCCAGCCGCTGGTGAACGATCATCACCTGGAACAGCGGGCTCCGGGCCAGCGACCGTTCCGGCGCGAGCCGTTCCACGACCCGCTCGAACGGCACCCCGGCATGGGAGAACGCGTCCAGGTCGGCGCGCCGTACCCGGTCGAGCAGGTCCCCGAACGTCGGGTCGCCGGACAGGTCGGTACGCAGGACCAGCAGGTTGACGAAGACGCCGACCAGATCGGTCAGGTCCTCATCCGAACGGCCCGCGATCGGCGAGCCGAGCGCGATGTCGTCGCCCGCGCCGGACCGCTGCAGCAGTGCCGCGACGGCCGCGTGCAGGACCATGAACACGCTGGTACCGGTCTCGCGCGCCAGCTCGCGGACCCCGTCGAGCGGCAGCCGGAACGGCACCAGCCCGCCCTCGTGGCTCGCCTCGGCGGGACGGGGCCGGTCGAGCGGCAGGACGGTCTCCTCCGGCAGACCGGCCAGCGCCCGCTCCCAGAACTCGAGACCTTCCTCCGGCTCGCCTGCCTGGCGCTGCCAGACCGCGTACTCGGCGTACTGCACCGGCAGCGGCGCCCAGTCCGGCGCCTCGCCCGCCAGCCGCGCCACGTAAGCGCGGGACAGGTCGGCCAGGAGGGGAGTGAACGACCACTCGTCGGCGGCGGCATGGTGCTGGAGCAGGACCAGCACCCATTCCTCGTCGTCGACCCGCAGCAGCGTCGCCCGGATGGGCAGGTCGGTCCCCAGGTCGAAGATGTGCTGTACGGCCTGCGCGCGCGCCTCGTCCAGCCGTTCCGGCGACCAGCCCCGCGCGTCCACGACCTCGAAGGCGAACGGGCCGGGCTCCAGGATCCGCTGGACGGGCAGCCCGTCCTCGCCCTCGACCAGCAGCGTCCGCAGCGCCTCGTGCCGCGCGATGACGTCACCGAACGCCGTACGCAGCGCATCGGGGTCCACGGGACCCGACAGCCGCAGCCCCAGCGGGAGCGCGTAGGCGGGCGAGGGGCCGCGCAGCCGCTCCTCGAACCACAGCCCGCGCTGGGCCGCGGACACCGGAAGCACCTCGGGCCGTACGACGTCGCGGACCCGGGAGCCCGTGCCCTCGACCAGCCGTGGCGCGAGCCCGGCGACGGTCGGCGCTTCGAAGACATCGGCGATGGTGAGGTCGGCGCCCATCACCGCGCGGACGCGGGCGGCCAGCCGGGTGGCCAGCAGCGAGTGCCCGCCGAGCGAGAAGAAGTCGTCGTCGATCCCGACCCGCTCGTACCCGAGCACGTCGGCGAACACCGCGCACAGCGCGGCCTCGCGCGCGTCGCGCGGCTCCCGACCCGACACCCCGGCCTCGGGTGCGGGCAGCGCGGCCCGGTCGAGCTTGCCGTTGACCGTGCGGGGCAAGGCCTCCAGGACGATCAGGGCACTCGGCACCATGTACTCGGGCAGGGCTGCGGCGAGCGCGTCGCGCAGCACGCCCTCGGCCGCCTCGCCCACGTAGTAGCCGACCAGGCGCGCGTCTCCTGGCCGGTCCTCGCGGACGACGACCGCCGCCTGCGCGACGCCGGGCTGCGCGGCCAGGACGGCCTGGACCTCGTCGGGCTCGATCCGGAATCCGCGGATCTTCACCTGGTCGTCGGTGCGGCCCAGGTACTCCAGCGAGCCGTCCCGGGTCCAGCGGGCCAGGTCGCCCGTGCGGTACATCCGCGTG
The DNA here is from genome assembly GCF_044326315.1 of Actinomadura sp. 9N407. Lineage (NCBI taxonomy): Bacteria > Bacillati > Actinomycetota > Actinomycetes > Streptosporangiales > Thermomonosporaceae > Actinomadura > Actinomadura sp. 9N407. The sequence continues at coordinate 62,275 of NZ_JBIRAW010000005.1, read as the reverse complement.
CCGTCCGGGCCGAACGGGTCGGCCACGAAGCGCTCGGCGGTCAGATCGGGCCGTCCCACGTAACCGCGCGCGAGCTGAGTCCCGGCCAGGTAGAGCTCGCCGGGAACCCCGACCGGCGCGGGACGCAGTGACGCGTCGAGGACGTACGCCCGCGTGTTCCAGAACGGTCGTCCGATGCCGTCGGAGGGCAGGTCGGCCTGCGTCGCCCAGATCGTCGCCTCGGTCGGCCCGTACACGTTGGTCGCCCGCGCCGCCTCCCGTACCAGGGAGTCCGCGAGCGCGGCCGGGAGCGCCTCGCCGCCGACCAGCACCCGCAGCCCCTTGAGCGCGGCCGGGTCGAGCGAGCCGAGCAGCGACGGCGTGCCCTGGACGATCGTGGCCCCGTCCAGCAACCGGGCGAGCGCCGCCGGCTCGCGGACCTCCGCCCGTCCCGCGAGCGCGACCGTCGCCCCGCTGATCAGCGGCACGTACAGCTCCAGCGCCGCGATGTCGAACGCGATCGTGGTCACCGCGACGAGCCGGTCGTCGGCGTCGAGCGCCAGCTCCTCGCGCATCATCAGCAGGAAGTTGGCCAGCGCCCCATGCGGAACGGCCACGCCCTTGGGCCGTCCGGTCGACCCGGACGTGTAGATGACGTACGCGAGGTCATCGGGAGAGAGCGCGGGCGGGGCCGACCGTTCGGCGGGGTTCGCTAGGGCTTCGTCCAGGAGCAGGACGTCGGCGCCTGCGGGCAGGACGTGGCCGCTGTCGGAGGTGGCTATGACGCAGAGCGGGCCCGCGTCGTCCAGCATGTAGGCGAGGCGGTCGGTGGGGTGGTCGAGGTCAAGGGGAAGGTAGGCCGCCCCGGACTTCAGCACCGCCAGCAGCGCGACCACCAGGTCGGGCGTACGCGGCATCGCGATCGCGACCACTTCGCCTGGGCCGGCGCCGCGTGCGCGGAGCACATCGGCGAGGGCGGATGCCCGCGCGTTCAGATCGGCGTAGGTCAGCGTGTCCGGGCCGCCCTCGACGGCGGCCGCGTCCGGGGTACGTGCGGCCTGCCGCTCGAACAGCTCGACCACGTTGGTGGCCGGGACGGTACGTGCCGTGGAGTTGGCCTCGGCGACCAGCGTGCGGTCGGTGTCGGTCAGCAGGTCGAGGGCGGCGATGGGGCGATCCGGGTCGGTGACGGCCGCGCCGAGCAGCGTCTCCAGGTGGGCGAGCAGCGCGTCCATGCGCGCGTCGTCGAACAGCTCGCGCCGGAACGTGGCCTCGACCGTCATGCCCTGCGGCCGGACGAACGCTTCGAGCGAGAGGTCGAAGTGGGTCGTGCCGTTGTGGATGTGGGTCCAGCTCGTGGTGACGCCGGGCAGATCCAGCTCGCCGATCTCCTGGGCCAGGAACAGCAGCATCGTGTCGAAGAACGGGGACCGTCCCTGCGTGCGGGCGGGGCGCAGCTCGCGGACGATCGCGTCGTACGGCAGCGCCTGGTGGGCGAAGCCCTCCTCGCACGTGCGGCCGACACGGCGCAGGGCCTCGCGGAACGTGGGCGCTCCAGACAGATCGGTCCGCAGGGCGAGGGTGTTGCCGAAGTTGCCGACCAGGCGCTGTACCTCGGCGTGCTCGCGGTTCATGACGGCGGAGCCGATCGACACGTCGGTGGCACCGGTGTAGCGGTGCAGCAGGACCGCGTACGCGGCCATCATCACCATGTACGGGGTGAGGTTCTCCTCGGCGGCCAGCCGGCGCATCCCGGCGGTGACGGCGTCGTCGAAGCGCCGGGCCCGGCGGCCGCCGCGTTCGGACACGGTGGCGCCGCGCGGGCGGTCGGCGGGCAGGCCGAGCGGCGCGGGCGGCGGGTCGAGGCGCTCGCGCCAGTACGCGAGGTCGTCCTCGGCCAGGGGCCGGTCCTGCTCCCAGGCCGCGAAGTCGGCGTACTGGATGGACGGCGCGGACGGGCCGGGCTCGCCGGACAGCGCGGAGCGGTAGAGGGCCGACAGGTCTCCCGACAGCGAGCCCCAGGTCATGCCGTCCCACGCGATGTGGTGGACGACGAGGACCAGTGCGTGTTCGCCGGTGGCCAGGCTCAGCAGTTCGAGCCGGATGGGCCGTTCCGTACGCAGGTCGAACGGGCGTGCCGCCAGCTCCTCCGCACGCGCCGGCGCGTCATCGCAGTCGAGCGGCTCCAGGTCGAGCGAGTCGTCGCCGGTGACGATCTGCACGGCTCCGCCGGATGCTTCGGGCGCGTCGGCGTAGACCGTGCGCAGCACCGCGTGCCGCCGGATCAGGGCGCGGAGCGCGTCGCGCAGGGCGCGGGTGTCGAGCGTTCCGGACATGCGCACGAGCAGGCAGACGTTGTACGCGGGGCTGCCGGGGAACGTCCGGTGGTGCAGCCACATGCTCTGCTGCGCGTACGACAGGGGTGCCGGTCCGTCCGTCCCGCGGGGTTCGATCCGTGAGGTGTCGGGGCCGAGCCCCGCCTCCGCCATCATCCGCCGCATCAACTCGCGCCGCCGCGCCGCCGTCGTCTCCCGCACGCTCAACTCTTTCGATCGCCGAACACCGCAGTTGGTTAGGTTAGCCTTGCCTACGAATTTCACACAAGGTTAGCCTTACCTAAGTTTGATCGCATGACCCGGTCGTCCGGAACCTCGGTCGGCGGCGGTTGGTCGGAAAACAGAGGAGTTGGGTGCCTTGTCCTTCGGTGTGCGCACGGACGAGATCGGCAGCGGGATCGGCGTCGGCGAACGCGCCGCCGAGCGGAGCGTCCCGCTGGACGGCGCGGATCCGCTGCTGCTCGTGGCGCGGCTCGCCCAGTGCGGGCTCTTCACGGACCACGTCGTCTACGAGCGACCCGGAAGCTGGACGTTCGCGGGCGGCGTGCTCGGCGAGGTGATCCTCGAGAACGGAACGGTGCACGCACGCTGGGGAGACGGGGAACCGGTGGTCAGTCCCTGGTCGGGACGGCCGTCGCAGGCCTTGGACGAAGCGTTCCGCGCCTCGCCGCTCCCGGCCTGGAACGCCTACGGATGGATCGCCTTCGAGTTCGCCGGGGACGCGCGCGGGCAGCGGCTCGCGCATCTGATCGTCCCGCGTACCGAGGTACGGATCGAGGCCGGCCAGGCGCGCGTGACCAGTGTGGACGCGGCGGAGGCCGAGCGGGTCGCGGCGCTGCTGGCGGAGCCGGGCGCGCCGCGCGTCGGCACTCCGGCGCCGGTCGACGTCCGGGTCGACGGTGACCGCTACCGGTCACGGGTCGCGCAGGCCGTGGCGGAGATCGGTGCCGGGCTCTACCAGAAGGTCATCGTTTCCCGGCGGCTACCGATTCCTTTCCCCGTGGATGTGGTGTCGACCTACGTGCACGGCCGTACCGCCAACACCCCGGCCCGTTCCTTCCTGCTAGATCTCAGTGGCTTCCAGGCCACCGGATTCAGTCCCGAAGTACTGGCGAGCGTGGACGGCACCGGCACCGTGATGACGCAGCCGCTGGCGGGCACCCGGGCGTTCGGGCGCGGCCGGGACGCGGACGCGGCGACCCGGCGGGAGCTGGAGACCGACCCCAAGGAGATCTTCGAGCACGCCGTCTCGGTCCGGACCTCGCAGGAGGAGCTCTACCGCGTGTGCGAGACCGACACCGTGCAGGTCACCGGGTTCATGGCGGTGAAGGAGCGCGGCAGCGTGCAGCATCTCGGCTCCAGCGTGAGCGGGCTGCTCGCTCCGGGCCGTACGAGCTGGGAGGCCCTGGACGCGCTGTTCCCGGGCGTGACCGCGTCCGGCATCCCGAAGCGGGAGGCGATCGAGGCGATCGCCCGCCTGGAGGAGCCGCGCGGCCTGTACTCCGGCGCGGTGCTCGCGATCTCGCATGACGGCGCCCTGGACGCCGCCCTGGTGCTGCGCGCCCTCTACAGCGACGGGAGCGGCGCGTGGCTGCGCGCGGGCGCCGGGATCGTCACCGGGTCCACGCCCGAGCGCGAGTACGAGGAGACCTGCGAGAAGCTCTCCTGCATCGCCCCGTACGTCGTCCCGGCGAGCTGAGCCGAGGCCCAGCGGAACGCCCTCCGCACCACCGATCGGTGCGGAGGGCGTTCCGCCGGCCGGCGGGCCGGCGGAGCTCAGCCCAGCCCGGCGGCCAGCTTCTTCTTGTCGATCTTTCCCACCGGTGTGCGCGGGAACGTCCCGATCGTCTCGAGCCGGTCCGGGAACTTGTAGGCGGCCAGCCCGCGCCCGCGCAGGAAGTCCTTGACCTCGCGCAGGGACGGCGCCGCGCCACCTTCTCGAAGGACCAGGAAGGCGCAGGTCCGTTCCCCCATCACGGGGTCGGGCATGCCGACCACGGCGGCGTCGTGGATCGCCGGATGGGCCAGCAGGTGGTTCTCCAGCTCCTCCGCCGACACCTTGTCGCCGCCCCGGTTGATCTGGTCCTTCTCGCGGCCCTCCACGACCAGGTGCCCGGTCGGCAGCCGCCGTACGAGGTCACCGGTGCGGTAGAAGCCGTCCGGGCTGAACGAGCGGGCGTTGTGCTCGGGCGCGCGGTAGTAGCCGCGCAGCGTGTACGGGCCGCGCGTGAGCAGCTCGCCCACCTCGCCGTCGGGGACGTCCTTCCCGTCGCCGTCCACGACGCGGACCTCGTCGGCCGGCGACAGCGGCCGTCCCTGGGTCTGCTCGACCAGCTCGGCGGAGTCGTCGAGCCGGGTGTAGTTGAGCAGTCCTTCGGCCATCCCGAACACCTGCTGGACCGCGCAGCCCAGCACCTCCGGTACCTGGGCGGCGCGCTCGGCGGCGAACTTGGCGCCGCCCACCTGGAGCAGCTGGAGCGACGACAGGTCCTCGTCGGTCCAGGACACCGCGTCCAGCCACAGCAGGGCGATGGGCGGCACGACGGCGCACACGTTGGCGCGCTCGCGTTCGATGAGGGGGAACGCCTCGTCCGGCGATCCGGAAGGCGACAGGACGGCGGTGCCGCCGGCCGCGAACACGCCGAGGATGCCTGGGCACGCCAGCGCGAAGTTGTGCGCGGCCGGGAGCACCACCAGGTAGACCGTGTCCCGGGTGAAGCCGCAGACCTCGGCGCTCGCCTCCAGGTTGTAGACGTAGTCGCGATGCGTCCGCGGGATCAGCTTCGGCAGCCCGGTCGTACCGCCGGACAGCAGGAAGACCCCCACGTCGGCGGCATCGGGGCGCTGGGCCGCGACCGCGCCGGGGTCCGGGTCGATGTCGAGGTCGGCCAGCGCGGTGAACTCCTGCGCGTCCCCGTCCACGACGACGTCGGTGACACCGGTCGTCCGGGCCATCGTCCGGTAGTCGAAGCCGCCGTCGACGTCGGGGATGACGTACGCGCGCGCCTCCGACAGCTCGCACAGGTAACCGATCTCGCTCTCGCGATGGGCGGGCAGCGCCAGCACGGGCGCGGCACCGATCCGTACGAGGGCCAGGAACACCACGACGAACGACACGGTGTTGGGCAGCTGCACGACCACGCGGTCGCCGCGGCTCACGCCCAGCCGCAGGAAACCGGCGGCCACGCGGTCGGCGCGCCGGTCCAGCTCGGCGTACGTGAGCCGGTCGTCGCCCGCCACCAGCGCGAGGCGCTCGGGATCGCCGCGCAGCACGCCGCCGAGCAGGCGGTCGCTCCAGTAGCCCTCGTCCTTGTAGCGCGCTTCCAGCTCGGCCGGCCAGGGTACGAAACCGTCCATGGCTCAGCGCCCCGCCAGCTGCGCTTCCGCGCCCGGTACGGGCTCGGCCGGGTCGTCGCCGAGCGCGACGATGTTGTTGCCGGCGTCGACGTGCACCACCTTGGGGAGGTGCTCGCGCCGCTCGCTCTCGCTGAACGTCCCGTAGGTGATGATGATGACCATGTCGCCCGGCTGCACCAGCCGGGCCGCCGCGCCGTTGATCCCGATCACCCCGCTGCCCGGCTCGCCGGTGATGGCGTAGGTGACCAGGCGGGAGCCGTTGGTGATGTCGACGACGTGCACCTGCTCGCCCTCGACGATGTCGGACGCGGCCATCAGCTCCGCGTCGATCGTCAGCGAACCCACGTAGTGCAGATCCGCCTGGGTGACGGTGGCACGATGGATCTTTCCGTTCATCAGCATGCGCTGCACTGGCCGGCCTCTCTCCAACATGAACAACTAAGGCTAGGCTTACCTTAGCTACTCCCCCAGCCGAGGAGAACCCCGAGAATGCTCCGCCGCCTTGCCATGGACATCTCACCCCTGCGCACCAGCAGACCGTTCCGCAACGTCTTCATCGCCCGCACGGTCTCGGTCGTCGGCATCGGCATGCTCATGGTCGCCGTACCGGTGCAGGTGTACGAGATGACGGACTCGACGGTGCACGTCGGCGCCGTCGCCGCCGCCAGCGGGTTCGCGCTCCTCGCCGGGTTCCTGTGGGGCGGGGTGCTCTCCGACCGGTACGACCGCCGGACGCTGATGCTGCGCGCCCGTACCGCCGCCGGCATCGGCTTCCTGCTGCTGACCGTCAACGCGTTCCTGCCGTCCCCGTCGCTGGCCGCGCTCTACCTGCTCGCCGCCTGGGACGGCTTGGCGACCGGCGTCAGCGTCACCGCGCTGCTGGCCGCCACGCCCGCGCTCGTCGGGCCCGACAAGCTGGTCGCGGCGGGCGCGCTCAACGCGCTGACCGTACGGCTCGGCTCGATGCTGTCGCCCGCGATCGGCGGCCTGGTGGTGTCGGCGTTCGGTGTCGGCTGGAACTACGCGGCCGCCGCGGCCGGAACGTTCGGCACGCTGTTCATGCTGACCGCGCTGCCACCGCTCAAGCCCGCCACGGAGGCGCACGAGAGCCCGCTGAGATCGCTGGTCTCGGGACTGCGGTTCGTCTCGTCCCATCGCGTCGTGGGCTCGCTGATGCTGCTCGGGCTGCTGTTCATGGTGGCGGGCGGCATCCCGGTGCTCATGCCCGCGTTCGCGGCGCTGAGCCTGGGCGGCGGACCCACGACGGTCGGGCTCCTATACGCGGCGCCTGCCTGCGGCGCCGTCCTGGCGTCGGTGACCAGCGGCTGGGCGTCGTCGCTGCGCACGCCGGGCCGGGCGCTGCTCATCGCCTCGGTCGCCGGGTTCGCGACGCTCGCCGTCCTCGGCCTCGCCAAGCATCCGGCGGTCGCCGTCGCGATCCTGTTCGGGTACGGGTTCGTCGCCTCGATCGAGGAGATCCTGCGCTACGGCCTGATCCAGAGCCACACGCCCGACGCCTACCTCGGCCGGGTCAACGCGCTGTGGTCCGCCCAGGAGACCGGCGGCGAGGCCGTCGGCTCGCTCGGCGCCGGAGCGCTCGGCCGCTACCTCGCGCCCGGCGCCGCCATCGTCGTGTACGGAACGGTCAGCGCCGTCCTCGCCCTCGCCCTGGCCCTGTCCCTCACCGGCCTCCGCAAGGCCGAGTTCGAACCGGCCCCGGACACGGCGACCTAGCCCGTCCCGTTGACTCGTGGCGTGTTCGCCTGCTTGTTGCTCTGGAAAGGCGAACACGCCACGAGTCAACAAGGAGGACTTAGGGGTGGGCGAGGCGCTCGGACAGCTCGTCGTCCGACATGCCCTCGACTATCAGCCAGATCTGGGCGACCGCGTCCAGGCGTCCCGGTTCCGTCTCCAGGTCGGTGAACCGGCGGGCGATGGCGGCGACGGTCCGCTGGTTGAAGACCACCCGGACCGGAAGGGCGGTGGTGTCGAGGGCCTCGCGGAGCCGGGCGATGACCGATGTCGCCAGTACGGAGTCGCCGCCTAGCGCGAAGAAGTCGTCGTCCACGCCGACCCGTTCGACGCCCACCACGTCGGCCACGATGGCGGCGAGGACCTTCTCCAGCGCGGTACGCGGAGCGACGTAGGCCTCGCCCGCCGCACCGCTCGCGGCGGCGGCCAGGGCGGTCAGCGCCTTGCGGTCGACCTTGCCGTTCGCGGTCAGGGGCAGCTCCGCGACCGGCAGGAGCAGCTCGGGCACCATGTGCGGCGGGAGCAGCTCGCGGGCGTGGGCGAGCACGTCGGCGGAGGCGAGGTCCGCCGGGCCTGTGACGGCCGCCGCGAGACGTCCGGCGGCGAGCAACCCCACGGCGCGGCCCACCTCCGGGTGGCTCGCCAGCGCGGCCTCGACCTCGCCCAGCTCGATCCGGAACCCGCGTACCTTCACCTGGTGGTCGCGGCGGCCGAGGAACTCCAGCGTCCCGTCCGGCCAGTACCGCGCCAGGTCGCCCGTCCGGTACCAGCGGGTGCCCTCGTGCACCACGAACCTGTCAGCCGTACGATCCGGATCAGCTGTGTAGCCGTCGGCCACTCCTCCGCCGCCGATCCACAACTCGCCCGTCACCCAGTCGGGACGGTCGCGGCCTGCCTCGTCCACGACCCGGCAGGCGACACCGCGCAGCGGCACGCCGTACGGGATCGCGTGCCAGCCGGACGGTACCTCGCCCTCGACCTCCAGGACGGTGGAGTGGATCGCCGTCTCGGTCGTACCGCCAAGGGCCACGAACCGGCAGCCGGGCGCCCGCTCCCGCAGCAGCGCGGGCAGGTGCGCGCCGACCCAGTCGCCACCGAGCAGCACCAGGCGCAGGCTCGGAACAGTTGCCTTTCCCGCCTCGACCCGCCCCGGGCCGGTCGCCAGCAGCATCTCCAGTACGGATGGCACGCAGTTGAGCACGGTCACCGACCGTCGCTCGACCAGCTCGGCCCAGCGCGCGGCGTCGCGGCGGTCGTCCTGCTCGGGCAGCACGACCGCGCCGCCCGACGACCAGGGCGCGAACAGGTCGAACACCGACAGGTCGAAGTCGAGTGCCGACACCCCGAACGTCACGTCGGACGGGCCGAGCCCGAACCGTTCCACCAGGTCGCCGATGGTGTTCATGGCCGCGCCGTGCGAGACCTCGACGCCCTTGGGCTCGCCGGTCGATCCGGAGGTGAACAGCACGTAGGCGACCTGGTCCGGGCGTACCTGAACGGGCGCGTCCAGCCGTTCGGACCCGTCGGTGTCCACGGCGGTCAGGGAGGCGGCCACGGCGGCGCTCGCGCGGATCTTCTCGCGGCGGGCGGCCGGCTGCTCGGCCCCGATCGGTACGTACGCGGCGCCCGCGGCCAGCACGCCGAGCACGGCGACGGCCTGGCCAGGGCCCTTGGGCAGCTCGATCGACACGCGGTCGCCGGGGCGTACGCCTTGGGCCACCAGGCGGCCCGCGACGTGGAGTGCCCGGTCGGCCAGTTCGCCGTACGAGAGCGTGCCGTCGTCGCCCCAGTGCAGCGCGGGCGCGGCAGGCCGCTCCCCGGCAAGGCGGAAGAAGCCTTCGATGAGAGTGCGCGCGGGCGGCGCCTCGGTGGCGTTCAGCCGGTGCCGGATGCGCAGTTGCTCGGGCGTCGCGCCGATCCGCAGCGGCTCGGTCCAGTCGGCGCCCTCGGCGCCCAGCCGGGTGATGTGCGCGGTGTACGCGGCGAACATCGCGTCGGCGACGCCTTCGGGGAACGCGGGAGTCCGTACGTCCCAGTTGAGAAGGAGCCCGCCGGACACCTCGGTGACCTGGGCGTCCAGCAGCACCTGCGGGCCCTGTGACACGATCCACTCCGGCTCGCCGAAGCACCCGCGCACCCGTTCGCCGAACAGCTCGCCGAGATTGAGCGCGCTGGTATAGACGATCGGCGCGAGCACCTGCTCGCCGCGTGCGCGCGACAGGTCACGCAGCACTTCGAGACCGGAGTAGTCGCTGTGCGCGCCCGAGGTGTGCAGCCGCGCCTGGACGGTACGCGCCCGTTCCACGAACGGCAGGTCCTCGGTGAGGTCGACCTCCAGCATGATCGAGCCGGTGAAGTCGCCGACCACCTGGTCGACGCCGGGGTGGACGGGCTCGCGGTGGAACAGCGGGAGGTTGAGCAGGAACCGCGGCGTGGCCGACCAGGCACCGATGACCTCGGCGAACACGGCGGCCAGCGCCATCGCGGGGGTGACTCCCTCGCGGTGCGCCCGCGCGAGGAAACGGTCCTTGTCGCCGGGCGGGAGCCAGTGGTGCATCCGGACGACCCGGTCGCCGGGCTCGGGCACCACCGGCAGTTCGGGCGGGCCGGGCAGGTCGCCGAGCCGCTCGTTCCACCACTGCCGGTCGCGCTCGCGGGCCTCGGCACGCGGGTCGGCGGCCAGGTAGCGCGCGTAGGTGTAGCCGATGGGGGCGAGCGACTCGCCCTCGTACAGCGCGGCCAGGTCGGCCAGCAGCGTGCGGTAGCTCATCGCGTCCGCCGCGACCATGTCCACGTCCAGGTGGAGGCGTGCGGCGCCGGAGGGCAGCAGGCTGAGCCGGGCGTCGAAGACGCGGCCGTCCTCGATCGGCAGCCGCTGCACCGACATCTCGGCGCGGATCCGCTCCAGCCCGGGTGCCGGGTCGCCCGCCTCGCGCAGGTCGTGAACGGTGATGACCGGGCCCGCGCGTTCGGGCAGGACGCGCTGCGTACCGTCGTCGGAGACCGCGACGCGCAGCATCGGGTGCCGTTCCACCAGCGCGCGCACGGCCGCCTCGAACCGTTCCGGGTCGATCTCCCGGCCGTCCAGCTCCACGTACAGGTGCGCGGCGACCGAGCCGAGCGACTGCTCGGAGTCGCGGCCGATCCAGTACGCGTGCTGCATCAGCGCCAGCGGGAACGCCTCGCCGTCCTCGTCGGCCGGACCGGGCTCGGGCGGCGCGGGCTCCGGTTCCGGGACGGGTCCCGGATCGACCGCGCCCCGCTCGGTGAGCAGGTCCCACCACTCCGCGAGGGTGGGGCGTTCGGCCAGCTCGGCGAAGCGCACCTCGACGCCCCGCTTGCGCAGCCGGCCGGTCAGCCCCATCAGCCGGATCGAGTCCATGCCCAGCTCGATGAGGTTGTCGTCGGGCCGGGCCTCCTCGCCCAGCACCTCGGTCAAGGCGGTGTGCAGTTCGTCCCAGGTCAGCACGGCGCTCCTCTGAAAATTAGGTAAGGCTAACCTAATTCACGCCGATTTCGCCGTCAACGCCGCCGCGGCGGTCCCCTTGCCCCGCCGCCGGTCGGCGGGCACGATCAGCGGCGTCCCGGACTCCGGGTCCGGGATGACCTGGCACGCGAGCCCGAACACCCGCTCCACCAGATCCGCCGTGACGACCTCGCTCGGGTGCCCCTGGTCGACGATCTCGCCGCCGCGCATCGCGACCAGGTGCGTCGCGTACCGGCAGGCGTGGTTGAGGTCGTGCAGGACCGCGACGAGCGTGCGGCCCTCCTCGTGCAGCCGCGAGCACAGGTCGAGCACCTCGATCTGGTGCGCGATGTCGAGGTAGGTCGTCGGCTCGTCCAGCAGCATGATGGGCGTCTGCTGGGCCAGCACCAGCGCCAGCCACACCCGCTGCCGCTGGCCGCCCGACAGCTCGTCCACGACGCGATCGGCCAGGTCGGTCACCCCGACCGCCTCCATCGCCTCGTTCACCGCGCGCTCGTCGTCGCGCGACCACTGGCGCAGCAGGCCCTGGTACGGGTAGCGGCCGCGCGCCACCAGGTCGCCGACCGAGATGCCGTCGGGGGTGATCGGCGACTGCGGCAGCAGCCCGAGCCGGCGCGCGACCTCCTTGCCCTGCAGCGAGGTGATCGGCTCGTCGTCCAGGAAGACCGTGCCCGCCTTCGGCTTCAGCAGCCGGGCGAGCGCGCGCAGCAGCGTCGACTTCCCGCACGCGTTCGGCCCCACGATGACGGTGAACGACCCGTCCGGGATCTCCACGCCCAGCCCCTCGGCCACCACGCGCTGGTCGTAGGCCAGCGTCAGATCAGCGGCACGCAACCTCGTCACGGCATCCCCTTTCGATCCCTCATGGACAACAGCCAAACCAGATACAGACCGCCCAGCACGCCGGTCACCACACCGACCGGCAGCGCGACGGGCAGCCGCAGCGAGATGAGATCGCTGAACACCAGCAGCGCCGCCCCCATCAGCCCGGCCGACATCAGATGCGGGCCCGTGCGCCGGGTGAGGCGGCGGGCCAGCTGCGGCGCCGCCAGCGCGACGAACGGGACCGGCCCGGCCGCCGCCGTCGCCGCCGCGACCAGCCCGACCCCCGCGATCACCAGCATCACGCGGGAGCGCTGGACCGGGACGCCGAGCGCCCGGGCGGCCTCGTCGCCCAGCTCCCCCATGCCGAGCTGCCGCCCGTACAGCAGCGCCATCGGCACGAGCACGGCCATCGCGACGGCCAGCGGCACCGCCTGCTCCCACCCCCGGCCGTTGAGGCTGCCGGTCAGCCAGAACGCCGCCTCGTACGCGTCGCGCAGCTCGGCCCGGGTGATGAGGTAGGCGTTCAGCGACTCCAGCATCGCGGCGGCGCCGACCCCGATGAGCACCAGCCGCATGCCGTGCACGCCGCCGCCCTTGTAGGCCACCAGGTAGACGACGAGCGCCGTACCGACGGCGCCCGCCACCGAACTGGTCGCGATGGCGACGGTCCCGCCGCCGAAGACCAGGATCTGCAGCAGCGCGCCGCTCGCCGAGCCGGTGGTGAACCCGATCAGGTCCGGGCTGCCCAGCGGGTTCCGCGAGATGCTCTGGAAGATCGCCCCGCTCAGCCCGAGCGCGAGCCCGGCCAGCAGCCCCACGACGGCGCGCGGCAGCCGCAGCGTGGTGACGATGAAGTCGGTGGCCTGGTCGCCCTGGCCCAGCAGCACCCGGACGACGTCGAGCGCGGGGATGGGGAAGTCGCCCGTCCCGACCACGAACACGGCGGCGCCGCACGCGGCGGCCAGGAGCGCGGCGCAGACCGCGACGACCCGCGGCTCCCAGCGCAGCGATACGGAGTTGGTACGCGTCACCCGGCTCATAGTTTGCGCATCCCCCCGCGCCGCACCATCAGCATGAAGAGGGGCGCGCCGAGGAACGCCGTGACGATGCCCGTCTCCAGTTCGCCCGGCGTCGCCACCCGTCCCAGGACGTCCGCGCCCAGCAGCAGGACCGGCGCGAGCAGCATCGAATACGGCAGCACCCAGCGCTGGTCGGGCCCGACCCAGGCGCGCACGATGAACGGGACGGCCAGCCCCAGGAACGCGATGGGACCGGCGGCGGCGGTGGCGGCCCCGCACAGGATGACCACCGCCAGCGCACCGAGCGCGCGAGTGCGGCCCGGCTTGACGCCCAGCGCCCGGCCGGCGTCCTCGCCGAGGTCCAGGGCGTTCAGGGGGCGCGCGAGCAGCAGGGCCAGGACCGTTCCCACGACGAAGAACGGCGCCACCTCGTAGAACACCTCGATCGGGCGTCCCGACAGCGAACCGACCTGCCAGAACCGGAAGCCGTTGAACGTCTTGGGGCTGAGCAGCATCAGCCCGGCCGTCAGCGCCGTGAACACCGCGTTCAGCGCGGCCCCGGCCAGCACCAGCCGTCCCGGCGAGGCACCGCCCCTGCCCTGCGCGCCGATCAGGTAGACCAGCACGAACGCGGCCGCCGCCCCGCCGAACGCCGCCCAGATGTAGAACAGGACCTCGTCGGTCCTGACCAGGCTCATCACGGTCACCACGGCCAGCGCGGCGCCGCCGTTGACGCCCAGCAGGCCCGGCTCGGCCATCGGGTTGCGGGTCAGCGCCTGCATCAGCGCCCCGGCCAGCCCCAGCGCCAGCCCGACCCCCACGCCCAGCAGCGTGCGGGGAAGCCGCAGTTCCTGGACGATCAGGGCGTGCTCCGAGCCGTCCGGGCTGAGCACCGCGGCCAGCACCTCGCCCGGCGGGATCCCCTCGGCCCCGATCCCGAGACCGGCGAGCACCGCCACCACCAGCAGACCGCCGAGCAGTGCCAGCCCGGCCCACCGGCGGGCGCGGCCACCGCTCCGCGCGGGTGGCGGACGGTCGCCGAGGGGGACTTTCCGCACGGAGGTCAGCACATAATTAGGCTAGCCTAAGCTAATTCCTCGCGCGATCCCCCGGTGCTTTCGGGGCCCGGTGGCTCGATGTGGTCCATCAGCCATTCGATCAGCCGCTGCCGGTGCTCCGGGGACGGCCCGGGCAGTTCGATGCGGGCCGGGCCCCGGCCGACCTGGACGGTACGGCCGGGGCCCGCGGACAGCCACGCGAAGACGCACTCGACGAGCGCGGCGACGGCGGGGCCCGAGGCGACCACGACGGCGAGCGAGGATCCGTAGGAGGGCTCGGCCGGTACGTGCCGTTCGGTCAGCTCGCGGTGCAGCCCTCGCGCCTGCGTCTCCGTCACGAGCGGATCGGCGTGCTCTTCGAAGATCTCGAGCAGGGCGATGTTCTTGCTGGGCTGCCGCATGCCCTTAAGGACGTGGCAGGCCGTGGGACCGATGGCACCTGCCGGGTCTCGATCAAGAAAACACCGGCAGGTAACCACGGGCAGGTAACCACGGGCAGGTAGCCCTCGATCAGCGGCCCGCGTGGACCGGCTCGGACACCGGCTCGGGCGTGGTGTCCTCCCGTACGGACTCGGTGAGGGCCAGCCGGGTGTGGACCCGGTGCAGGGGACGCGGCAGCCACCAGTTGTACCGGCCGAGCAGGGTCATCGTGGCCGGGACCAGCAGCATCCGCACGATCGTCGCGTCCAGCGTGACGGCCAGCGCCAGGCCCAGTCCGAGCGCCTTGATGGGGGCGAAGCCGCCGAGCGCGAACGCGGCGAAGACCACGCCGATGACCAGGGCCGCCGCGGTCACGATGCCGCCGGTGTGCTGGAGCCCCTCGGCGACCGAGGCGCGCGGGCCCGCCCCGGCGAGCCAGCGCTCGCGGATCCGCGACAGCAGGAACACCTCGTAGTCCACCGACAGCCCGAACGCGATCGCGCCGACCAGGACCGGGACGGTGAGATGCAGGTAGCCCGCGCCCTCGGTACCGAACAGGCCCGCCAGATGGCCGTCCTGGAACACCCAGACCACGACGCCGAGCGCGGCGCCGATGCTGAGCAGGTTGGTCAGCACGGCCTTGACGGGCAGCAGGACCGAGCCGGTGAACGCGAACAGCAGGAGCAGCGTGCCGAACGCCACGATCGCGATGGCCCAGGGCACCCGCTCGACGAGCATCGCCTTGTAGTCGGCCAGCCGGGCGGTGTCACCGGTCACCTCGACGCCGAACGGCGCGCGCAGGTCGCGGATCGACTCGACGGCGGCACGGGCCTCCGCGCTCTCGGCGGCGCCGCGCGGGGTGGCCATCATCGCCGTCGCCTCGGGCCCGGCCTTCTCCATCCGTACCTCGGCCACGCCCGGCAGCGCGGCCACATCCCGGCGGAGCGACGCGATGCGCGGATCGTCCGCGGGCGCGTCGGCGATGATCTGGATGTCGCCGCCCCACTGCGCCTGCTCCGGGAAGTACCTGTTGAGCTGGTCCCACATCGCGCGGGTGGTGGACGACTCGGGCAGCATCCGCGGGTCGCCCTCGGAGATGCGCATCCCGAACACCGGCAGCGCCAGCGTCACCATCGCGCCGGCCGCGACGACCAGCGTCAGAACGGGACGGCGCTGGACGGCGCGGGCCACCCGGGCGAAGACCGCGCGTCCCTCGCGCCGCTTCGCCGGCTTGATCCGGTGCCCGAACCGGCCGAGCAGCGCGGGCAGCAGCGTGAGCGCGACGGCCATGTCCACGGCGACGACGGCGGCTCCGGCCACTCCCATCGAGCGCAGGAACGGGTCCGGGAACACCGTCAGGCCGGCCAGCGCGACCGCGACGGTCAGGCCGGAGAACATGACCGTGCGGCCGGCCGTCGCCATCGTGCGCGTCACCGCCGTGTGCACGTCGGGCGCGGTGTGGCGTTCCTCGCGGAACCGGCTGACGATCAGCAGCGCGTAGTCCACCGCCAAGCCGACGGCCAGCATGGTGACGATCTGGATGGAGTACACCGAGATGTCGGTGACGGTGCTGAAGGCGTACAGGATCCCGAAGGTGGCGCCGACGCCCACGACCGCGATCAGCAGCGGCAGACCGGCGGCCAGCAGCCCGCCGAAGAAGACCAGGAGCAGGACCAGCACGACCGGCATGCTCAGCATCTCTGCCCTGGCCACATCGCTCTGGGCCTGCTCGTCGTACTCGGCGTCCGACAGGGGACCGCCCGAGACGGTGGCGCCCAGGCCTTCCAGCCGCCCGGCGGCGGTCTCGGCGGCGTCCTCCTGGCCGTCGCCCGGCGCGAGGGCGATCTCGACCAGCAGCGGTCCGCCGGCCTGGGACGACGGGAGCGGTTCGGACACCTCGGCGACGCCCGGCACGGCGCGCACGGCGGCCAGGCTGCCCTTCAGCGCGGGATCGTTCGCTGGACGGCCGGGGACGATGGCGGTGATGGTCTCGGGACGGGGCGCGGCCTGCTCGAGCCGCTGCTCGGCACGGTAGGACTCGCTGCCCGGCACCGAGCCGACCTCGGGGTTGAGCTTGTCGAACACCCCGGTGCCGACACCGAACCCGGCGGCCACGACCGCGAGCCAGAGCACGATGACGACCCAGGGGCGCCGGACGGAGAATCCGGAGATGGTGTGGTTCACGACAGCCTCCATCTGGGGGGAAGGGCTGCCCTGATGCTCGTACGGGGCCGTCCGGCGCGAATCGCCGCCAGGAGCGGATCTCCGGCCCGCTCTCAGGAGGGGGCGCCTCCCCCTCAGGAGTGGCCGGGGGCCGGGTTCTCTCCCGGCCGTACCAGGCCCGTCTCGTAGGCCAGCACCACGACCTGTACCCGGTCGCGCAGGCCGAGCTTGCTCAGCAGGCTGCTGACATGGGTCTTCACCGTGTGCTCGGTGACGAACAGCTCCCGGGCGATCTCGGCGTTGGACAGGCCGCGCGCGACCTGCCGCAGCGTGTCGGTCTCCCGGGCGGTGAGCGCCGCCAGCCGCTCGCCGGAACGGGCCGCGGGCGGGGCGGCCCGCGCGACCACGTCGGCGATCAGCCGCCGGGTCACGGTCGGCGCGAGCAGCGCCTCGCCCGCGGCCACCACCCGTACGGCGTCGACCAGCTCGGCCCGCCGCATGTCCTTCAGCAGGAAGCCGCTGGCGCCGGCGCGCAGCGCGTCGTAGACGTACTCGTCGAGGTCGAACGTGGTGAGCACCAGCACCTTGGCGGCGGTGTCGCGGCAGATGGCGGCGGTCGCCTCGATGCCGTCCACGTTCGGCATCCGCACGTCCATGAGCACCACGTCGGGGCTCAGCTCGCGCGCCGCCCGGATCGCCTCCGCGCCGTCGGACGCCTCGCCCACCAGGTCGAGATCGGGCTGCGCGGCCAGGATCATGCCGAAGCCGTCCCGGACGAGCGCTTGGTCGTCGGCGATGAGGACGCGGATCCGCTGCTGCTCGGGCACGCCTCAATCTAAGGGTTCTCAGGGCTCCAAGGGCAGAGTGGCCGCCACGCGGTAGCCCGTTCCGCCGGGTCCGGCGCCGGTCTCCAGCTCGCCGCCGGCCGCGTTGACGCGCTCGCGCATCCCGACCAGCCCGTGCCCGCCGGAGCCGTTGGAGCCACCGGGGCCGTTCCCGTCGTCGCTCACCTCCAGGCGCAGCGAGCCGTCACGCCAGACCAGCCGCACCCGGGCGTTACGCGCGGCCGCGTGCTTGACCGTGTTCGTCAATGCTTCCTGGACGATCCGGTACGCGGTCACCGCCAGGTCGGACGGGACGGACCGGCGCTTCCCGTCCTCCTCCAGCGTGACGTCCAGGCCGGCGAGCCGGACGTCGGCGACCAGGGCGGGCAGCGCGTCCAGGCCCGGCGGCGGCCGGCGGGACGCCTCCTCCGAGCGCAGCACGCCCAGCGCCCGGCGCAGCTGCGCCAGCGCCTCCCGCGCGGTGGCCGAGATGGTGTCGAACACCTCCTCGGCCTTGGCCGGATCGGTGCGCACGGCGACCGGGCCCGCCTCGGCCTGGATCACGACCATGCTCATCGAGTGCGCCAGGATGTCGTGCATCTCGCGCGCGATCCGCTCGCGCTCGCGGGTGGCGGCGGCGGACTGCTCCTCGGCCAGCCGCGCGGCCCGTTCCTCCAGCATCGCGATCCGGTCCCGGCGGGCCCGGGCGCCGGTGCCCAGCGCGTACGCGACCGCGAACGCGATCCCGACCGGCCCCAGGTTGAGCACCCCTTCGGCCGGGACGACGATCGACACCGCGATGCCCACGACCGTGGTCACGACCCCGATCAGGCGCTCCGTCGGGGGGCACAGGGCGGCGAACGTGTAGGTGGCGACCAGCTGCGCGGGCGGGATGTCGCCCAGCGCGTCCGCCAGGGCCAGCGCGGTGGTGCAGGCGCCGACCACGCCCGCCACCCCGAGCGGGTACCGTCGCCGCCACAGCAGCGCCACCGAAGCGACCGTCGCCACCAGCGGCAGCCACCACGCGAAGCGCTGGTTGACCATCGCCTGGATGACCGCGTTGACCAGGCAGCCGGCCGCGATGACGGCGTCCACGGCGAACGGCGGCAGGCCGCGCAGGCGGTCGGCGATCCGGTCGATGGGGGGCACCGCCCCAGTATCCGGCCGCGCCCCGCCGCTGTCCTCACTCGTGAGAGCGAGCCCGCTCAGCGATCGACGCCGTAGACGACGCGGCCGAGGCGCGGGAGGCCGTCGATCTCGGCGTACAGCCGCAGGCACCAGATCACCCGGCCGGGGTGCGTCCGGCTGACCACCGGGACGTCGTCCTCGGTGAGGTCGCGGACGTCCCGGAACCGGCGGGCGGGCTCGCGGACCCGCGCGCGCCCGGGCAGTCCCGCCGCCTGGGCGAACACCAGCTCGTGCGAGCGGGCGGCCAGGCCGTTCCACCAGGAGGCCGGGTCGGCGGCCGGAGGCAGGTGGGCGACCGAGCAGAGCGCCTCGTCGACGGCGACCAGGGACTCCAGGGCCCGGAGCGGATCGGCGGACACGTCCGGCGGGAACGCGTCGAGCCTGGTCAGCAGCTCCCTGGTGTAGTCGGCCAGGGCGGCGGTCTCGCCGAGGGGGCGCGGCTGCGGCGTCAGGCTCTCGAAGTAGAGCGCCTCGGGATCGGACGCGGCGATGGCCAGGACCTGCGAGGCGAGCGCCGCCAGTGCCCGGCCGGCCGGATCCTGGACGGCCTGGTGGCCGAGCGCGTTCGCCACCTTGGGATGCGGGGCCGCGCCGATCGCCGTCCGCACTCCCCCGATCCCCTGGTCGGGCCAAGGGAGGATCAGGTCCTCTTCGGTGTCGAGCGCGGGCAGCACCGTCGCGGGCGGGCCACCGTGACTCGCCGGTACGGCCTCGGCCGCCTGGGCGCGCCAGGTCTCCGCCGTCTTCCGCGGCAGGCGCAGCAGCGCACAGTTGAACGCGACCCACTGGCGCGCGGGGTCGTGATGGCGCCGGGTCTCGCCGAGGTGCTCGCGTACGGAGCGGTCGGCGTAGAAACGCTCGAAGAGGTCGAAGACCTGGTGCGGCTCTTCCTCGACGGGCGCCGCCGCCTGTGCGGGGGCCTGCTCGGGGGTCTGCTCGTCAAGGAGCCCGCGCAGGACGGCGCGGACCCGCCCGTACGCCTCGGTGCCCGGGTCGTCCGGGGTGAGCAGGGCGGTCTGGTCGAGAGCGCGGGCCAGCAGCCGGAGCCCGTCGTGAAGGGTCCCGGCGAGGTCGGACCCCTCGACGGCCATCAGGTCGCGGAACGGCTCGTCGCTCCCCACTCCGGGGTTCACTGCTCCGGGGTTCACTGCTCACCGCTGAACGGGTCGCGCGCCTCGTCGAGCTGGAGGTCGGGCTCGGCCAGCGCGGTGCTGAAGACCGCGCCCGGGTCCTGCTCGACGTCCAGCAGGCTCTCGGCCCGGACGAACGGCGGCCCGCCGGGATGCAGGCGCAGCATGCCGTCCTCGTCGATCGAGACCCAGCACGCGACGTACGGTGCCTCGGGCAGCGGCCGGCTCTCGCCCACCCGCACCACGTCGTTGCCGCTGGTGAGGCGGAGGTGGAACGTCCAGGCCCCGTTGCGCGGCGGGCGCTGGAGCGGGAGGGGGGACAGCAGGCCGGACCGGACGCGGCCGTCGCGGCCGCGGAACCGGTCGGCGAGCACGGCGGGATAGATCCGGCCGTCCGGGCCGACGGCCAGCTCGCCGAACACGACCGAGCCGCCCGCCGGGTCCTCCGGGGGCGTGTCCACGACGAGCTGGAAGCGGGCTCCCGGCTCCTCGTGCGCGATGCCGCCCAGATTGGCCAGCACCTCGTGCACGTTCCCGAACGCCTCGCCCTCCACCACGTAGTGCGGCTGGTCGCCGCGCCACAGGTGCAGGGTCGGGGCGAGCTCGTGGCTCATGTCCAGCATCGTGCCGATCTCGGCGGGCCACACCGACGGCGACAGGTCCTCGGCGCCCCGGTGGCTCTCGTAGCTGAACGAGCCCCAGCGCAGCGAGGCCGCGCCCTCGACCTTGCGCATGATCTGGAAGCTGCGGATCAGCGGGCCGGTCGCGGCCGTGCGGACCCGGGTGCCGTGCTCGGCGTCCACGATGTCCAGCGCGTCGCCGGCCGACAGCACGACCAGCTCCTGGCCGTCCTGGCCGGCCAGCGCGAACGAGCTGGGCAGCCCGCGGAACAGGTTCTCGACCTCGACGTCGATGACCGAGTCGTCCTCGCGGAGCCGGGCGGCGGCGTTGGCGGGCTGGTCGTGCCCGAACTGCCGCAGGCTCTCGGCCCAGCAGGCGCCGATCGACGCGGCGTTCTTGGGCAGCGTCCGCTCGACCTCGATGTCGTGCGCCGACCAGGCGAACGTCTCGTGCCCGCCGGGACGGGCCCCGAACCGGGTCGCGAACTCCTCCTCGACCAGCGGCAGCGCGCTGGCGTTGCCGGTCAGGATCAGCTCGTCGAGCCGCTCGTCGCGGTCGCGCAGCCGCTCCTCGACCAGCGCGTTGGCCAGCTCGACGATCCGCCGGACCGAGGGCCGGGCGAGATCCTCGAAGCGGGACGCCTGCAGCACCAGCTCACCGACGCCCTGCTCGGGGATCTGCGCCCGCGAGTCGGTGAGCGCCCGCAGGATCCGGCCGAGCACCGCGCGGGACACGGTGTACGCCCCGTCGCCGCCGGCGGCGCCCAGCTCCCGCTTGGCCTTCTCCGCCTCGTCCCACAGCAGCTCGAACGCGCGGCGCCGGCGCGGGTGCCGCTTCCAATGGGTCGGGACGATGTCCTCGACCAGCTCGGTGATCTCGCCGGGCAGCGGCAGCTCGTCGGCGACGTGCATCGGCAGGCTGCCCGCCAGGTAGCCGCCGTCGGTGTCGCGCAGGTCGTCGGGCAGCGACGCGGCCAGCCGCTGGGAGTCGTGCGCGAGCAGCGCGTCGGCCAGCAGCAGCTTCAGCCAGTGGAAGACGCGCAGCGTGACGAGGTTGCCGCCGAGGTTGGCGTGGCCGCTGGACCCCCGCAGCGTCGGGACGATCCGGTAGTAGCGGCCGGTGAAGCGCGGGTCGACGCCCGGCAGCGGCGGGGTCTCGTCGCTGAGCACGAACGTGATCAGCGCGATGTCGGTCGTGCCGCCGCCGATGTCGACCACCAGCACGTTGCGCTGCCAGTGCCCCGGCCGGCCCGGCAGCGGGCGGCAGCGCGCCCGCAGCGCCTCGATGCCGCTGCCCGAGCGGGCCCCGACGTCCTTCATCAGGAAGAAGAACGCGGCGCCGACCGCCTCGTCGTAGCTGGTGTAGACGGTCCGGACACCGAGCGCCTTGCCGACCATCGGGCGCAGCTCGCCGCGTACCTTGAGCGACGCCATCGCGGGATAGGTGACGACGACGCGGCCGACCGGCCGCCGGTCCATCAGCCTGCGGTGCTCGCGCCGGTCGGTCAGGTGCCGGTTGGTGCGCTCGATCAGGTCGGCGTACGAGGCGCCGATCAGCTCACGGACGGTCAGCTCCCTGCCGTCGAGCGTCGTCTCGACCTGGTCCAGCCGGTCGAACCGCGCCTTGAGGCCGTAGAAGACGCGCGGCCCGTCGTCGCCGGGCCCGTCGCCCTCCAGGTCGGGGACGTCCACGGTCGCCGGGCCGAGCCGTACCTTCGGCGGCGACACCGAGGTCACCTCGGCCCGGCTGGACAGGACGGTGTCGCCCTCGTTCGGGTCCAGGACGATCTGGTGCAGCGAGCGGGTGTCGAGGGCGGGCACCGCGAACGCCGTGTCGTAGCAGCGGTGCAGCCGTACGGCCAGCCACGTCCGCAGCGCGTCGCCGGCGAACTGCAGGTCCAGGTCGAGCCTGCGCAGCACCTCGTGCAGCAGCTCGTCGCTCGTCGAGCGGCGCGCGCGCAGGGCGGCGACCAGTTCCCTGACCGGATCTCCCTCTTCCTGAGGGGACGATCCGCCCGGCCCCCTGCTTCCGCCGCGGGAACCGGCGGTGTCGTCCAGGACGGCCTCGGCCGTCTCGGTGAGCAGCTCCAGCCACTCCTCGGCGGCGTCGCCGTACGGGTCGTGCCGCTCGTCCGGCTGCGCCTCCAGGAGCGCGACGACCTGGTCGCGCAGCTCCTCCTGCTGGTTGGACGACATCGAGACCCGCTGGACGAGCTCGCTGTCGAGCAGCGTGACGGTGGAGTTGGTCGTGCCGAGGTCCACGGCCGCGAAGCCGTGATGGCCGTCCGGTACCGGCGCCTTGGCCTCGGGCTCCGGCGGCGCGTCGACCTGGGTCACCGGGAACTCCTGGACGGGCGGCGGCGCCTGGGCCGGCGGCGCTTGGCCCGGCGGGTACGGCGAGTACGGGGAATGCTCGGGCGCCACCTGCGCGTGCAGCGGCACAAAGATCAGGTCGCAGGTCACGCGCTGGGACATCTCGATGGCGGGATCGGCGGCTCCGGCGGCGGGCGTCCCCCGGTAGACGACGTCCAGGACGAGCCGTACGGTCCCGCCCGCCTCGACGTCCAGCGCCGGGATCGCGGGGCCGGGCACGGTCACCTGGCCCTGGAGCGGCTTGGCCGGGAACCGCGTCGCCCGGTAGGCGTTGCGGATGACCTCGCGCAGCACGCGCGGCGCGCCGCCGGCCTCGATGTCGGCGGCGATGCCGTTCAGCCAGACCGGCGGATGGGTCGGGGAGATCAGCAGGTCGGGCAGCACGTAGCGGCCGGCCTGCTCGGCCAGCCGGATCGGGCCGCCGCCCCACGGGGCGTGCCCGCCGCCCGGTGCCGCGATCCGTACGATGAGCGGCATCAGAGCTCCCCCTGTCCCTGGTCCTGCAGAAGGCTCTCGGCCAGCGTGCCGAGGGCGGCCTCGTCCGATCTCTGGCCGGCGCCGAGCGCCTCGGCGGCCAGCCGCCCGTAGTCGCCCTGCGGCAGCGACTCCAGCCGCTCGGCGAACGCCGCGCGGACGTCGTCCACCAGGACGCGGCGCCGCTGCTCGGCCTGGAGCATCACCTTGCGGCTCAGCGCGTTGACCAGTTCCCTGCGGACGGCCATCACCTGGATCTGGTGGCGGCGCTTCTCCAGCTCGTCGGTCGGCCAGCCGTGCGGTACCGGGTAGTCCGGATGCCAGGGCAGGCCGTGCTCGCGGCGCAGCGGGAAGTCCTGGACCTGGGTGCTCTCCACGGGCGGCCCGGACGGGGCCGGCGCCGCGGGGCGCGCGTTCCGGACGCGTTCGACCTCCTGCCGGATCCAGCCGAACGACAGGAACGGATCGGCCCAGGCCAGCACGCCGGGATCGCCGCCCTCCGCGCCCTGCACGAGCCCGGCGATCTGGCGGCGCAGGTCCTCGGCCTCCTCGTCACGGGCCCGGATCCAGCGATCCAGGAGCGTCTGGTCGAGGTCGACGATCTGCGACTCCAGCCGTTCCAGCGCGGCGGTGAAGCTCTTCTCCAGTTCGCCGGTCTCGTTGGGGCGCAGCTCGCGGCGGTCCAGCCGGCGGATCGGGACGACGCCGCGCTCGACCGGCTCCAGCAGCTGCCGCCACTCCGGCCAGCGGAAGACGTCGCCGACGACCCGTTCCTCCACGGCGGCGCGCAGTCCGGTGTCGCCCTCGGCCTGGTCCATCTGGGGCCGTACGGCCTGCGGCAGGCCCCGGGCGTTCCTGGCGACCTGGATCAGCAGCCGGCGCAGCTCGCGCTGCTCGGGGGTGGGCCGTCCGCCCGGTCGCCGGTCGTCGGGGCGGATGGCGCGGGCCAGGTCGCGCTGGGCACCGACGCGGTCGCCGATGAGGCGCGACATCCGGTCGAGTCGCAGTGGCATGCCGTGCTCGCCCACGTGCCGGGCGATGGTGTCGCGCAGTCGGCCGATCCCGCCGTCGGTGGCGGCGGCCTCCAGCAGCGCGCCCAGCGGGCGGCCCGGATCGTCGGCGTTGAGGCGCTGTGCCAGCCGCCGCCAGCCCTCGGCGCAGGAGCGGGTGGACTGGGCATCACCGACCTCGACGGGTGACGCATCGCCTTCCGTCAGCAGGCGCGCATAGAGGGCGGAGGTGAGCGTCACGCGGTCGGTGTGGCCGTGCGTCACCGCCTGCTCGGCGATGCCCAGCAGGGTACGGAGCGCGTCGGAGTGCCCCAGGACGGCCTCGTTGTGCAGCGGGTCGGGCGCGCTCTCGGCCGACCGCAGCCCGCCGGGCAGCCGGTCCAGCCGGTTGGCGACCACCAGGCAGGACGGGGCGAGCTTGGCCGAGCGGGTCCGCTCGAAGCGGGTGATCAGCCCGAGCGGCGCCTCGTCGTACGGCGACTCGGCGTCGAGCATGATGACGATCGAGGTCAGCCGGTCGATCTCCTGGTCGGCCAGGTAGGCGTCGCGCTCCTTGGACGCCAGGCTGCCCAGCCCCGGGAAGTCGACCAGGCTGACCGACTCGGCGCCGATGTCGGCCAGCGACCACACCGCCGTGGGGACGAGCACGTCCAGATGGATCCGGCGGATGAACGCGAACGCCGCGGCCAGGCCCTCCTCGGTCAGCCGGGTACCGGGCCGGATCGGCAGGCCGGGACCGGGACGCGGCGGCAGCGGGCCCTGCGCGGCCTGCAGGACGTCGGTGTCGAGCTTGATGGCGCTGGCGCTGAGCGTGGCGAAGTCGACCTGCTCCTCGCGGCCCAGCACGTCCCGTCCGGCCAGGCACGCCGTACGGAACGCCAGCAGCTCCAGGATGCGCAGCCGCAGCGCGGTGCTGCCGGCCGGCCAGCCGCGCTCCTCGAACCAGCGGACCAGCCCGCCCCATCCCTCGGGCGTGAACCGGTCCGAGCCCTCGGGGAGCAGCCCGTCCAGCTCGGCCAGCGCCGGCGGCTCGATCTTCCCGGAGTCGCGCGCGGTCTCGCGGACCGCCTCGAACAGCGCGGCCAGGCAGCCCGACAGGTCGGTCTCGTTGAGGAACTCCACCCGTGCCCCGGTGAGCCGCGCCTCCCCCGCCTCCTCGGTCGGGCGCAGGTGCAGCACGGTCACGTTGCCCGTCGTGGGCGCGTACCCGCTGGGCAGCAGGTCGGGACGGCCCAGCAGCATGTTGAGCAGCAGCGTCTTGCCGGTGCTGTGGACGCCGAGGACGCCGATCGTCACCGCCTCGTCGGCGCAGCGGCGGACCAGCTCGGCCCGGTCCAGGAAGGCCCGGCGCGCACCCTCGGCACCCTGTGGCAGTTCCCCTGCGGCGGCCACCCGCGACACCAGGGCGTCGTTGGCCCGCCGCAACCGTTCGATCTCGGCCGCGGCCTCGGCGGGACCGCCCGCGACGAACCGGCTGGACTCCATGCTGGTACCCCCGCAAACCAAGCGACTACGGCAAACTTGACCGTACTGCTTCTATCGGACGCGAAGCACCATCGTTCCGATCCCGCCGATCGTGCAGTCGAGCCGGTCGCCGCGTTCGATCGGGCCCACCCCGGGCGGCGCGCCGGTGAACAGCACGTCGCCGGGCAGCAGCCGCATCATCGACGAGGCGTACGCGACGATGGCCGGCACCTTGGTGATCATGGTGGAGGTGTGCACGGCCTGGCGCGGCTCCCCGTTCACCGACAGCCCGATGTCCAGGCCGGAGGGGTCCCCGATCTCGTCGGCGGTCACGACCCACGGTCCCAGCGGGCTGAACGTGTCGTAGCTCTTGCGCCGGGAGCGGTCGGCGGCGCTGCGCACGGTGATGTCGAGCCCGAGCGTGTAGCCGAGAACGCGGTCCAGGGCCTCGGACTCGGGGATGTCCTTGCCGCCGGAGCCGATGACGACGACCAGTTCGGCCTCGTGGTGGATCTCCTGCCCGGCGGCGACGACCGCGTCCGGCAGCACGATCGGGTCGCGCGGGCCGCTGATCGAGGACGGCGCCTTCAGGAAGACGTCGAAGTTCATCATCCACGACTCGACCTGGCCGAGCGTGCGCTCCTGCACGCCGTGCATCTCCGCGACGTGCTCGGCGTAGTTGCTGGCCGAGGCGACGATCTTGGACGGGTTGAGCACGGGGGCGAGCAGCGCGACACGTTCCGGGTCCAGGGCCGGGCCCTTCCCCGCGGCCCGTTCCAGCTCGTCGCGGACGGCGGAGAAGTCGCGGCACAGCCGCCGCCACCAGCCGGCGGTCAGCGGGTCGGGATCGTGCGGCCAGGGCAGCGCGTCGGTGACGTCGACCAGGCCCTCGCCTGTGACCACGCCGAGCCGGTGGTCGTCGAACAGCGCCAGCTTCATGGGGCGGTCCCTTCTTCGATCGCGAATGTGGAGGTGACGGCCTGCGGTTCGGCGAGGGTCTGCTCGCGGTAAATGCCCAGGGCACGGTGTACGGGTGCGTCGCCGATGCTGAACAGGTCGGCCTGGGTACGGGCGTGGTGTTCCACCGGAACCCAGGACGGGGCGGCGAACATGTCGCCGGCGCGCCAGTCGAAGCGCCGGCCGCCCATGACGCTGTGCCCCTCCCCCCGGTAGACGACATAGACGCTGTTGCCGCTGCGGCGTACCGGCAGGGTGGCCCGTCCCGGAACGATCCGGTGCATCCCGCAGCCCAGGGTGGGCAGCACACTCGCCCCCGACTCGGGGTTGGTGAACTCCAGGCTGGTGACCGCGTCGTCGTTGCCGGCCGCCAGCCGGGTCAGCTCGGCGTCGGTGTCGGCCCAGCGGTAGACCAGCAGCGGTGACGGCGCGGGATCGAGGGCATCGCCGACCTGCCCTTCGGCGAATGTCGGCCCCCGGTTCCTGAGGGATTCGGAGGCGTTGTGCGGGCCGCCGACCGGCTGCCGGAGTTCGGGGTACGGCTCGAAGAACACCGCGTCCAGCGCCTCGATCATCGGCAGGTCCAGGCCGTCGAACCAGAACATCGGCGCGTCACCGGCGTTGGTGTGGTCGTGCCAGGCCCAGCCGGGCGTCAGGACCAGGTCGCCCGGTCCCATGTCGCAGGCATCCCCGTTCACCGTCGTCCAGACGCCCTCGCCTTCGAGGACGAACCGGATCGCGCCCGGCGAGTGCCGGTGGGCCGGCGCCGACTCGTGCGGGCCGAGCGCCTGGAGCGCCCCCCACAGCGTCCCGGCCACGTACGGCTTGCCACCGAGGCCGGGATTGGCCAGCGACAGCACGCGGCGCTCGCCGCCCCGTTCCACCGGTACGAGCCGGATGGCCTCCTCTGCCAGCGGCCGCATCGCCGCGCCGGGCCACAGCCACGGGACGGCCTTCGGACGCGGCGAGGGGGTGAGCAGCTGCTCGGTGATGGTCCACAGCGGCCGCAGGTTCGCCGCGGCCAGGCGGGCGTACAGATCGTCCAGCGTCATGCGCGGGCCTCCTCGACGGACTGCTCGGGCGGGCGGCCGATGCCGAACCTGCGCACGCTCTCCAGCAGCGAGACGCGCCGCATGTACGCACGGGCCCGCTCGGGATCGGCGGCGATGGCGCGCATCTCGTCGTGTGTGGCCCGCCGCTGGGCGTCCTCGGTCTCCCGCAGCCGCTCGGTGTTGCGCTGGGTGTCGGCCTGGACGTACTCGACCGCGACGTGCCTGCGTACGGCGTCGTACGCGGCCAGCTCCGCCTCCGGGTCGCCGTCGCCCGCGCGGATCCGGGCGATGCGCTCGGCCGCGTCCATCACGTCGTGGATGCCGCTGTTGAGGCCGACGCCGCCGATCGGGCTGTTGATGTGGGCGGCGTCCCCGGCGAGCAGGACGTTCCCGCGCCGGAACCTCTCGGCCACCCGCTGGTGCACGTTGTACGCCTGGTAGTCCACGATCGGGTAGCCGTCGGGGTAGGCCACCATGCCCTGCAAGGTCTCCTGGAGGCGGCCGGGCGCGGTCGCCTCTTCGATCGGCTCGTCCGGCGAGACGGGCAGGACCACGCGCCACGACTCGGGAGTACGCAGGACGAACAGCCACTGCTCCGGGTCGGCGATGTAGTTGACGTGCGCGAGGCCGGGGATCAGGTCCTGGAGCTCCACGGTGGTGCTGACGATGAGGAACCGCTCGGGGTAGGTGTAGCCGGCGAAGTCGATGCCGAGCGAGCGGCGCACCGTGCTGCGCGGCCCGTCCGCGCCGATCATGTGCGTGCCGTCCAGGGTGCGGGTGCCGCCGGGGGTCTCGACCGTCACGCTCACGCCGTCCTCGGTGTTCGCCACGCCGGTGACCCGGGAGCCGAACAGCAGCTCGACGCGGTCGTCCTCGCGCAGCCGCTCGTGCACCATTCGGACCAGGTGCTGCTGGTTGAGCTGGAGCCGGTACGGGTAGCGCGTCTCGGCCGCCAGCAGCCCGAAGTCGAACTGGGCGATCAGCCCGTCCCTGCGGTCCCTGAACTGGTACAGCGGGACGACCAGGCCCTCGGCGTGCATCCGCTCGGTGACGCCGATGCCCTCCAGCAGCTCCATCGTGGCGGCGTGGAACGTCGACGCCCGCCAGTCCGTGCGCGGGACAGGTTCGGCCTCCACCAGCACGACCGGGACGCCGTGCGCGGCCAGCCGCGCCGCCGCCGTCATGCCGACCGGGCCGGCCCCGGCGACGATGACCGGCCGTCCGGAGGCCCGCTGCGGTCCGGATGTCTTCTGGGGATTGAGCGTCATGGAACGAACGCTGGCATCATTTCCGCCCAGGCGAAAGATCCGCTGCTAAAGTTCCGCTATGTCGAACTCCGTGCCGTCGCCCTCAGTGCCATCACCATCGGGGCCGCCTCCATCCGCGCCACCCGGCTCCGACGGAGTGCCCAGCTCGGTCGACAACGCGCTGCGCCTGCTGGAGCTCATCGGGGAGCAGCAGACGCTCCGGGTGTCCGAGGCCGCCGCGCGGCTCGGCGTCGCGCCCTCGACCGCGCACCGGCTGCTGAGCGCGCTGCGGCGGCGCGGGTTCGTGCTCCAGGACAAGCCCAACGGCGTCTACCGCCCCGGCCCGGTCCTGAACGAGATCGGCCTGGCCGCGATCGGGCGCATCGACATCCGGTCGGTGGCACGGCCGGTCCTGGAGGAGCTGAGCCAGCAGACCCTGGAAACGGTCAGCCTCACGCTGCTCGAAGGCCGCGACGTACGGTTCGTGGACTGCGTGGAAAGCCCCCGTACGGTCCGCGTCGGCGACCGTACGGGGGTCGTGATGCCCGCCCACTGCACCGCCGCGGGCAAGGCGATCCTGGCGGCGCTCCCGGCGACCGAACTGGACCGCCGCTACCGCGACCGGGCCCTGCGCACCCGTACGGCGGGCTCCATCACCACGTGGGACCGGCTCCAGGCGGAGCTGGCGCTGGTCCGGCGGCACGGGTACGCCCTCAACGAGGAGGAGGGCGAGGAGGGCATCTGCGCGGTCGCGGTGGCCGTGCGCGACCTGACCGACACCCCCATCGCCGCCATCGCGGTCGTGCTCCCGGCCGCCAGGACGGCGAAGGCCGACGCGCGCCGCGAGTTCGTCCCGCACCTGGAGCGGGCCGTCGAGTCGGTCCAGGAGCTCCTGCACGCGCGCCTTACCTGAGACCTCGCCCGGGACCTCGTCCCGGAACCGGGCCGGGCCTCACTTGAGGACGCCCTTGTCGTAGTCGAACTCCCGCTCGGTGAGGCCGAGCCGCCGCATCGACCGTCCGATCAGCTCCACCGAGGCGCGGTCGGTGGCACCGCTCCAGCTCGGCAGGTGGATCTTCGCCGCCAGCTCCGGCTTGAAGCCGGCGATGCCGGGCAGCGCCTGGCGGAACGCCTTCGGATCGCGGGAGATCGACTCGGCCGTGCGCCGCACGCCCGCCTGGAAGGACGAGACGAGCCGGCGGTCCTTCGTCGCCTTCTCCCTGGCCATGAGGTACGTGCCGATCTGGAGGCCGTGCCTGGTGTCGGTGTACGGCCTGGCCACCTCCCGCATCCCCGCGCTCTTGGCCATGGTCAGGAACGGCTCGATCAGCATCGCCGCGTCGATGTCGCCGCGCTCCAGCGAGGGCGCCATGTCGGGGAAGCCCATCTCGACGTACTTGGTCCCGGCCGGCCGCCCGCCCGCGCGCTGTACGGACGCGTCCAACACGATGTCGTTGATGTTGCGGAGCGTGTTGACGGCGACCCGCTTGCCGGCCAGGTCGGCGGCGCTGCGGATCGGGCTGTCCTGCGGGACGACCAGGCCGGAGAAGTCCTGGCCGGGATCGGTGGACGCGCGGGTCCCCGAGCCGACCATCGTGATCGGCAGCCCCCGGTTCATCGCGATCATCGCCGACACCACGTTGGAGCCGGCCACGTCGAGCCCGCCGTTGATCAGCGCGGGGATCGCCGCCGCGCCGCCCGCCGAGGTCTGCACCCGCACGTTCAGGCCCTGCGCCTTGAAGTAGCCGCGCTGGACGCCGTAGATCAGGAAGGCCGAGGGCATCCCGGCGGTGTCGGTCACCTTGACCGTCTTCAGCCCGTCGGCACCGGCGCCCATCTCGGAGCCACCGCCCGCGCCGCCGCCCGACAGATCGCCGCCATAGTCGCTGCACGCGCCGCCGCCGAGCACCACGGCCAGCACTGCGGCCAGGGTGAAGCGCAGCGCCCGCGGCCGCCGGGCCATCACGCGGCCCCGGCCGGCGCGCTCTCGCCCTGCAGCGCCGCGAACAGCTCGGCACGCAGCCGCCCGAAGTCGGGGTGCGCCTTGGTGGCGAGCTGGTCGCGCGGGCGGGGCAGGTCGACCTCGACGGTGAGCCCGACGTGCGCGGGAGGCCGCAGCACCAGCACGCGGTCGGCCAGGTAGACCGCCTCGTCGATGTCGTGGGTCACGAAGAGCACGGTGGTCTCGTACCGCTGCCAGATCGCCAGCAGCAGGTCCTCCAGCTCGGCCCTGGTCTGCGCGTCGACCGACGCGAACGGCTCGTCCATCAGCAGGATCCGCGGCCGGTACGCCAGCGCGCGGGCGATCGCCACCCGCTGCTGCATGCCGCCCGACAGCTGCCACGGGTACGCCCCGCCCCGGCCGCCGAGGCCGACGGCGTCCAGTGCCTCCTCCGTCGCCTTCCCCGCGTCCCGCTTGGACTCGCCCTTGTGGCGCAGCGGGAACGACACGTTGCGTTCCACCGTCATCCACGGGAACAGCGAGCGGCTGTAGTCCTGGAAGACGAACGCCATCTCCCGGGGCGGGCCGGTGACCGGCGTACCGTGCAGCCGTACCTCGCCGGCCGTCGGCGGCTCCAGCCCGGACAGGCAGCGCAGCATGGTGGTCTTGCCGCATCCCGACGAGCCCAGCACGCTGACGAACTCGCGCTCGCCGACCTCGAACGACAGGTCGGCCACGGCGGGCCGCCCGGACGGGTCGGCGCCGTGTACCTTGCGCAGCCCGGAGACCTCAAGCATCGGTGTTCCCCTTCAGACCTCGGTGCCAGAACAGCACGCGTGACTCCACCGCGAGGAAGAGCCGGTTGAGCAGGTAGCCCAGCACGCCCAGCAGGACGATCCCGGTCCACATCTCCGGGATCGCGAACGAGCGCTGCGACTCCAGGACGAAGTAGCCGACGCCGTTGTCGCTGGCGACCATCTCCGAGACGACCATCAGGATGATCGCGATGGACAGGCTGGTGCGCAGGCCCGCGAAGATCCGCGGGCTCGCCGCCGGCAGCACGATCCGTACCAGCCGGGCGCGGGCCGGGATCTGGTAGGAGCGGGCCGCCTCCAGTTGCTGCGGCTCCACGCCCCTGACCCCGTCCACGGTGTTGAGCAGGATCGGCCAGACCGTGCCGAGCGCGATGATGAACACCTTCGAAGCGTCGCCCGCGCCGAACAGCAGCAGCGCGAACGGGATGAGCGCGGGCGGCGGCAGCGCCCGCAGGAACTGCACCACCGGATCGGTGGCGGTACGCAGCGTGCGGGACAGGCCGAGGGCGGTGCCCACGGCCACGCCCAGGACGGCGGCGATGCCGTACCCGGCGAACATCCGGGCCAGGCTCGGCAGCACGTCGGCGGCCACCCGGTCGAACAGCCACAGCTCGCCGAAGTAGCGGGCGATCTCCGAGGCGGGCGGGAAGAAGAAACTGCCCGCCCGTTCCGACCAGATCCAGAACGCCGCGACGGCGGCGGCCGGGACCGCCAGCGAGAGCACGAGCGCGCCGAGCCGCCGGACGATCTGCCGGGTCGCCTGGGGCTTCAGGGCCATCGGGCGCGTCATCGGGCCTCCTCCAGCCGCTGCGCGGGATGCCAGCGCAGCACCCGGCGCTCCGCGGACTGGAAGGCCGCGTTCAGCGCCCAGCCCAGCAGTCCGGTCACGATGATCAGCGCGTACATCCGGGTCGGGTCGCCGGCCGACTGCGCCACGATGATCGCCCGGCCGAGACCGGGCGTGCCGACCACCAGTTCCTCGGTGACGGCCAGGATCAGCGCGATCGAGGACGAGATCCGGAGCCCGGTCGCGATGTAGGGGGTGGCGCTCGGCAGCACGACCGTCCGGAACCTGGCCAGGGTGCCCAGGCCGTACGCGCGGGCGGTGTCCTTGGCCACCGGGTCGACGTCCTGGACGCCGTACACGGTCTGGAACAGCAGCGGCCAGAAGACCGCGAACGCGACCAGGAAGATCTTGGTCTGCAGGCCGGTGCCGTACACCAGCACGGCGAGCGGGATCAGCGCGACCGGCGGTACCGGGCGGCAGAACTCGATCGCGACCCGGGCCAGCCGGTAGGCGGTCCGGCTCGATCCGAGCACCATCCCGGCGGGTACCGCCAGAGCGGTGCCCAGCGCGAGCCCGGCCGCCCAGCCCGACAGGGTGCGGCCGATCTCCACCCAGAGCGGGCGGCCCCCGGCCAGCTTCCCGAACTCCACGTAGATCTCGCCGGCCGGCGGGAACCAGCGCGACGGCAGCAGCCCGCCACGGGTGACCGCCTCCGCCAGGACCAGCGTCACCGCCACGCCCGCGATCTTGAGCGCCAGATCCTTCCGGCCGCGGGCGGGAAGCCGGCGCCAGGTGAGCGGCCGGCTTCGGGCGACATCGGACACGGGACCTCCCCTCGTAACCTGGTGCTGCGTCACGGCCGTATGGCCGAGTGCTGCGAACCTATGCATGCCTTCCACACTGTGCAATAGCTCACCCACTGAATTCCGCAGCATGGAATTCATGCCTGGACGTGCGGGTACGAGTGCTTTGCCGTCGCGTGGACATGACTGTCCCGTGGACAGGACGAGGGGGATGACCGGCACCCTGCACGCGGTACGCGGCAGGAAGGCGTACTGGCAGGAGCGCGCGGAGATCACGGTCAAGGCCGTCGCGGCCTCGGTCCTGGCCTGGCTGGCGGCGCGCTGGCTGCTGGATCACCAGCAGCCGTACTTCGCCCCGCTGGCCGCGCTGCTCGGCGTCTATCCCACGATCGCGCGCTCGCTGCGCGAGAGCCTCGGGTACGCGGCGGGGTTCCTGGCCGGCGGGCTGCTGGCGATACCGGTCGGCCTCCTCATCGGGCCCAACGCGCTGGGCATCGCGGCCGTGCTGGTCGTGGCGCTGGTGGTCTCGGAGTGGAAGTGGTTCGGCGACCAGGCCTCGCAGGTCGCGTTCACGGCGCTGTTCGCACTGCTGGTGGGCGGGCACGAGGTGGTGTCGTACGTGCTGCCCCGGCTGGCGGACGTGGCGGTCGGGCTGGTGGTGGGGCTCTCGATCAGCGCCGTCGTCTTCCCGCCGGTGCGGCTCAGCCGGGCCGAGAACGCGCTGCTGGGGATGCGGGACACCCTCTCGGACGCGACGGCGCGGCTGGCCGAGGCCGTGACGGAGGAGGACGGCTGGTGGTCGCACTGGCGCGAGCACGAACGGCAGCTGCTCGGTACCCAGGACCAGGCGCACCGGGCCTATGACCACGGCCGCGAGAGCCTGCGGGCCAATCCGCGGGCGCGGCTGCGCGGCTACCGGGCCCGGTGGCAGGAGGCGTCCGGCCCCTGGCCGGCCCCCCGCCTCCTGAACGCGCTGGACCAGGCCACGGCGAACCTGCGCTCGATCGCGGGCACGCTGCGCGAGGCCAACGATCTGGAGGACGACACGACCCGGTACGACCCGACGTTCCGTGGCGAGTACGCCCACCTGATGCGCTGCGTCGCCGAGCTCATACGCAAGCTCCCCGAGCTCGCCGACGCCGGTTCGCTGGAGGAGGCCGACGGGATGCAGAAGCGGCTGGAGGCCCCCCATCGAAGCCCAGGGACCGATGGGCCCGGGCTGTGGGATCCGCAGAAGGAACTGCTGCGCTTGAGCAGGCGCATGCTGGACGACGTCCGCACTCCCATGTCATAAGGCACCCATGCCATCAGGCGGTGTCATCAAGGGCAGAGGCGGGACGTCGCCGCGATGTCCCTCGACGACGCGCCGACCATGACCGACACGCACCCGGGAGCCACCCGCCACGCCCCGGCACGCTCGTCCCAGTACGACAGCGCCCGCTCGTTCAGCGGCATGACGACCCGGCGGCTCTCCCCCGGGTTCAGTTTCACTTTGTCGAAGCCCTTGAGCTGCTTGGGCGGCTGGGGTGCCTCGGGCGTCCCGGGAAGCCCCAGATAGAGCTGCGGGACCGCCGTGCCGTACCGGTCTCCGGTATTGGTCACCGTGATCTCGACACGGTCGCGCCGTACGGCCAGATCACCGTACGAGAACGTCGTGTAAGACAGGCCATGACCGAAGGCGAAGCGCGGTGAGATCCCGCGCGCGTCGTAATGGCGATATCCCACCAGGACGCCTTCGGAGTAATGGACCTTGCCGTTCTCGCCGGGATACTGCGCGGCTCCGCCCGCCGCCGGGGCGTCCTTCTCGGCGACCGGGAACGTGACCGGCGAGCGCCCGCCGGGGTCGGTGTCGCCGAAGAGCACCCGGGCGATCGCGTGGCCGCCCTGCTCGCCCGGGTACCAGGCCTCCACGATCCCCTCGACCTGGTCCGCCCACGGGGTCAGGACGGGGCCGCCGTTCTCCAGGACGACCACGGTCCGGGGATTGGCCTTCGCCACCGCCGAGATCAGGCCGTCCTGGTCACCGCGCAGCGCGTCACCGCAGCTCAGGGTCAGGCACCACTGGTCGGCGAACTCGGTACGGGCGTCGGCGGCGACCACGACGGCCACGTCCGCGTCCCGGGCCGCCGCGGCCGCGCGGGCGTGATCGGTCCCGTTGTCGTACCGCACCTGGACGCCGCTCCGGCCGGCGCGCTCCCGGATGCCCTGCAGGGGCGTCACCGGTGAGCGCGCCAGGACCTGGGACGATCCGCCGCCGCTCACGTACGCGTCGGCGGCCGAGCCGATGACCGCGATCGACGAGGCCCGGCCCGGCCCGGGGTCCCGCAGGGGCAGCACGCCGTCGTTCTTCATCAGCGTGATGCCCTCCTCGGCCAGCTCGCGGGCGGTGCCGAGGTGGGCGGGCACGTCGATGGTGGCGGGGGCGTTCGGGTACGGCGGCCGGTCGAAGACACCGAACGCGAACATCGTGCGCAGGATCGCCCGGACCCGCGCGTCCACGGTCGTCCGGTCCAGCCGGCCCGCCGCGATCTCGGCCTTGAGGAACCACGGGTTGAACCGCGCACCGACCGGCATCTCCAGGTCCATCCCGGCACGGGCGGGGGGCGCGGTGCCCGACAGCTGCGTCATCCAGTCCGACACGACCAGGCCGCGAAAGCCCCAGTCGTCGCGCAGAATGCGGCTCAGCAGCGTCTCGTTCTCGCACGCCCAGGCGCCGTTGACCTTGTTGTACGCGCACATGACCGTGGCCACGCCGGCGTCCCGGACGGCCGCCTCGAACGGCGGCAGGTAGATCTCGCGCAGCGCCCGTCCGCCCACGACCGCGTCGATGGTGTAGCGCTCGGCCTCCTGGTTGTACGCGGTGTAGTGCTTGGCCGAGGCCATGACGCCCTCGGCCTGCGCCGCCCTGATCCACGCCGTGCCGATCCCGGAGATCAGCCGCGGGTCCTCGCCGTACTGCTCGAACGAGCGCCCGAACCGCGGGTTGCGCACCAGGTCCAGCGCGGGCCCGAGCGTGACCTCGCTGCCCTTGCGCCGGGTCTCGTCGCCGACCAGCGCGCCGTGCCGGCGGGCCGCCCCGGTGTCGAAGCTCGCTCCGAGCGCGATCGGCGCGGGCAGCGCGGTCGCCTGCCCCTGCCGTACGCCCGCGTCGCCGCCGCTGAGCCGCAGGCCCGGGATGCCGAGCCGCGCGATCCCGTTGAGCGTGCCCGCGCGGGCGTTCCCGTCCCAGCCCGAGGTGATCTGGCCGAGGAACTCGTCCCCGCCCATCAGGTCCGCCTTCTCGTCCAGGGTCATCGCGGCGAGCACCAGCGCCGCGCGACGGTCGGGCGGCAGGGAGGTCCGGCACCAGGGGCGTTCGGCGACGTCCCCGCACACCGTGGCGGGCCGCGCGGCCCCTGCCGGAACGACGGCGAGAAAGGCGGCGGAGACGACGGACGCGGTGACGGCGACGGTCGGCCGGGTTCGCATGAGCGGACAGTAAAACGGCGCCGGGGCGCTGCCTATCAGCCGGCTGAGCCTTATTCGTCAGAACGTTGTCAGGCCGATGACTGGCCGGCGACCGCCTGGAGCCGCGCACGCCCTTCGGGCAGGGTCCGCAGCAGGTGGGCGATGTCGTCACTGTGCGGGCCCAGCCCGTCCAGATGCTGGATCCGGCGCAGCGCGATGCCCTCCCGCAGCGCCCACGGGCAGATCTCCAGCCGCTTCAGGCCCAGATGGCCCATCACCGCCTCGGCGACCACGGCACCGGCCAGGATCTGCGGGGCGCGCGATGCCGAGACGCCCTTCAGCCTGGTCCGTTGGGCGGCGGTCATCCCGGCCAGGCGCGGGATCTGCGCGCGCAGATCCTTGCGCCGCAGGATCCGGTTGCCGTCGGCGTCCTTGCGCCGGTTCAGCTTGGCCAGCTGCGTGAAGATCTTGGAGGTGGCGATCGCCCGGGCCGGTTCCGGTCCCGGATCGTACGGTCCCCGGGGCAGGCACTCGGCCAGCCGCTCGCGGACGAACCCGCGCAGCCGCTTGACGTCCTTGCGCCCGGGCGGGTCACCGGGCAGATGGTCGCGGGTGAGGCGCCCGGCGCCCAGCGGCAGGGACATCGCGAGGTCCGGTTCGGCGCCCTCCCCGGTCGCGATCTCCAGCGAGCCGCCGCCGATGTCGGCCAGCAGCAGCGGCCCACCGGACCATCCGTACCAGCCCCGGGCGGCCAGGAACGTCAGCCGCGCCTCGTCCTCGCCGGACAGGAACGCCGGCTCCACCCCCGTACGGGCTGCCAGCCCGGCGACGATCTCACCGCGGTTGACCGCGTCGCGCAGCGCGGAGGTGGCGAAGGCGATCAGCTCCTGGGCGCCCTCGGCACGGGCCACGGCCAACGCCTCGGCCACCGACGCGCCCAGCCGGCCGGCCGCCGCCGGTCCGAGCCGGCCGTCCCGCCGGAGCGACTCGGCCAGCCGGGTCGGCCGCTTGACGGAGCGGACGTCGCGGGCCGGCTCCCCCGGCTCCAGATCGACGATCTTCAAATGGGCGGAGTTGGAGCCGATGTCCAGGATCGCTGAGCGCATGCGGCCCCGTTACCCCCGGAACGCGGTTCCATCCCGGCAGCCTCTTTTCGGACATCCGGGAGGACCACCGGCGGCTCGGATCCGCCCGCCGCTCAGGGTTTCAGGGGGTTCAGGGGTTCAGGACCACCTTGAGGGCGCCGTCCCGCTTCTTCTGGAAGATCTCGTAGCCGTGCGCGGCCTCGGCCAGCGGCAGGTGGTGGGTGGCCAGGCCGTCCACGCCGAGCGGATCGCCGTCCCCGGTGAGCAGCGGCATCAGGTCGTCGATCCAGCGCTTGACGTGCGCCTGCCCCATCCGCAGCGTGATCCCCTTGTCGAACATCCGCAGCATCGGCAGCGGATCGGTCATCCCGCCGTACACCCCGATGACCGAGATCGTGCCCCCGCGGCGGACGATCTCGATCGCCTGGAGCAGCGCGGCCATCCGGTCCACCCCGACCCGCGCCATCAGCGGGGCCGCGGCCCGGTCCGGCAGCAGCCCGGTGAGGGTGTGCGCGATCTTGGCGCCCGGCGAGCCGTGGGCCTCCATGCCCACCGCCTCGATGACCGAGTCCGTGCCGCGTCCGCCGGTCATCTCGCGGACGGCCTCCGCGGGGTCCCCCACCGCCGTCTCGTCGATGACCTCGATGCCGTGCCGGCGCGCGGTCTCCACCCGTTCC
The DNA here is from genome assembly GCF_044326315.1 of Actinomadura sp. 9N407. Classification (NCBI taxonomy): domain Bacteria; kingdom Bacillati; phylum Actinomycetota; class Actinomycetes; order Streptosporangiales; family Thermomonosporaceae; genus Actinomadura; species Actinomadura sp. 9N407. Next base: position 23,984 of record NZ_JBIRAW010000005.1, on the reverse strand, counting down.
GGCACCGGATCCACCCCGATGACCCGGTAGCCGCGGTGGAGGGCGATCCGCGCGATCATCTGCCCGATCGGTCCCAGCCCCAGCACGGTCACGCTGCCGCCGTCGGGGATGTCGGCGAACTCCACGCCCTGCCAGGAGGTGGGCAGCACGTCCGACAGGTAGAGGAACCGGTCGTCCGGTGGCCCCTCGGGCACCTTGATCGGCCCGAACTGCGCCTGCGGCACCCGCAGGTACTCGGCCTGGCCCCCCGGCACCTGGCCGTACAGCCGGGTGTAGCCGAACAGCGCGGCGCCCATCCCCTCGTCGCGCACCTGCGTGGTCTCGCACTGCGCGTACAGGCGGCGATCGCACATGTGGCAGTGCCCGCAGGAGATGTTGAACGGGATCACCACCCGGTCCCCGGGGCGGATGTGCGACACCGCCGGGCCGACCTCCTCGACGATCCCCATGGGCTCGTGTCCGAGGATGTCGCCCTCGGTCATGAACGGCCCGAGCACCTCGTACAGATGCAGGTCGGAACCGCAGACCCCGCTGCTGGTGACGCGGATCACCGCGTCGGTGGGTTCCTTGATCGCCGGATCGGGCACCGATTCCACGCGCACATCGCGCTTGCCGTGCCAGGTGAGTGCCTTCATGCGATCGGCCCTACCCGGCCCACCGACCCGAAACATCACCTAAAAGATGGCGATGCCGGTCATCCACGGCGTCCATCTTGTTTAAAGCGCTCGCAGTCGGTGAGGACGACACCTACCTGCATGAAGGTCCGTGCACGTTATGGGGACGTGCACGGAACACAGGGAACACAGGGAACACGGAACAGGGGAACACGGTCTCTCCGGCCGGCCGCCGGTCTCGTTGCGCTGCCATGTGCGAGGCCGGCGGTTCCCGTTCCCGGACGGGCGCCTCCGGCTAGGCCTCCATGTCGAGGGGGTTCAGCCGGCGGATCAGGCGCAGGGCCGTGTCGGCGACGACGGCGGCCTCCTCGGCGGTCTCGCAGGCGGCGACCTCCCGGCCCGCCTCGCCGATGATCGAGGTGAGCATGGTGACGATCACCCGGTCCTCGGGGCCGGTGCCCGCGCCGAGCAGCACGGCGTTCTGCCGGATCCAGTCGCGGCCGCGGGTCCGGCGCACCAGCTCGAAGCCGGGCGGGGCGTCGCCGTCCATGAAGAGCCGGACGAGGTGGCGGCGCTCCCAAGATCCCCGCAGGAACGCCCGCGCCCCGTGCACGAACAGCTCCAGCGGGTCGTCCTCGCCGGCGGCCCTGGCCTTGGCGACGGCGCTGGCCGCGTTGCTCTCGTACTCGTTGTGGTGGTCGTCCCACAGCGCCAGGAACAGCTCGCTCTTGCCGCCGAAGTGGTGGTAGAGGCTGCCGACGCTGGAGCCGGCGCGCTCCACGACGTCGGCCACACTGGACTCGGCGAAGCCCCGTTCGATGAACACCTCGCGCGCCGCCCGCAGCATCCCCCGGCGCGTCTCGGCCGTACGGCTCCACTGCCAGGAGCCCTCGCCCGAGCGGCCACCCGCCTTGCGCGTCATCGCCACCTCCGGCCCCCAGATTACCGAACGTTATTCCAGAATCGGCGGGGAGCGGCGTTCAGGAACCGTTCAGGTGGGCGAGAGGAAGCACCCAGGGTCATCCCCTAGGGTGGCCCGGATGCCCGCCAGCACTACGCCTCCCGCCACCGCTCCCACCAAGAACCCGGACGCGCGCGCACCGGCGGCGCCGACGAGACCGGCGCCATCGTCGCCCGCCGGGGGCGGCAGGCGGCTCCAATGGCTGGACGCCCTGCGCGGCCTGGCCGCCCTGGTCGTGGTCTTCGAGCACTCGCTGGACGTGCTGTTCCCCGAGGTCCGCAAGGGCGTCAGCCCGTGGTTCGACTTCGGCCGGTACGGCGTCTTCGTCTTCTTCATCGTCAGCGGCTACATCATCCCCGCCTCGCTCGAGCGGCGCGGCAGCGTCCGCGAGTTCTGGATCGGCCGGATGTTCCGGCTGTACCCGCTGTGGGCCTTCGCGGCCGTGGTCGGCGTCGGCATCGGCCTGGCCAAGGTCAGCTGGGATCCCCCGGGCGATCTCACCGCCAAGCCATGGACCTCGGCACTGGCGCATCTGACCATGCTGCAGGACCTGCTCGGGGTCCCCAACGCGGTCAACGTCTTCTGGACGCTGTCGTACGAGATGGTGTTCTACCTGCTCGTCACGGCCATGTTCGTCGCGGGCGTACACCGGGCCAGCGCGCTGACGGCCGTGCTGCTGGCCGTGGCCGCCGCCGTCTTCGGGGCGCTGCTGCCCGTGACGCTGCTGGCCTCCCACGCCAGGGAGGGCACGATCGCGGCGGCCGCGCTGCTGATGGCCGGCGGCCTGGTGGCGGTGATGAGCGGCAACCGGACCGCCCGGCGCTGCGGCGTGCTCGCGCTGGCCGTGCTGGCACTGGGCCTGGTCACGCTCAACAACCGCATCGGCGGGCTGGAGAGCCTGGCCATCATCGCCACGATGTTCGCCGGCTCGGGCATCTACCGCATCCAGCAGGGGCAGTCGTCGCGGTGGCCGGCCATCGCGGCGATCGCGCTGGTCCCGGTGCTGTCCGTCGCGGGCGGCGCCTACCTGGCGATCACCGCGGACCGGCTGCCGTACGGGGCGACCGGCGTCTGGGGATGGCCGGCGGCCGTCGCGGCGGCCTGGGTGACGTTCCTGGTCGGCATGGTGCTGCGGAACCGCCGGTTCCCGCGCTTCCTGGCCTGGCTGGGCGTGATCAGCTACTCGGTCTACCTGCTGCACTCGCCGGTGGTGCAGATCGTCTGGCGGCTCGTCGGCGAGCCGGCCCGGATCTCGGTGCCGGTACGGCTGCTCTGGCTGGCCGTCCTGACCGCCGCCGTGCTGGTCACCGGCGCCGTGGCGCACCGGTACATCGAGCTGCCGACGCAGCGGATGGGGCGGCGGGTGATCACGGCGAGGCGCGCCAAGGCCGAGGCCCACGTCCAGGCCCAGGGCCGGGCACGAGAGCAGGACCCCGGCCGGGACCAGGACCGCGAGACGTCCGGCGATGAGTTTGCGGTCGCCGCCGGGTCTGTTCCTTCACGTGCACCCTGACCCCGGTGTCCCGAAGGAGCCGACCATGATCGACCTCACCCCGGCCGCCCGGCGGACGGCCGCCCTGATCGCCGCCGTTCCCGACGATCTGCTCGACGCGCCGACCCCGTGCGAGAAGATGTCGCTCACCGAGCTGATCTTCCATGTGGACGGGCTGTCGCAGGCCTTCACCTGGGCCGCCGAGAAGAGCCCCGAGATCGAGTCCGGCCCGCCCCCCTCGGTGCAGAACGCCGACCTGGGCGACGACTGGCGCGAGCGAATCCCCCGGCGGCTGGAGGCGCTCGCCCAGGCGTGGCGCGATCCGGCCGCCTGGGAGGGCATGACCAAGGCCGGCGGCGTCGATCTGCCCGGCGAGGTCGCGGGCCTGGTGGCCCTGGACGAGGTGCTCGTCCACGGCTGGGACATCGCCCGTGCCCTGGACCGCCCCTACAGCGTGTCCGGGGAGGAGGCCGAGGCCTGCCTGGAGTTCGTCTCCCAGACCCCGGAGGACCCCGAGCCCGGCAACGGCCTGTTCGGTCCGGCCGTCCCCGTCCCCGCCGGGGCCCCGGCGCTCGACCGGCTCATCGGCCGGACGGGCCGCGACCCGTTCTGGACGCCCTGATCACGGGTCCTTGATCACGGGCCTTGATCACGGGTCCTGGTCACGGGCCCTGATCACCAGGAGGCACCCCAGCCGCCGAGCACAGCGATGCGTTCGCGCAGGTAGTCCTCGCGGGGCCGGGGGTTCAGCGCGGCCGTGATCGCGCGGCGCTCGCGGAGGGCCTCGACGGCCAGGACGAGGTCCTCCGCGCCGCTCGCCGGCTCGTCCGTCTCCGGCATCGTCCACTCGTCCAGGACGAACAGCGGCGCGGCGGCCTCGGGCAGTTCCAGGACGTCCTTCAGCCGCTCGCCGGACAGGAACGCCTCGTCGAGATCGAGCGTGAGCATGTGCACCTCGAGCGGGCCGAACGCGTCACCGAACGCGGGCAGCGGGCGGAGCGGCCGCCCGCCGGCGGTCCTGGTCGCCACGATCCGCGCGGCGGTCTCCTCGTCCATGATCTCGTGGCGGATCCCGAGCAGCCATCCGAACGCGTCGCCGAAGCCGAACCGGTGGAACTCGATCCGGACGTCGTCCTCCCCCAGCCCGGTGGTCAGGGACTGGAACACCAGGCCGTCCACGCCGCCCGGGGTGATGAAGCCCGTCATCCGCATCGCCGCGCAGAAGTCATTGGCGTTGTCCCACATCGGGTACTGGTAGTCCTCGAAGCACTCGTCCAGCTCGGCCATCGCCAGCGGTGTGCTGGGGCCGGCCTCCACGCGGGGAGCGGCGTCGAGCGCCGCCCGGACGGCGTCCGGCACCGGCGGAGTGACCAGGCCCAGCCCGTCCAGGACGTCCGCGTCGAGGCGGTGGGCGGTGCCGCGCGGATCGATCCGGTGCAGCGTGCGGATCGCCGCGGCGACCCCGTCCTCGGACGCGCGCTCGGCCAGCAGCCGGTAGCCGATCTCCGGATGCCGGCTGATCCACTGCCACAGGACCTCGCCGCCGTCCCTGATCGACGCCGCGATCCCGAACGCCTCGGCCGACCCGGACGCGAACAGGCAGGGCAGCACGCACCAGGGCTTGTCGTGCAGGACGCCCTCGCCGTCCACGCGGGTGGCGATCCAGGGCAGGACGCCGTCGCCGTACCGCTCGTACAGCGCGAGGTTGTCCCTCCCGCGCGGATCGGCCTCCCACGCCAGGCGGCTCGCCACCGGCACGAACTCGGCCGCGTCCGCGAGGCTCAGCAGCGCCGCCCAGGCGCGGTCCGATTCCAGGACGAACCTGCCGTCGACCATCTCCCCCTCGCCCCGCCGGAATACCCGCGTCCGGGCGAGGAGGTCACGGGCCTGGGCGAGGGGCATCAGCCCGCGCTCGTCGAGGTCGGTCAGGCGGGCGTCGCGCATCGCGGCGGGGAGGCTCACGCCGACACATTAGCCCCGGGACGGTCTCGGGGACGCTTCCGCCCGGACGGGAGCGGGACCGGCTCGGCGCCCGCGACGATCGTGCCGGACGTCGAGCCGATGCCCTCGGCGGTGAGCGTCACCGTGTCGCCGATCTTGAGCGGCGGCGGGTTCCGGACGCCTCGCACGCCCCACAGCTCCGACAGGCAGCCGCCGTTGCCGCACGTCCCGGAGCCGAGGACGTCACCCGGCCGGACCCATGTCCCGCGCGAGGCGTAGGAGACCATCTCCTCGAACGTCCAGCTCATGTTGGACAGCAGGTCCGTGCCGACGACCTCGCCGTTGACCGCGGCGGCGAGCCCCAGCCGCAGGAAGCCGTCGGCGTCGCGGTACGGCTCCAGCTCGTCCGGCGTCACCAGCCAGGGCCCCAGCGTGGTGGCCGTGTCCTTGCCCTTGCAGGGGCCGAGGCCGACCTGCATCTCGCGTCCCTGCAGGTCACGGGCGGACCAGTCGCCGAGGATCGTGAATCCGGCGATGTGCTCGCGGGCCTGCTCGGGGGTGAGGTCGCGGCCCGCGCGGCCGATCACGACGGCGATCTCCAGCTCGAAGTCCAGGACCTCGCAGCCCGGCGGTACGGGGACGTCGTCGTACGGGCCGATGATCCCGTACGGGTTGGAGAAGTAGAAGGTCGGGGCGTCGTACCAGGCGTCCGGGACGCCGGCCTCGCCCTGGACGCTGCGGCGGACCCCCTCCACATGCTCCTCGAAGGTGACGAAGTCCCGTACGGTCGGCGGCTCCAGCGGCGCGAGCAGCCTGGCCTCGCCGAGCGGGACCCCCTCCCCCGGCTCCGGGCGGGCCTCCCCGCCGGCCCGCAGGTGCTCCAGCAGCGAGACGGGCAGCGGGCGCAGGACCTCGCCGTCGAGCAGGCCGGTACGGACCTCGCCCTGATGCTCGTACGTGGCGAATCGCATTCCAGACCCCTCAGACCGGCGGCGCGACGAAGCAGCCGCGGTCGGGGTCGTTGAACGACTCCTTGGCGACCAGCTCGTTCATCGGGTTGGCGGTGCCCCACTGGTCGCTGACCCCGGGCTGGGTGAAGTCGTACACCTGGGGATGCCAGGTGTCCTCGTCGACCGTCTCCAGCTCGGTCGTGTACTCGACCGTGTTGCCGTGCGGGTCGAGGAAGTAGGAGAAGGTGTTGTCGCCGGCCAGATGGCGGCCCGGCCCCCAGACCTTCTTGACCCCGGCCTGCAGCAGCCGTCCGGTCCCCCGCATGTACTCGTCCAGGCCGCGCATCTCGAACGAGACGTGGTGCAGCGACGTGTGCGGGCCCCGGGCGATGGCCATGCTGTGGTGCCAGGAGTTGATCCGCATGAAGTGCATCATCTCCCCCATCGCGGGGTGGGAGAGGGTGTCGGAGAGCCGGAAGCCGAGGTGCCGCTCGTACCACTCCCGGGTCTTGTTCAGGTCCGGGGAGTTGAGCACCACGTGCGAGAGCCGGACGGGGATCGACTCGCGTTCCTCGATCTTGCGGTGCTCGCGGGTCCCGACGTTGGCGGAGACCTCGACGGTACGGCCGTCGACGTCGAAGAACCGGAAGCCGTAGCCGCCGCCGGGCGTGGTCAGCTCGCCGGGCTCGCCGACCAGCTCGACGCCCTCGGTACCGAGGCGGGCGGCCAGGGCGTCGACGTCCTCGGGGGAAGCGGCGCCGTAGGAGACCAGGTCGAGCCGCTTCTCCTCGGCCCTGCGCAACCGGACGACGTACTGCTCGGGCGACCCCTCGGCGGCCATGAACGCGATGCCGCCGTCGTCGGCGACCTTGGTGAGGCCCCAGACGCCGGAGTAGAAGTCGAGCTGCTTGTCGAAGTCGGGCACGGCGAGGTCGACGTGCCTGAGATGGGTGATCACGTTCATTCCTCCTCGGTGATCGGGAGCGAGAGGTTCAGGAGCGCTGCGGCGTTGCCGCCGGCGATGGCGAGGAATTCGGGTTCGGGCAGCCCCGCGTCGCGCAGCGCGCCGAGCGGGTCGCCGGTGCCCATGTCGAACGGGTAGTCCGAGCCGAGCAGGACCCGGCCTGGCCCGGCGGCGGCGATCAGGTGCCGCAGCACGGCGGGATCGTGCACGAGCGAGTCGAACCAGAGCCGCCGCAGGTACGAGCTGGGCGGATGGGCGCAGCCCCGGGTGTCGGTACGGGCCCGCCAGGCATGGTCGGAACGGCCGATGTGGGTGGGCAGGTAGCCGCCGCCGTGCGCCGCGATGATCTTCAATCCGGGATGCCGGTCGAGCACTCCGGAGAAGATCAGGTGCGACAGCGCGACCGCGTTCTCGGCGGGCTGGCCGACGGTGTTGGACAGGTACCAGCGGTCCAGGCGCTCGTCCAGCGTGCACCCGAACGGATGCAGGAAGACCAGCGCGCCCAGCTCCTCGGCCCTGGTCCAGAACGGCTCGTACGCCGGGTCCGACAGTTCGAGCCCGGGGGCGTGGCTGGAGATCTCGACGCCGCGGAGGCCCTGGTCCATGGCGTGCTCGAGGGCCTCGACCACGAGCGCGGGATGCTGGAGCGGGACGAGGCCGAGCCCGTACAGCCGCTCGGGCGCCTGCGCGCAGTGCTCGGCCGTCCCGGTGTTGGCCAGCTCCCAGACCGTACGGGCCAGGTCCTCGCCGGCCCAGTAGTGGTAGTGCGACGGGGACGGGCTGACCAGCTGGACGTCCACGCCCGCCTCGTCCATCGCCGCAAGGCGGGCCTTGACGTCCACCAGCTTCGGGAAGCGCTCGCGGATCATCGCTCCGCTGGTCTCCAGTGCCTCGGGCCCGTTGCGGCGCGCGTCCAGTTCGCGGGCCGCCGCGAGCCCGGGCGCGCCCTCCACCGCCTGCTCGACCGCGAGGAGCAGGACGTGGGCGTGCACGTCGATCGCCGGGGTCACGGCAGCTCCCGCAGCACGCCCATCGTGCGGCCCATCAGGCCGCCCACGTCCGCGTCGCGATCGCCGTCCATCAGCCACTGCCCGAGCTGGACCGAGGCGTCGACGACCATCCGCACGCGCGGCATCCGCCGGTCGCGGTACTCGGTCAGCAGCGCGTCGTCCCAGGTGTCGCGCGTGGTGAGCAGCTCGGCGAGGACGAGGACGTCCTCCAGCGACATCGCCGCGCCCTGGGCGAGCGTGGGCGGGCAGGCATGGGCGGAGTCGCCCGCCAGGACGACCCGTCCGCTGTGCCAGGGGCCCTCCACCAGCAGCTGGGTGAACCACGTGTAGTTCACCTGCGCCGGGTCGGTGATGGACTCGCGGATCTGCTTCCACGCCCCGCCGTACCCCTCGGCCAGCCCGCGCATCTCGTCGGCGTAGGACGCCGGGTCGAGCGCGGACCGGTCGCGGTTGGGCTCGACCAGGTACGCGTACAGGGTGGTCTCGCTGGTCGGGCAGTAACCGGCGATGTAGCAAGGACCGCCGTAGGCCAGGTCCGTGCGGGTCACCTCGTCCGGCCTCGGCGCGGTCGTCCGCCAGATGCCCATGCCGGTGGGCACGGGCCGGTCGGGAACGCCGATCATCTCCCGTACGGCCGAATGCACCCCGTCCGCCGCCACGATCAGGTCGTAGCGGCCGCTCGTCCCGTCGCTGAAGGCGACCTCGCCGCTCGCCTCGTCGATCGACTCGACGGTCACGCCGAGCCGCGCGGGCGGGCCGGACGCGCGGACGGCGTCGGCCATGGCGCGCTGCAGGTCCGGACGGCGCATCCCGGCCGTCGCGGGCAGGTCGTCGCCTCCGGTGGGCAGGTCCTCCATGGCGTGCAGCACGGTGCCGTCCGGAGCGATCAGGCCGAGGGAGCCGAAGCCGTAGCCGTGCGCCTCGACGTCGTCCCAGACACCGATCTCGCGCAGCACGCGCAGCGCGTTGCCCTGCAGGGTGATGCCGGATCCAGAGACGACGTTCCAGTCCGGCCGGATCTCCACCAGATCCACCTCGATCCCGGCGCGGCGGAGCAGCACCGTGAGACCGTTCCCGGACAGGCCGCCTCCGACGATGAGGACGCGGCGGGTGTTGGGGGGCATGACCGGCTCCTTCTGGCTGGGGGTCACGTGGCCGGGGGTCACTTGACCGCGATGGGGTTGACCGGGGAGCCGACGGCGCCGGTCACGGGCAGCGGGGCGGCGGTGAGCCAGAACTCGTACCGGCCGTCGGCGGCGCAGTCGGCGGCGAGCGCGTCCAGGTCCCACATCTCGCCGATCAGCAGCCCGATGTGCGGGATGGCGACCTGGTGCAGCGGCTGGAAGGCGTGCTCGAACTCGTTCGGCCGCACCTCGAAGCCCCAGGTGTCGGTGGCGATCCCGGCGATCTCGCTCCGGTGCAGCCAGCCGGCCGAGGTGAACGAGAGGCCCGGCGCCGGACCGCCCGCGTAGTCGCCCCAGCCGTCCCCGCGCCGGGCCCGGGCCAGCTGCCCGGTCCGGACCAGGACGAGGTCGCCGCGCCCGACCGCGACGCCCTGGGCCTCGGCGGTCGCGTCCAGATGCTCCGCGGTGATCGCGAACCCGTCGGGCAGCTCCCCGTCCTCGCCGATCGCGCGCCCGACGTCCAGCAGCACCCCGCGCCCCGCGATCGGGGCGGCCATGTGCTCGATCCCGGTGACCAGGTCACCCTCGGACGTGACGACCTCCTCCGCGCGGCGGCCGTTCCAGGCCAGTCCGTGGTCGAAGATGTGGCCCAGCCCATCCCACTGCGTGGAGCACTGCAGCGGCATGGCGATCACGTCGTCGGCTCCGCCGATCCCGTGCGGGAAGCCCTGGTTGCCCAGCGCGGCGTCGGTGCCGGTGTCGAGCATCGTGTGGACCGGGTTGGTACGGCGCCGCCAGCCCTTCTGCGGCCCGTTCATGTCGAACGGCAGCGACAGCGAGAAGCTCTCTCCCCGCCGGATCAGCGCGGCGCCTTCGAGGCGCTTGGCCTCGGTGAGGAAGTTCAAAGTGCCGAGCACGTCGTCCTGGCCCCAGCGTCCCCAGTTGGAGCACGCCTTGGCGGCCGCCGCGACCTCGGCCTCGGGATCGGTACGGTCGAGCGCCATCACGCGGCCCCTTCCGCGACGCAGCGGGTGCGCTGGGTGCCCAGGCCGGTGATCGTCGACTCCATCACGTCGCCGTCGCGCAGCAGCCGTCCCCAGTGCATCCCGTTGCCCGCCGGGCTTCCGGTCAGGACCAGGTCGCCGGGCAGCAGCCGGGCGAACCCGGAGATGTAGGAGACGAGCCGGGCGACGTCGAAGATCATGTCCTTGCTCGACTCGTCCTGCTTGACCTCGCCGTTCAGGCTGAGCGTCAGCCGCAGGTCGGACGGATCGTCCACGAACCCCGCCGGCACGATGTACGGGCCCACCGGCGTGAAGCCCGGCGCGTTCTTGCTGCGCAGCCAGTCCGACCCGATCTCGGGCATGTCCCGCCGGAACACCGCCTCGCGGGCCGTCAGGTCGTTGGCGATCGTGTAGCCGGCGACATGGTCCAGCGCGTCCTCACGGCTCACCTGGTACGCCTCGCGGCCGATCACCGCGGCCAGCTCCAGCTCCCAGTCCGGCTTGGCGGCCCAGGACGGGAGCACCACGTCGTCGTACGGGCCGGTGATCGCCGACGGCAGGCCGGTGAACACGTACGGCAGGTCCTCGGCGGCCCGGCGGTCCATCATCTCGGCCGCGTCGGCGCGCGCCTGCTCCTCGCTGCGCGGATCGTCCGGCTCCCGATGGGCCACCACCAGGTCGATCACGTGCCGCCGGTAGTTGGCCCCGGACTGGAAGACCTGCCGCGGCTCGACCGGGGCATGCACGTTCAGGCCCTCCAGGGGCTGCCAGCCGGTAGCGCTTCCCGCCAGCTCCACGAGCCGGGGCAGCGTCCGTTCCCAGTCATCCAGGAGGGTACGGACCGTCCCGCCGGGGAGCTCCAGGACGCGATCCCCGACGACCAGGCCGGGGAAGGGCGCTCCGGAGGCGGAGAACGTACCGATGGCGAAGAGTGAGGCCGACACGATGTTCCTTTCAGGTGTGTTGTGACTAACATGGCGGCGCGCGAGAGATTTGGGAAATAGATATGTCTGATGCCGACCATTCACCCGATGGATGCCGATGAACCTGGCCAGCCTGGACCTCAACCTCCTGGTCGCCCTGCAGGCCCTGCTGGAGGAGCGCAACGTCACGCGGGCGGGCCGCCGGATCGGCCTGAGCCAGCCCGCGATGAGCGCCGCGCTCGCCCGGCTGCGCCGCCACTTCGGCGACGAGCTGCTGACCCGCAGCGGCAGCGGCTACCACCTCACCCCGCTCGGCACCGCCCTGCTCGGCCGGGTGCCGACCGCCTGCGAGCTGCTGGAACGGATCTTCAGCAGCCAGGCCGAATTCGATCCCGCCCGGGACAGCCGCGAGTTCACGATCCTGACCTCCGACTACGGCGTGGCCGCCTTCGGTGCCGCCCTGGCCCGCGCCGCGCACGCCGAGGCGCCCGGCGTGCGGATCCGCTTCCGCCAGGTCCCGGCGGATATCGGCGAGAGCACCGACCTGCTGCTCGGCGCCGTCGACGGCCTGCTGATGCCGCACGGGATCATCAGCGGCTACCCGTCCGTGGAGCTGTTCACCGACCGCTGGATGTGCCTGGTCGCCGACGACAACCCCGAGGTCGGCGACGCCCTCACGCTGGACCTCCTGGCGGAGCTGCCGTGGGTCACCTACCAGCGCACCTACGACGCGCCCGCCGCCCACCAGCTCAGCATGATCGGCATCGAGCCCCGGGTGGAGGTCTCGGTCGACAGCTTCCAGCTGCTGCCGTTCCTGATCGCCGGAACCCGCCGCGTCGCCCTCATCCAGGACCGCCTCGCCCGGCTCCTCGCCGGCGTCGTGCCCGTACGCGCCCTGCCCTGCCCGTTCGAGGCCGTCCCCGTACAGGAGGCCCTGTGGTGGCACCCCGCGCACACCCACGACGCGGCCCACATCTGGCTCCGCGAGATCGCGGCCCGGGTCGGCGCGGAACTGTGAGTTGCGGGCAACCGGCCGGTCGTAGACTCGAGGGCATGGACGACCCGCTGAAGCTCGACCACCAGGTCTGCTTCGCCCTGCACGCGACCTCGCGGGCGTTCGACGCGCTGTACCGGTCGGAGCTGCGGGACCTCGGGCTCACCTACCCGCAGTACCTGGCCATGCTGGCGCTCTGGGAGTCCGACGGCCTCACGGTCAAGGAACTCGGCACCCGCCTGCGGCTCGACTCCGGCACCCTGTCCCCGCTGATCAAGCGCCTGGAGACCGCCGGCCTGGTCGAGCGCCGCCGCGACCGCCAGGACGAGCGCTCGGTCTCGGTCCACCTCACCCCGTCCGGCGCCGCCCTGAAGGACCGCGCCACCCGCGTCCCCGTACGGATCCTGGACGCCACCGGGCTCGAACTCGAAGAGATGCGCACCCTGCACGCCCTGCTGTCCAAGGTCACGACCAACCTCGACGCCGCCGTTTAGTCCTGTTTCGCGCTGCGCGGCCTGGCCCGTACGTGCATCCGCTCGCCCTGCCGCCCGAACAGGCTGAGGATCTCGACCGGCTCGTCATCGGCGGCCCCGAACCAGTGCGGAAGCCGCGTGTCGAACTCGGCGGCCTCCCCCGGCTTCAGCACCAGGTCATGCTCGGCGAGCAGCAGCCGCAGCCGCCCGTTCAGGACGTAGAGCCACTCGTGCCCCTCATGCGTCCGCTGCTCGGGGCGGTCCCGCCCCGGCTCGATGATCATCTTGTACGCCTGCACCCCGCCCGGACGCCGGGTCAGCGGGATCGCGGTCATCCCGCCCAGTTCCCTCGGCGCGAGCCGTACCCGCGGATCCCCCACCTCGGGGGCACCGACCAGCTCGTCCAGCGGCACCTGATGGGCCCGTGCGATCGGCAGCAGCAACTCCAGCGTCGCCCGCCGCCCGCCCGACTCCAGCCGCGACAGCGTGCTCTTGGAGATGCCGGTGACGTCCGACAGGTCCTGCAGCGTCACCCCGCGCTTGGTCCGAAGCTCCCGCAGCCGGGGCCCGACCTTGGCCAGTACCTCGCCCACCACGGCTGATCCCGCTGACTCGTCCATACCGACCATTCCACCCCATCGTTGCCATACTGGCAACCCAGGTTGCGGTCAGGCGAGCATCCCCGCGATCAGCTCCCGGTGCTCGCGGTCCTCGTCGACGGCCCGCCATCCCCCGTGGCAGCGAAGCCGCCGGTCCGTACCGGCCAGTTCCGCGAGGACGGGCCGGATCCTGTCCGGCACCATGCCGCTCCGGGCGATCCGCCGCAGCGCCTCCCACCGCACCGGCTGGAACGAGCCCGTCGCGAGCGGATACGCGACCTCCCACAAGGTCGGGAACACTTCTGCGGCATCACCGGTGATCCGGTGGAGCGACGAGGCCGCCCCGACTCGCGTGTACGCGTCCCGCCGTTCCAGAAGGTCCCGAAGCCTGGGGGCATGGACGGCGGCAAGGGGCCCGAGATCTTCGAAATAGGGCCACAGAGCCTGCCCGTACCGCCCCTGGAAAGCGGCGTCCAACTCCTCGAGAACAGGCCCTGGATCACCTGCCAGTTTCCAATAGGCCCAGGCCACCACGAGCCGCGACCATCGGCTCTCCCATTCCGTCGGGCGGCCGGGAGGACGCCGCATCATCCGTTCCAGAACGGGAACGGCCGCTGCCGACCCGATCCGCGCGAGAGCCTTGACCGCCGCGAGATGCGCCTCCGTCCCCAGCAGTCCAAGAAGCTCCGGCTCCGCCTCGGCCGCCGCTTCTCCCCACTCCCCCACGACCGTGGCGAGCGAGGGCGCCATCCGGTCATCGGGCCGCCGCAGCCTCTCCCGTATCAGAGGAAGAAGCACCGGGGCATGCGCTTCCAGCCGCCCGAGGACCTCGACCAGGGAAGGCAAGGCCGTCGAATATCCGTAAGGAGTACCAGTGCTGTAACTCGTGGCAGTGCCATAGGCGTCCAGCCGTTCGCCCAAATGAGACAGGCATCGCGGATCCTCCTGCCTCGCCAACCCCCAGGCAGCGATATCCCGCACCCACGGTTCTGAATCGTGCAGCCTCTCGGCGAGCAATGAAGCATCTCCACCCAGCGCAGCGAGGAGATGCGTCGCATACCTACGTGTCACGGCACCTGGGTCCAGCGTCCATTCCTCCAGAACGGGCATCAGCCTGACGACCGGTGACCGCCGGCACCCGACCAGCTTGCCCGCCACCTGAACGGCACCGGCCCGCCGGTCCTCGTCCGAATGCCCGGCCAGCGTCACACACAACTCGGTACGAGTTCCGACATCGCATTCGTCGGCCACCCACCTGACCACCGCCGCGCTCGTACCGCCGAGATGCTCGACCAACTCCTCCGGCATGGCCCCCACCCACGGGACTTCCCGCCAGATCTCCAGGTCCGCCGCCCCGTTCAGAACCTCCAGTGCCATTCCGGGTTGCTCGGCGTCGACGCCCCGCGCCATGGCCATCCCCGCCGCCAGCCTCACCTGAGGATCCCAATGCCCCCGCAGGTCCCGGAGCCAGATCAGCACCTCAGGAAGTACGGCCGCCGAGCAGCCACGCAGCAGGTCTCCGGCCTCCAGAACGATCCCCAGCCGTTCCTCGAGCGGCTCGTCCCGGCTCCACCTTCCGAGCAGCTCCCGTACCCGGGAATCCTCCCCGCCCGCCGCGCGCGGCCCTTCCGTGCACTCGTCCTCGAACAGGAGGCTCAGCGGCGGTACAAACCCCGACGAAGAAGACATCCCCCAAGAATGCCACCTGACGCCCCCGCGAACGACACCCGAGCGTTCGACGAATCAGCGTTTCGCGAGAAATCAAAAACAGCCTCACGCAGACCGGACGAGGCACCTGGCCGGGGTACCACTAATGTCGCTCCATCGACACAGTCTCCGTTTCTGACATCAAGATTCGCGAGTGTGTTCTACGCTCCAATTCCCCGCCGAAACGCGAAACAGTGGAGGACCGATGCCGATCGTCCGCGACCCCCTCGACCCCACGATCTCGATGTGGCACTTCCTCGCCTTCTACATGCGCTACTGGCGCGAGAAGGAGGGGCTCTCACTGACACAATGCGGACAAATCATCAACGCGGCGCGCTCGACCGTCTGCAACATGGAAGCAGGCAGGCAGCGCCCACACGACGATCAGATGCGGATGCTGGACAAGAAGTACGGCACCGGAATGCTCTTCCAACTCCTCCTCTGGTACGCCCGCATGGCACACGACCCCGAGTGGTTCCACCAGTACAGCCAGTACGAAACCCAGTCGCTCGCGATCAGGATCTTTCATGGAGGCGGCATCCCGCTGCATCTACAGACGGACGAGTGCACAACTGCCTACATGCGGAGTAGCAGTCACAGCGACCACGGGGCCGAACTCGCCGAACACCTCGCACGCAAGCGACTCATCCTCGGCAGAGAGACGCCACCCGACATCTGGGTCGTGCTCGATGAAGCCGTGCTCGCGCGGCCGGTCGGGGATAATGAAGCCATGAAGCGCCAGCTTCGACATCTGCTCACCGCAATGGATCTCCCTCACGTCAGCCTGCGCATCGTGCCGTTCTCGTCCGGGATTCACCCGGGCGTTGAGGGATTCTTCCAGGTCATCAGCTTGGAGAGTCGTGACGTTGCCTACGCGGGCGCGCAGAGTGGCGGGCGCCTGATCGAATCACCAAGCGAAATCAGGGCACTACGGGATAGATTCGATCGTATCGGCGCGAAGGCAGCCTCTGAGGATGCCTCATGCGACATCATCAAGCAGTACCTGGAGCGATACCCGTGAACGTGAAGTGGCGGAAGAGTTCCCGCAGTGCCGTAGGCGACGACAAAGTGTGTGTGGAGGTGGGCCGTCTCCCCCGTGGTGTTGGGGTCAGGGACTCCAAGGCCCCGGAGAGCGGATACCTCAGCCTGACCGCCGGGCAGTTCACCCGCCTGATCGGCCAGATCAAACACGGCCGGTAGGAGTGGCGGACGCCTACGGGCCGACGACCGGGGTGCTTCCTCCAATAACCGGTTCCGTGGCCCAGCGGAGGACGTGGGCGGGCTGCGGGTGGACGATCGAGCCCGGTGACTCGGGGTCGAACCACCGGTCGATGTACGTCCAGTGGTACGGGTGGAGCAGGTAGGGGCCGAGCCCGTCCTCGTCGTCGTACTCCTGCTCCCACGCGTGGGTCCAGGCGGACGGGCTCAGCTGTTGGTCGACGCGGCTGAGCGCCCATGACCGGATGGTGCCGATGTGGACGGGCATCGCCAGCAGGTCGTTCTCGAACCGTTCCACGACCGCCTGGGGCGTGCCCTCATGAACGGTCAGGAGCAGGGTCCGCTTCACCCTGGCGCCGCGCAGCGGAACATGACCGGACGCAATCGGTGCCAGCGCGACGGCGTCGACGCCCGGCGCGAGGGACGGGGCCTGCTCGGCGCTGAAGTCCCAGCTCGTTCCCAGGCCGCGGATGCTGCCGGGAAGATCGGGCCCGCCCGAGCCGGGGACCGTGGCTCCGGGCGGGGCGAGTGCCGTCCAGCGGGTCACCGCTCCACCGCCATGACGCGCCGTTCACGGGTACGGGCGACGGTGTCGGTGGCGGCCCAGAACTCCGCGACGGAAGGGTCCCTACCGGCGGCGGTCCGCATGGCGTAGAAGTCGTACGGACTGCTCAGCCACCACAGGATGTGCAGGGCGATCGTGTCGGGGCCTTCGTGGGATCTCCACGTACGTTCGTGGCGGAGGCCGCGCGAGCGGGCGGCGGGCAGGTAGTCCTCCCGCCAGCGTTCCAGCCAGCGTCCCTCCTCGTCCGCGGGGAGCACGATCGTTTCGAGCACGTTGACCTCGGTCACAGCTTCTCCAGGACGTCGTCCCGGTAGCGGGTGACCTGTTCGCGCACGGCGTCCAAGGTCCGTGCATCGTCCGTTCTGACGCGCGGCGCGATCACCAGGCGGGACGCGCCGGCGGACACGTACTCCCGGGCGAGGTCGTTCTGGCGGGACGGGTCGTGGCTGCCCGGCCAGGCGGTGATCTCGACGGCGCCGGGGTCCCTGCCGTGGGCGGCGGCGGTCTCGCGCAGCAGGTCCGCGCGGGCGGCGAAGTCGCGGGGGCCGATCGTGTACGGGAACCAGCCGTCGCCGGTACGGCCCGCGCGCCGCACCGCGGCCTCGCTGTTGCCGCCCAGGACGATCGGGACCGCGCCCGACTCGGGTCGCGGGCGGCAGTGCACCCGCTCGAACGACACGTGCTCGCCGTGGAACGTCGCGGGCTCCTGCGACCAGAGGGCGCGCATGGCGCCGACGCACTCGTCGAGGCGCGCGCCGCGCTTGGCGTACGGGACGCCGATCGCGGCGTACTCCTCCTTCTGCCAGCCGATGCCCAGGCCGAGCATCAGCCGGCCGCCGGAGTGCCGGTCGATCGTGGCGGCGCGCTTGGCCAGCACGACCGGGCTGTGCAGCGGCGCGACGACCATGGCCGTCCCGAACCGCAGTGTCCTCGTCGCCCCCGCGAGGTAGGCGATGGTGTCGAGCGGGTCGGGCATCGGGATGCCCTCGGGCGGTCCGGGCATCCGGCCGTTCCGGGAGTACGGGTAGAGGGTCTCGTAGTCCTCGGCGACCACCACGTGCTCGACCGTCCAGACCGACTCGACCCCGCACTCCTCGAGCGTCCCGGCGAAGTCCCGCAGGAACCCGCCCGAGGTGATCAGGCCGTCCACGAACGGCGCCATCATGCCCAACCGGACCACGCGACCTCCTATGACTGAACGACATATTCCTATTCGAAATATATCTGGAGGTCAATACGCCCGCGCGGCCGCTTTCCCCCGCCGGACGGGCGGACGCGACCCCGTGAGAGCCTGGCGGCGTCGGCGCCCACAGGCGTCGCCGGCTCTGCGAAAAGGGGCGTGATGGCAGCGCGTACCGCGGTGATCGTCGGAGGCGGGATCGGTGGGCTGGCCACGGGCGTGGCCCTGCACCGGCAGGGGTGGCGGGTGGAGGTCTGCGAACGGGCCCCGGCGTTCACCGAGATCGGCGCCGGCCTGTCCCTGTGGCCCAACGCGCTGCGGGCCCTCGCGGCGCTGGGTCTGGACGGCCGGGTCAGGGAACTGGGCGCGGTCGAGGCCGGCGGCGGGGTCCGCGACCGTACGGGCCGCTGGCTGGCGCGGGCCGACAACGCCGAGATCGAACGGCGGTTCGGGTCGCCGCTGATCGTGCTGCACCGCGCCGACCTGGTGCGCGCCCTGGCCGGGGAACTGCCGGCGGAGGCGCTGCTGCCGGCGACCACGATCACCGGGGTACGCGATGACGGCGACGCGGTCGTGGCCGAGCACGAGGGCGGGAGCCTGCGCGCCGACCTGCTGATCGGGGCCGACGGGGTGCACAGCACCGTCCGCGGGCTGGTGTGGCCGGCGGCCAGGCCGCTCCGGTACGCCGGCTACACCGCCTGGCGCATGATCACGGCACCGCTGCCCAGGTCGCTCACCAGTGGCGGCGTGACCTGGGGCCGGGGGGAGGTGTTCGGCTTCGCCTCGATGCCGGGGAACCGGGTCTACTGCTTCGGCACCGCCTCGGTGCCCGCAGGCGGCGCCGCCCCGGACGGTGAATGGACCGAGGTCCGCCGCCGGTTCGGGCACTGGGCCGACCCGATCCCGGCCTTGCTGGACGCCGTCGCGGAGGACGGCGTTCTGCGGCATGACATCCACGATCTGCCGCCCCTGCCCGGTTTCGTCAGCGGCCGGGTGGCGCTGCTCGGCGACGCCGCCCACGCGATGACGCCCACTCTGGGGCAGGGCGCCGCCCAAGCGCTGGAGGACGCCGTCGTTCTCGCCTCATGCCTCGGCCGGACTCCGGACATCGGCTCGGCCCTCGCCGGCTACGACCGGTTGCGCCGCGCCAGGACCCAGCGCCTCGTACGGCGGTCCGCCCGGCTGGGTGCCGTCGGCCAATGGGCCTGGCCGCCCGCCGCGATGGCCCGCGATCTCGCCGCCAGGCTGGCCCCGAACTCCGCGAACCTGAGAGCCATGGCCCCCGTCCTGGACTGGCGCCCCTGATGCCCGACTGGACGTACCATCCGCTCCGAAGACCCGCCGCCGCCCTGCTCGGCGCAAGCCGATCGCGGCGGGCCGCCCTGCGGGCGCTGGCGACGCTGGTCTCGCTGCCCGGCGGGCGCCGGATCATCACGGGAACGTTCGGTCACACCGCGCCTCCGGCGGCGCTGGCCGGAGCCGTCGCCGGTATCGGCGTGGCCACCCGGCTGGGCGCGATCGTACCGCCGGCGGTGGCGCGCGACGCCGTACGGGCACTGCCCACGCAGGGGGCCGGGCTGATCATGGTCGCACCCGTCGGCCGGGACGATGCCGTCCTGGTACGGGACGCCGCCGCGGGCCGGCGGTGCCTCGTGCTCGTACGGACAGATGACCCCGTGGTGGCGGAGGCCGTCGCCGCTCACGTGGACGCGGTGCTGTTCGACGACACGGAGATCGTCCGGCTGTCCGGCCCTTCCATCGGCGATGCGCTGGAGGCGCTGGCAGATCCCGGCAAGGCCGTCCTGGCGACCCCGGCGGCACTGGTGGAAGCGGGGCCCGGCTGGTTCCAGCGGGTGGCCGAGGCGGCCACGCCGACGTCCCCGGCGCCACGGCTGCGCGAAGTGGGCCGCGATCCGCGGCGGTGGCCCGCCTGGTGGTGGGGGGTGTGCGCGGGGCTCGGGATGATCGTCGCCGGTCTGGGCGCGGCCGCCATCACGCTCGGCCCGGTCCTGCTCTGGTACGACCGCGCCTTCCTCGGCCTGGACCGAGACCGGCTGCACGGCACCAACCAGCACCTGGTGCATTTCCTGCAGCACGACAGGATCACGATGGCCGCGACGGTGGTGGCGATCGGGGTGCTCTACACCGGGCTGGCCGCCGGCGGCATCCGCCGTGGATGGCCGTGGGCACGCAAGGCCTACCTGGTCTCCGGGTGCATCGGGTTCCCGACCCTGCTCTACTTCCTGGGATTCGGCTTCGTGGAGCCGCTGCACACGGCGGTCACGATCGTGCTCGTCCCGATGTTCGTCCTCGCCACCCGCCGGTCCCCCGACCGCCCGCGCTGGACGTCCCTGGCCGAGGGCCCCGAGCCCCAGCGGCGCAGGGCGCTGCTGGGGCAGCTCCTCATGATCGTCACTGGGCTGGGGCTCCTCGCCGGCGGCGCGGTGGTGTCCGTCGTCGGGCTCACGCACGTGTTCGTCCCCAGCGACCTGGCCTTCCTCGGCACCACCCCCGGCGAGCTGCGCGCCGCGAGCCCCGGCCTGCTGCCGTTCATCGCGCACGACCGGGCCGGGTTCGGCGGCGCGCTGATGGCCGCCGCCGCGGCGATCACGCTGCTGAGCGCCTGGGGCTGGCGCCGAGGCGAGGCCTGGGTCTGGTGGTCGCTGGCGCTGTCGGCGGTCGCCGGATTCGTTCCGCCGGTGGTGGTGCACTCGGGGATCGGCTACACCGACCTCCCGCACCTGGCCCCGGTGTATGCCGGAATGGGCCTGACCGTCCTGGCCCTGGCGCTCGCCCGCCCCTACCTGTGCGCTCAGCCTGCGTTCAGACCGGATAGGCACTCGTCATCGTGTTGAAATATCCCTCCGGCATTTCCTCGAGATAGTCCAGCAGATTGTCGAGGAAGGCGCGCAGCGGCGGATATTCGTTGTGCCGGTCGAGGTCTTCCTGGGAGCGCCAGATCTCGTACAGGAACAGCCGGCCGTCGTCGTGCTCATGGAGGTGGTACTGCAGGTTCCCCTCCTCCTGCCGGGTGGGCTCCACCAGAGAAGAAAGGAGTCGCTTGACCTCCTCGGCACGCTCGGGCATGGGCCGGAGGATTCCGTAGAGGGAAATGGGCGCTTGTACCGTCGTCGCGTTCATGAGGACAACGTTAGAATGTGACACCTATGTGAGCTCCCGGCGCAGTGACGGAGGGCACCGCCACTACGGCGCCGATGCCCCGGCGACGGTCGCCCGCATCCGTACCCTGCTGGCCGCCGGGCTGCCCACGAAGGTCATCCGCGACCTCATGCCCTGCTTCGTCGGGGACGGCACCGGAGCTCGCTCAGCGAGCTTCTCGACGCGTCCGTCCGGCTCGTCCCTTCCTCGGCCTGAACGCGAGCGACGCCGGTTCGCGGGTCCGGCGTCGGCGCTCGTGTCGGCTCAGCCGGCGAGGAGGTCCTCGAACGAGGTCACCGGGTCGGCGTAGGGGTCCTCCCGTACGGCCTGCGGGCGGGCGTCGATGGCGGCGGCGAGTTCGCCGGCCGCCTGGGCGACGCGGTCGGTGAGGTCGCCGGGGCTCGCCCAGTCCTCGGTGGCCGCGTACACGGCGGTCGGGACGACCTGGGCCCGCAGGTACGCCAGCATCGGCCGTACGGCGAAGTCCAGGGCCAGCGAGTGGCGGGCGGTGCCGCCCGTGGCGCCGATCAGGACGGACTTGCCCTCCAGGGCCTCCTTGTCGAGCACGTCGAAGAAGGTCTTGAACAGGCCGCTGTACGAGGCGTTGAAGATCGGCGTCACCGCGATCACGCCGTCGGCACCGGTCACGGCGTCGATGGCCCGGCGCAGGGACTCGGGCGCGAAGCCGGTGACCAGGTTGCTCGCCAGGTCGTGAGCGTGGTCGCGCAGCTCGATCGTGATGACCTCAGCAGGCAGCGATGCGGTGGTGGCGTCGGCCAGCCGGTCCGCCAGCAGGCGGCTGGAGGACGGCTGGCCCAGTCCCGCCGAGATCACGGCGAGGGTGCGGTCGGTCATCGGACGGCCTCCTTGCGCAGCTGGGAGTGGGTCGGCGCGGTAGCGGGGACGTGGGCGGGACGCAGGGCCTCGAACTCCTTGCGGAGGACGGGGACGACCTCTTCGCCCAGGAGGTCCAGCTGCTCCAGGACGGTCTTGAGGGGCAGCCCGGCGTGGTCCATCAGGAACAGCTGCCGCTGGTAGTCGCCGAACGAGTCGCGGAAGGCCAGCGTGCTGTCGATGACCTGCTGCGGGCTGCCGACGGTGAGCGGCGTCTCCTCGGTGAACTCCTCCAGGGACGGCCCGTGCCCGTAGACGGGGGCGTTGTCGAAGTACGGGCGGAACTCGTTCACCGCGTCCTGGGAGTTCTTGCGCATGAACGCCTGCCCGCCGAGCCCGACGATGGCCTGGTCGGCCTGGCCGTGGCCGTAGTGCTCGTACCGCCGCCGGTACAGCTCGATCAGCCGGCTGAAGTGCTCCTTCGGCCAGAAGATGTTGTTGGCGAAGAAGCCGTCGCCGTAGTAGGCGGCCTGCTCGGCGATCTGCGGGCTGCGGATGGAGCCGTGCCACACGAACGGCGGGACGCCGTCCAGCGGGCGGGGCGTCGAGGTGAACGACTGCAGCGGCGTGCGGTACTTGCCCTCCCAGTCGACGACGTCCTCGCGCCACAGCTTGTGCAGCAGGTGGTAGTTCTCGATGGCGAGCGGGATGCCGTCGCGGATGTCCTTGCCGAACCAGGGGTAGACCGGCCCGGTGTTGCCGCGCCCCATCATCAGGTCGACCCGGCCGTCGGCCAGGTGCTGCAGCATCGCGTAGTCCTCGGCGATCTTCACCGGGTCGTTGGTGGTGATCAGCGTCGTCGAGGTCGACAGGATCAGCCGCTCGGTCCGGGCGGCGATGTAGCCGAGCATGGTGGTCGGCGACGAGGGCACGAACGGCGGATTGTGGTGCTCGCCGGTGGCGAAGACGTCCAGGCCCACCTCCTCGGCCTTCTGCGCGATGGCCACCATCGCCTTGATCCGCTCCGCCTCCGACGGCGTGCGGCCGTTCGTCGGGTCCGTGGTGACATCGCCGACGGTGAAGATTCCGAACTGCACGCCGTCCCCCTATTAGTAGAAGTTTCAACTATCGTACCGGAACCCGGGGGCCGGACGTTCTATTCCGGTGCCGGCCCCAGGTCGCGAGGCCCACGGACCTGGGCCGTGGGGGCGCGGATCCGGGGCCGTGAGGACCTCAGATCGAGGTCGCGAGGGCCTGAAGCAGCCAGGTGTGAGTGGCTCCCAGCGTGTCAGGCTCGCCGGTCACCTCCTCCACCAGCCCCCAGTAGCGGGCAACGCCGGGCTCGGCCTCGAAGGAGATCTGCTGGAGCAGGTCCCGGCGGAACTCGGGGGTGTCGCGCCCGCCCCGTACCAGCGCATGGGTCTCGACCAGCCGGTCGAGCGCCGGGCCGGGACGCGGGACCGTCCCCGCGAGGACGTCGGGTGCCGCCATCGCGCAGGCGTCGGCGGTGCCTTCCAGCAGGGTCGGCTCGTCGGCGATCAGCGTGGCGTTGACCCTGCCCCGGGCTCGCAGCCGACCGCGGAGCGCCCGGTCGGAGGTCAGGGCGACCATCTCGGCGTACGCGACGACCTGGGCCGGGGTGGGATCGGCCGGCGGCTCGGGGACGACGCCGTCGACGAAGGCGTCGATCATCTCCGCCGGCAGCGGGGCCACCATCAGGCCGCGCCAGAACGCCGCGACCGCCTCGCGCGCGGATCGGCCATGCTCGACCGCGGCCAGCAACTCCAGGCGGGCGGCGCGCTCGGCGGGAGCGGCGGCCGACTCCAGCGCCCGCAGCGACGCGCGCCGCCAGGCGAGATCGGCCAGCTCGACGTCCAGCGCGGCGCGTTCGGCGGCGATGGCCTCGCCGAGCCCGCGCTCACCGGTCAGCACGCGGGTGATCGCCGGCAGCCCGAGACCGAGCCCGCGCAGCCGCCGGACCAGCCGCAGCCGTTCCACCGCCTCGGGGTCGAACCGCCGGTGCCCGCCCGAACTCCGCCCTACGGCCAGGATCCCCTCATCGCAGTAGAAGCGGACCGTACGCACCGGCAGGCCCGCGAGCCGGGCCAGCTCCCCGATTCCGATCGTGTCGTCGGTCACAGCCACGTCAGCTTCTCGGCCGTGAACGGTCGAGCTTGCGGCTCGGTCGTTCACGCCTCGTTGCGCTCCCCTTCGCCGCTGGCGGCCGCGCTGGGGTCGCATCACCTTTCCCCTGTCCAGGGGTCGGGTCGGG
>NZ_JBIRAW010000049.1:0-62516 GCF_044326315.1 Actinomadura sp. 9N407 | reverse complement strand
CAACGGCCCCCGCCGGATCCTCTAATGCGGTGACCGCCTACGCACACACCTGCTCCCGGACCGCGCCCCCCTCGTTGACTCGTGGCGTGTTCGCTTCCACGGACGCCGCCAGAGGCGAACACGCCACGAGTCAACGAGGAGAGCGTTGCCGGGGGCGGTCACGGCGCTGGTCTGGATAAGGGGCCCATGTAGTCACCTGTTTCAGTTCACCCGTTCGGCGCCCGTGTTCCTAATTCGGGCGTGTTCTGGGTGACGGCCTGCCCTCATGCCCAGGAATTGAGTTCATCCACGCCGGTTACCCGGCAGCCGGATCTGCCCAAGACGCCTTCTCCGCCGTGGTCGGAAGAAGTGCGCGCCGCCTCATCAGCGCTACCAGCGCCGACGACCTGCTCTGGTACGAGGCAACGCGGTGTTCTGCTGTTGAGACTTTCCGTTGCCTTCGTCGTGTACATCCAGCGATATCGCCTCGTAACCTTCACTGGGTAGTTCAATGAGAGCATTGAAGGCAAGGCGATGAACTGGACCGTGAAGGAGATGAGGGATGAAGTTCCTTCTCGAAGTCGACATGGGTGAGACGGCCTTCGACGGGAAGGCCGTTGATGAGCTGGGCCGGATCCTGCGCTACTGGGGCGGTAATCTCCGTCACTACGACCTGAAGCCCGGCGACGGCTCTGCCATTTACGACTCGGGCTACAACGACGTCGGCAACTGGAGCATCGTCGCGACCGGGGAGCGGAGCCCCGTCTAGTGCGGTGACCACGCGCCTTCGCCGTGCCGCTCGCTTCCGTTGACTCGTGGCGTGTTCGCCTCTGGCCATGTCGTTTCAGGCGAACACGCCACGAGTCAACGGACTGGGCGGGGGCGGTGGGTTGTTCAGGGTGCGGGGTTCTCGGTTGGGAACAGGATCGGGCTGATCAGGTGCGGTGTGCGGTGCGGTGCGGGCTCGTTCGCTAGCTGGGTCTCGATCGCACCGCGCATCCCGCTGATCATCTCGGCGCGCTCGTCGGGGCTCAGCCAGAGCACGTGCTGCCGGTAACCGACGAGATCGGTGACCGGGTCGGCGTGGTCGAGGTCGAGGTAGGCGTTGAACTCGGCGAGCAGGGCCGCCATGGCGGCGGCGAACGCGCGGCGGTGGTCGTCCGCCGACATCGACGCGACCGTGCCGGCGTCGATCACGGCTCGGTCGCGGCGGAGCCGGTAGCGGCGTTCGACCGCGCCGCGTACGCGCTGCTCCGCCTCCACTTCCAGGACGCCGCCGTCGGCGAGCAGGCCGACGTGCCGGTACACGGTGGCCTTGTGCACGTCGCGGATGCGGTCGGCCAGTTCCGAGGTGGTCAGGGTCCGTCCGCCCGACATGGCCTGGACGATGCGCAGCCGGACGGGATGCGCGAGGAGCTCCAAGGTGTCCATCTGTGAATGATCGCATATGTGCTAACGTTCGCAACCTTGCGAATAGAGGAGCGCTGATGCAGACCGAGGACCGTCCGGAGACAGGGACGCCGCCGCTGGGCCGCCTGTACGAGGTGGACGGGCGGCGGCTGATGCTGCACCGTTCTGGCGCGGGAGGCCCGAGTGTGGTGTTCCTGCCTGGAGCCGGGCTCGTCGGCTTGGACTTCTTGGACGTTCAGGCCCGGGCCGCCGAGTTCACCACGAGCGTGCTGTACGACCGTGCGGGGACGGGTTGGAGCGATCCCGTCGAGCTGCCTCGCGGCGCGGCCGAAGTCGCCGAGGAGATACGGAGCCTGCTGCACGCCGCCGCCGTGCCTGGTCCGTACTTGCTAGTCGGCCATTCGTTGGGCGCGTTCTATGCGCGTCGCTTCGCGCAGCTTCATCCTGAGGATGTGGCCGGATTGCTCCTGCTGGACCCGGGACACGAGGACATCCTCGACTACATGCCGGACGAGGCCGCCGAGCTCAACGACCAGGCGAAGCCCGCTCTCGAGCAACTGCCGGACCTGACCGGCGAGCAGATCCAATCGGCGCGCGCGCAGCTTCTGGAGATCTACGCCCCGTGGCCGGAGACCGTTCGCGAGGCGCTCATCGATTACCAGCTGGCCTCGTGGCGGACGGGCATGCTGGAGACGGCGAACTTCGAGACCGACATCTACGACGAGCTGCGGCGCTCGGACGGGCTGCCCGACGTCCCGTTGATCGTGCTCACCGCCGGTGGCGCCAACCCGTACTGGGCACAGATCCTGCCCGACGAGGTCATGCGGCAGGCGCACGAGGGGTTGCGGGCCATGCATGCGGCGATGGCCGCGTCCGTGCCGCGAGGCGAGCAGCGGCTACTGGACGGCGGCTCCCATCAGCACGTGCAGGTCGAGGAGTCCGACGCCGTCGTCCAGGCGATCCGCGACCTCGTCGAATTGGCCGGTAGGCAGTAGAGATCCCAGCTCAGCCGCCAGATGGAGGCTCGGACAGGAAGTCGGTGATGGTGGCGGCGATGGCCGGATAGTCGTCGCCGAGCCAGATCATGTGGCTGGGGGCCTCGCTGGTGATCAGGCGGGCGTTCGGGATGGTCTCGGCCAGGGACCGGGCGTGATCGTACGAGACCGACCCGTCGTCGCGGGTGGCGATCACGAGGGTGGGCTGGCGCAGCCTGGCCGCGTGGGAGGCCGTCCGGTCGTCGGCCACGGCCATGGTGCGCACATCGTTGCTGAACCCCGCGCCCGAACGCATCCGGCCGAACAGGTCCAGCAGTGCCGCCCGCTGCGAGGTGTCGAGGCCTGCGAGCAGGTCCGCGACGGGGCGTGAAGTCAGGTCCGGCAGCAGCAAGCGAAAGGCGACGTTGGGCGCGCGGCGTACCAAGGTGTGCATCAGCGCCCAGGTCATCCGTTCGGTACGCGGGTTGAAGGCCACGCCGGCGGCCATGCGGGTGCGGCGGTCGGGCCAGGGCAGCAGGCCGACGGCGCTCTGCAGGATGAGGCGTTCCACCAGGTCAGGGTGGCGGGCGGCCAGAGTCACCGCGCTCGGGCCGCCTGCGGACTGGCCCACGGCGCCTGCGAGAGCGTCGATGCCGAGCTTGCCGCACAGTTCGGCGAGCACATCGGCGAATCCGGCCGGTGAGGTGCCGGTCGCGAGTGGCGTACGGCCGTAGCCCGGGCGCGAGGTTGCCAGGACGGTGTAGCCGGCGTCGGCGAAGACCTCCTCGCCCAGGGGCATCCCGGCGCGCATGTGGCCGCCGTGCAGCATCAGCACCGTGCGCGAACCGCGTTCGTCCAGCCGGTATTCCACCGGCCCGGCGGCCAGTTCCATTACCTGCGTCGGCCGTTCCGTCTTCTGCATATCCGCCATCGTCGCCTAGATCCACACCGCGCCGGGCTTGAGCAGGGGTGGTCCCTCGGATGAGGGATGGGCGTTGCGCTTGGAGTGTCCTTGGATTCGGGCAGTGCCACCTGGTGGCGTGCCTGATGAAGAGGGGTTGTCGTGGGAGATCCGGAGAACGGCCCTACCCCGGTCGTCGAGCGTCGGGCCTTCGTGCCCAAGGAGCCGTACCCGCTGATCATCGACGGCCGGGCCGTCGAGACCGAGGCGTGCTTCGAGGCGATCGAGCCCAGCACCGGCCGCCGCTGGGCCGAGGTCGCCCAGGCCGGCGCGGCCGAGGTGGACGCCGCCGTCCAGGCGGCGACGCGGGCGTTCGCCAGTTGGCGGTACTCCTCGCCCGTCGAGCGGCAGGCGGTGCTCGGGGCCGTCGCCGACCTGATCGAACGTGAGGCCGGGTCCTGGGACCTGCTGCTGCCGACCGAGAACGGGCGTCCCGTCCGGGAGGCGGGGATGTTCGACGTGGCCACGGCCGCGAACATCTTCCGGTACTTCGCCGGGCTCGTCCGGGGTCTGGGCGGGGAGCAGATCGCGACCGGTGACCGGGACTCGCACGTCTACACCGTCCGCGAGCCGCTGGGCGTGATCGCGGCTCTGACGCCGTGGAACTCGCCGCTGATCACGCTGGCCAACAAGCTGGCCCCCGCCCTGGCGGCGGGGAACACGGTGGTCGTCAAGCCGTCCGAGCTGGCCTCGCCGAGTGCGGTGACGCTGGTACGGGCCCTGGGCGACCTGCTGCCGCCGGGCGTGGTGAACGTGGTGACCGGCTACGGGCCCGAGGTCGGCGCGGCCCTGGTCGCCCATCCGGGGATCGCCAAGGTGACGTTCACCGGAGGGACCGAGACCGGGCGGCGCGTTCTGGCGGCCACCGCCGCCAATCTCACGCCGGCGCTGATGGAGCTCGGCGGCAAGTCCGCCTTCCTGATCTGCCAGGACGCCGATCTGGACGCGGCCGTGACGGACGCTCTGACCGGTGCGTTCGCGGCCAATGGTGAGGCGTGCTTCGCGTCGTCCCGGCTGCTGGTGCACGAGGACATCGCGGAGGAGTTCCTGGAACGGCTGACCGGCGTGGTCTCCCGTATCCAGGTCGGGGACGCGCTCGACCGGGGGACGCAGATCGGTCCGGTGATCTCCGGGGCGCATCGCGACCGCATCCTCGGCCTGGTGCGGCGGGGTGAGACCGAAGGCGCCGAGGTGGTGGCCGGGGGCGACGCCGTACGCCTGGACGGCGAGCTGTCCGGGGGCTCCTACCTGGCGCCGACCGTTCTGCTGGATCCGGCCGGACGGTCCACGGTCTCTTCGGAGGAGCTGTTCGGGCCGGTCGTGGTCGTGCAGACCTGGCGCGAGGAGGCCGAGGCCGTCGCCCGTGCCAACGGTGGACGGTACGGACTGGCCGCCGGCGTGTGGACGCGGGATCTCGGTCGGGCGCACCGGGTCGCCCGCGATCTGGACGCCGGGATCGTCTGGGTCAACACCTGGTTCGAGACCCCCATGGGCCAGCCGCTGGGCGGCTTCAAGGACAGCGGCTTCGGGCGCGAGACGAGCGCCGAGACGCTGCGCGAGTACAGCGGCACCAAGGTCGTCAACGCCCGGCTCACGACCGAGCGCATGTCCCTGTTCGGCTGACCGATCGACATCGTTCCAGCATTGCGAGGAGACCCCATGGCGTTCGACTTCACCCTGACCCCCGAACAGGAACGCGTACGCGGCCTGTGCCGGGAACTGGCCGCCGACTTCGCGACCCGGGCCGCCCGGCATGACGCGGACCGTTCCGTGGCCACCGAGAACATCGACCTGCTCCGCGACGCGGGCCTGTTCGGCGTCGGCATTCCCAGCGAGTTCGGCGGCGCCGGAATCGGTACGGTCGGCTGGATCGCCGCCGCCGAGGAGCTCGCCCGGGGTGACGCGTCCACGGCGCTCGGCTTCAACATGCATGTTGTGGCCACCAGCGCCACCACCGAGCGCGCCGCGATCCCTGACGACACCAAGAAGCGTGTCGCCGCGCTGGCCATCGAGGACGGCGCGCTGATGTGCGCGCCGCTGAGCGAGCCCGCCTCGTCCAGTTTGCTGCCGTCGACGTTCGTGCCGACGGTACGGGCCGTACGCGAGGACGGCGGCTACCGGCTGCGCGGCCGCAAGATGTTCGCCTCGTACTTCGAGGCCAGCGAGTACGCCTACTTCTACGCCCATCCCGAGGACGAGCCCGACCCGCGCGCCGCCATCGGGATGCTGCTGCCGACCCGGCAGGACGGCATCACCGTCAAGGATGTCTGGGACACCCACGGCATGCGCGCCACGGCCAGCAACCAGGTGGACATCGACGGCGCGTTCGTCCCCGACGACCTGGTGCTCTACCGGACGGGGGACTTCCTGTCGGCCTTCCTCATCGAGAACGCGCACCGGTCCTTCGGCGGCTACACCGCCTGCTACCTCGGAGTCGGCGCCGGCATGGTCGACTGGGCCGCCGAGCACCTCGGCACCCGCAAGGGCAAGGGGTTCGCCCAGGAGATCGGGTACCACCCGACGGTCAGCGCGGCTGTCGGCGAGGCGGTCGTGGCGCTGGAAAGTGCCCGGCTGATGCTCTACCGGGCGGCGTGGCAGGCCGACGCCCACGGGCCGAGCCTGGAGACGTTCCACTGGTTCCTGCGGGCCAAGCTCGCCGTCGGCCGCGCCGTCCAGGAGATCGCGACGCGGCTGACCGTCGCGGGCGGCCTCAACTCCCTGTTCAAGAACCAGGCGTACGAGCGGATGCTGCGCGACGCCGCCACCGCGCCGATCATGCCGCCCAACTCGCTGGCCTGCGGCGAGATGGTCGGACTGCTCAGCATGGGCCTCGACCCCGCGCAGGCGCCCTCGCTGCGCCCGCTGGAGGAGACCCTCGCCGACCCCATGGCCGCCGCCGGGACCGCCTCCGCGATGCGCCCGACGACCTGACCCGTACGTCCCGACCCCACCCGTAGAGCAAGGAGAAAACGATGCCCGTCACCCGAGCCGACCAGGTCAACGCCTCGTTCGTCGAGGCCATGAACGCCGGAGACCTCGACCGCGCCCTGGAGATCTGGTCCCCGCAGACCGTCTTCGTCACCCAGCCGGGCAGCGAGGCCGTACGGGGAACGGCCGCCCTGCGCGAGGCGCTGCAGGCGTTCCTCGACCTCAAGCCCACGCTGCGGTTCGAGAGCCTGCAGTTCATCGAGGCCGACGACATCGCCTTCGAGTCCATCAGGTGGACGCTGGAGGGCACCGGCCCGGACGGCGAGCCGGTCCGCATGGTCGCCATCGACGGCAACGTCCTGCGCCGCCTGGACGACGGCCGCTGGGTCACCGTGATCGACAACCCGTTCCACAGCGAGCACATCGGCCTGGCCGTCGAGTAGTCCCCGTCCATCCAGTAGGCCCTGTCCATCGAGTAGCCACCCGCGACGTGCGGAGGGATTCATGCATCAGCCGCCTGACAACGGGACGTTCCGCCGCGTCCTGGGGCACCTGCCGACCGGTGTCGTCGTCGTGACGGCCTCCTCGGCCGGCGTCCCGCACGGGCTGGCGATCGGCAGCTTCACCTCGGTGTCGCTCGACCCGCCGCTGATCGGCTTCTTCCCGGCCAAGACCTCGCGGAGCTGGCCCGCGATCGAGGCGGCCGGGCGGTTCTGCGTCAACGTCCTGGACGAGGACCAGCAGGACCTGTCGGCCCGCTTCGCGGCCAGGGACGGTGACCGGTTCGCGGGCGTGACCTGGCGCCGGTCACCGTCCGGGTCGCCGATCCTGGCCGGCGTGCACGCCTGGATCGACTGCGTGCTGGACGAGGTGACCGGCTACGGCGACCACTGGTTCGTCTCGGCACGCGTGACGGCACTCGGCGTCGAGCGAGGTCACGGCCCTCTGGTCTTCTACCAGGGCGGCTACGCCCGGCTGGTGTCCGGCGACCCGGTGTCCGGCGGTCCGGCCGGATAGGACGGCCGGTCGGCGGGCGCCCCGTCGGCAGGCGGCGGGTCGGCGGATGGGCCGTCGGCGGGCGGGCCCAGCAGCCGGGTCAGCTCCACCCGTGACCGGACGCCGAGCTTGCCGTACGCGGACTTGAGGTGCTGCTTCACCGTGTACACGCTGATGTGCAGGGCCTGCGCGATCTCGGTGTCGCGCAGGCCCTGACCGGCCAGCGCGGCCACGTCCGCCTCCCGGCCGGTCAGCGCCGCGGCCACATGTGCGGGAAGCCCGGCGAGCGCCGCCGCCCTATCGGAACCGCCCGGCGCGCCCGGAGCGCCGGCACCGCCCGGAGCGCCCAGGCTGCCCGGACGGACCGGAGCGGCGCCGGAGTCCAGCCGCAGGCGGAAGATCCGCGTGCGCTCCCCGTTCCCCGCTTGCAGCGGGTGACCGGCGAGGGACGCGGGAGTGCCGTCGTCCTGGGTGACAGGCAGGCGCGCGGGCCCCGTCCCTGCGAGGTACCGGGTGTCGCCTAGTGCGGCCAGCGCCTGCGCCGCATCCCGGATCCCCGCCAGCAGCCGCCTGGCCGCCGCGTTGGGACGGGGCGGCAGCCCAGAGGCGAACAGCACCAGGGGATCGCGGCCGCGTTCCAGCGGTTCCCAGACGGCGGCCGATTCGCGCTGCGCCACGAGCCGGGCCTGGAAGCCGGTGATCGCCACCCCGAAGATCGCGGCGAGCGTGTCCGCCACCGCCAGCTCCCGGGCGTCGAAGGGCGGCGCCGACCGGTCGCGGCCGAAGTTCAGCGTGCCCAGCAGCCGGTCGCCGGCCAGGACCGGCACCATCATGAGGCGGGCCAGGCCCGCCGGACGGAAGACCTCGCGGAAGACCGGCAACTCCGTCCACCGGTCGGCGGGCATCAGCAGATGATCTGCGACCGCGCGCCGCCGGGCCAGCGCCTCCCGGTGCACCGGGTCGCGGTCGCGGCCGAACCGTTCGTACGCCTGGAGGTACCCCGTGCCGACCCCGCGAGCGCTGACCGGCCGGGGCCGTTCGGTCGCCGCGTCGACCAGGTAGCAGGCGGCCCTCCCCGCGACGAGTCCCCCGACCGCGTCGATGTACAGCCGGCCGAAATCGTCGAGGTCATGGGCGTTGACGAGGCTGATCCCCAGCCTCACCAGGTCCGGGACGGCCTCTACCGCCGCCCCGTGGTCGTCCGGGAACCGCACGAGCGGACCGTCTTCCATTACCGAATACTGATGACATATCCGCTGCGAGTACAGCCCCCCGTTCCACTGAACGGACCCGCACGGCATGGTGCCGCACTCCACGAGCGAATTCGGGGTGGTGGGCGGTTTCTTGTCATCACCAATGTCCGTGAAGGCCGTTCGGTCGTGGAGGCGGGCTGTTTGAATTTCGATCATGACTGACTGGACGCAACTGAGGCACGCCTACGGACGCGCGGACGACGTACCCGGCATGCTCGACCGGCTCGTCCCGGACGAGGACGCGGAGGTGTGGACGGAGCTGTGGTCGGCCATCTGTCACCAGGGGACGGTCTACTCGGCGAGCTTCGCCGCGCTGCCCCGGCTGACGGAGCTCGCGCGGGACTGGGCACCGGCCGACCGGCTGTGGCCCCTGTCGCTGGCCGGGAGCATCGTGGCCGGTGCGCATCAGGACCACGGGCTGGGGGACGTCCGCGCCGAGCACGCGGCCGAGATCGCGGAGCTGCTGCGGCTGGCCGAGGAGACACTGGAGGCGGTCGGCGGCGAAGGCCGGGAGTCCGACTTTCTCGACCTGCTCCAGTCCATCCTGGCCTTCGAGGACGTGCCGGTCTGGAGCGAGCGGCTCTTCGCTCTCGCCCATGGAGAGTTCGAGCTGTACTGCGAGGATTGTGATGGGCTCATGCACATCATCCTCGACGGACCTCGGTTCTACCTCTATGTCATCGGAGGCGAGTCCGAGGCCGAGGGTGAGGTGGTGCCGGTGGCTCCGGACGATCTCGAACCCCTGGGGCGCCGCCTCTACCTCGCGGCCGAGGCCGCCGGGCGCTCGAAGATCATGGCTCGGCTGCTCCATCTGTTCGGGAGCACCGCGTGCCCGGAGTGCGGGCGGAGCTTCCAGGTGGCCGCCCAGGTGGCCTCCCCGGGGGGCTAATAGGCGGATCACAGGGGCGGGCAGCCGTCGGCGCCCGGACGGGGCGAGCGGCGTAGGGGAGGGGTGGGGGCCCGCGTCAGCCGTGACGTGTGCGATCGGCCGAGTTCGGCAGCGCTCGACCGAACGCCGGCGCTTCTCGAGGCTGAGCGGGCTGTTCGAGTGGGTCATGGCCGCCGGCCCTCGTGTGCACGGTCGACGAGGATCAGCGGAATCGCGCTGATGGCGAGGACGGCTCCGACCACACAGACAACGGTGAGACCGACTCCCTGGGTGAGGACGATCCCCGCAAGGGCGGGGGTGATGCTGATGCCCAGTTGGAACGCTGAGACGGTCGTGGCACCGGCCAGAGTAGGTGCGTGCGCGGCAAGTGCGAACACCCGGCCGTAGAGGGCCGGGTTCAGCACGAAGGCCGCGATGCCCAGCAGGAATACGGTAGGAGCCACTGCCCGACTCTGGTGGATGGCGAGTGCCAGCCCGGCTGACAGGATCGCTATGGCCGCGGCTCCGGACAACATCGCGGCGTGGGGCCGCCGGTCAGAGATGCGGCCACCGACTGAGAGGCCGATGAAGGCGCCGATCCCGAAGAGCGCGAGAACCGCCGGGATCCAGGCTTCCATCAGCCGAGTGATGTCGGAGAGCATCGCGGCGAGGTAATTGTAGGTGACCATGTAGGCGGCGGTCGTGAGGATGGTGATCGCCCAGATACCCCAGAGCCTCGGGTCGCGGATGGCGGCCAGTTCTTGCGAAACCGTGGGCCGAGCGGCCGAGGCATGTCCGGGGTTCGCGTTCGGGATCATGAGCAAGCAGCCGACGATGCCGGCGAGAGTGAGGGCTACGACGGCCCAGAAGCCTCCTCGCCACTGGGTGAAGTGGCTCAAGAGAGTGCCCGCTGGGCCACCGGCGACCATGGCGACGCTGAGACCGCTGACCACAACGCCCGAGGCGCGGGCGTTCCGGTCTGAGTTGACCAGGCTGATGGCGGTCACCGTTGCGACGGCGAAGAAGCCGGCGTAGGCGACACCCGCGACCGCCCTGGTGAGGAGAAGGACCGTGTAGTCGCCCAGCAATCCCGCGGCGATGCTGGCCGCGAAGACCCCCTGAGCCGCCATCAGCGCGGTGCGTCGTGGCCAACGCAGGCTGAGCACGGCGAACGGTGGGCCGCCGATCACGACGCCAAGCGCGAACGCGGTGATCAGGTATCCGGCCGAGGGAAGTGATACGTCCAGGTCGGCCGCCACCGCTGGGAGGACGCCGGCCAGAAGGAATTCCGCGCTTCCCATCGCGAACAGGCAGAACCCGAGCAAGTACACGCCGGCAGGCAGTCTGCCGGACATGGACTTCCGGGACGTCTCCGTGGTGGTGCCGGTCATCGGCCTTCGCCCCCGAGCTCTGTGACCGCCCCGGACAGTTCGCGTTCCAGCAGCCAGCTCGACATGGCGATACCCGCCGCGGAGCCGGCACCGGCAGCGGTGACGACCTGGGCGCGCGGATTGACCACGTTCCCAGCCGCCCACAAGCCGTCGACGCTCGTGGCCCCTGAGGTGTCGACGGTGACGAGGGCACTCGCCGGATCGGTCTGGGCGCCGAGCGTGGTCAGGATGGCGTCATGGGGCGCCGGGCGGGGTGCGACGAAGATGGCCTCGCACCTGAGTGACTTCCCGGTGTCCAGCTCGACGATGACCGACGGCTCGCCCTCACTCGCCGGTGCCTGTGCCTGTGCCTGTGCTGAGACTCGCTCCACATGCGCGTCGATGACGTTCACGCCGTAGGCCGTCAGGCGCTGTCGCTCGGTCTCCTCGAGCTCGGCTCCGTTCACGCAGAGCGTCACCGAGGTGCTGTGGCGGCGCATGAGCGCCGCCAGATGTGCCGACGACGCACCCATGGCCGAGCCGATCACCACGATCTTGCGGCCGCTCACCTCGTAGCCATGGCAGTGGGGGCAGTGATGCACCACCGATGCCCACCGCTCGGCCAGTCCGGGGATGTCGGGCAGCTCATCGGTCAACCCCGTGGCCACCAGCAACGCCCTGCCACGAACGGTGCCCCCGTCGGCGAGCCGCAGGACGAATGTGCCATCGGTGGCGCGTTCTGCCTCGGCCACGGTCGCCTGCACGATCGAGGCGCCATAACCGGAGAGTTCTTCCTGCCCGGCAGCGATGAAGTCGCGGGGCGCCATGCCATCGCGGGTCAGGTACCCGTGCATGTGCGCTGCGGGGCCGTTCCTGGGGGCCTTGCTGTCGAGCACCAGGGTGGCGAACCGTGCCCTCGCGAGTACGAGGCCGGCTGACAGCCCGGCGGCACTTCCGCCGATGATGACGCTGTCCCAGACGTCTTCTACCTGCGGTTCACCCGGTGCGTTCGTCGTCGTATCCATGTGGACCACCTCCGCGGAGAGGATCCGACGGAGGCGCCGGGATCGACAACTATCGTTGCCGTTTCCGGGATGGATTGGTTGACTGCCGGCTGTGAACGATCAGCCCAGCGTCGGCGCCGTGATCGAACAGATCGCACCGCGCCTGCGCGATGCCCGCGAGAAGAAGAACCGCAGCCTGGCCGACCTCGCTCGCGCCACCGGAATCTCGACCAGCACCCTGTCCCGGCTCGAATCAGGCCAGCGCAAGCCCAGCCTCGAGCTGCTTCTCCCGATCACGGCGGCTCTGGGCGTTCCGCTCGACGAGATCGTCGCCGCGCCCCGCATCGTCGACCCACGGGTGCCTCAACAACCCACCAAGAGGGACGGCCGCGTGCTGATCCCGCTGTCGCGACAGCAAGGCGAACCCCGCGCCTACAAAATGATCATCCCGGCCCACGATGAGGAACCGCACCTACGAACACACGCGGGCCACGAATGGCTCTACGTCCTGCGAGGGCGGCTTCGCGTAAAGCTTGGCGACCACGACTTCGTCATGGGCGCCGGCGAAGCAGCCGAGTTCGACTGCCAGATCCCGCACTGGTTCGGCGCCGCAGGGCGCGGAACCGTGGAGGTCCTCAGCCTCTTCGGCAAGTCCGGCGAGCGCATCCACCTCCGCACCCCACGACGCTGACCTCCGCTGTGTTTCAAAGTCCCGGCCCAGGTACTCGCCTGGCGGCTCGTACCTGACCGGTTCTTGTGCGAGCGCGGCATCGCTTCGCGATCTGACCGGTGAGGCTCGCCTTCGGCTTCGCCGCACCGGCCAGGTAACGCGCTCGCGCGGTGGCTGAGGCCAAGGCCCTGTCACTGTCGGACGCGTGGGGTTACGGGGCGGGTGCGTTCGGCGATCGGCGGGTCACGGTGTGGTTCGAGGTGACGTCGTGACGCGGAACCGGGGGCGTCTCGGCGAGGCGGGCGGTGAGGAAGGCGCGTTCGGCTTCGTTGCCGGTCAGGGTGAGCGCTCGTTCGTACGCGGCGGCGGCCTCCTCGGTACGGCCCAGGCGGCGCAGCAGGTCGGCCTTGATCGCCGGCAGGTAGCGGTAGCCGGTGAGCCGCGCGTCGCGTTCGAGGGACTCGATCTCGGCCAGCGCGGTCGCCGGTCCGCTGACCATCGCGACGGCCACGGAACGGTTGAGCGCCACCACCGGTGAGGGCCAGACCTTCAGCAACTCGTCGTAGAGCACCAGGATCTGGTCCCAGTCGGTGTCGTCGTACGTCGGTGCGGTCGCGTGCAGCGCCGCGATGGCCGCTTGCAGGGCGAAGCGGCCGGGATCGCCGCCGCGAAGCGCTCCCAGGACCAGGTCGTGTGCCTCGGTGATGGCCTGGCGGTCCCAGGCGGAACGGTCCTGTTCCTCCAGCAACAGCAGGCGCCCGTCCGCGCCCGTACGGGTGGATCGGCGAGCGTGGCTCGTGAGCAGCAGCGCGAGCAAACCCTTGGCCTCGCGCTCGTCGGGCATCAGGTCACGAAGGAGGCGTGCCAGGTCGAGTGCGCGTTCGGCCAGGTCGTTCCTGGTCAGCCCGGGCCCTCCGGGTGCGGTGTGGCCGGTGGTGAAGAGCAGGTGGATCGCGGTGAGGGCCGCGTCCAGCCGGCCGGGCAACTCGTCCGGTCCGGGCATCCGGAACGGGATCCCCGCCGCCGCGATCTTCTTCTTCGCCCGGGTGATCCGGGCCGCCATGGTCGGCTCCGAGACCAGGAACGCCTTCGCGATCTCCGGGGTCGTCACACCGCAGACCAGCCGCAGCGTGAGCGCGACCTGGGCCTCGGCGGCCAGCGCCGGGTGGCAGCACAGGAAGACCAGCCGCAGCCGGTCGTCGCCTCCCGCCGGGAGCCCCGGACTCGCCTCCGGCTCCACCAGCAGGTGCAGCTTCGACCGCAGCGTGGTGGCCCTGCGCAGGACGTCCAGCGCGTTGTGCCGGGCCGCGGTGGTCAGCCAGGCACCCGGCCTGGACGGTACGCCGCCGCGCGTCCACTCCTTGAGCGCGGCGACGTACGCGTCCTGCACGCATTCCTCGGCCAGGTCGAGATCGCGCGTGACGCGTACCGTCGCGGCGAGCACCCTGGCCCACTCGCGGCGATGCGCGTCGGCGATCGCCTCCTGGACCGAGGTCACTCGGCGAGCAGCGGCCGTACCTCGACGGCCCCGTCCATGATCGGGAGCAGCCGGCCGATGGCGATCGCCTGGTCCAGGTCCGCGGCCTCCACCACGAAGAACCCGGCGATGACCTCCTTGCTCTCCAGGAACGGGCCGTCGGTGACCATGCCGCCCTTGTGGATCGTCCGCGCGGTCGCGCTGGGCTGCAGCCCCTGCTCGTTGACGACCCGCGCGCCCATCGCGGCGATCCGGTCCCCGGCGCGCAGGTTGGCCTCCATGACCTCAGGCGGGATGTCGGCCACCCCGCCGGGGGTCTCCTTCTCGTAGATCAGGATCGCGTACTGCGGCATGCGGCTTCCTTCCGGGTCACACGATCACCAGTTGCCGGTCTCCGGGCCCATCGCACCGTATTCGAGCTTGCCGGCTCGCGCGTAGGTGCTGATCTGGACGCCGGTGCCCGACGTCGCGGTGTCGACCAGCTTGAGACCGCCAGGGACGGTCCCCTCCGCGAAGAGCCGCTTGCCGGAGCCGATGAGCACCGGGAACACCACCAGGTGGAACTCGTCCACCAGATCATGCCCGATGAGCGTCTGGATCAGCCCGCCGCTGCCGTGGACCTGGATCTCGCCGCCCTCCTCCCGCTTGAGCCGGCCGACCGCCTCGGCGACGTCGCCGGTGAGCAGCGTCGAGTTCTGCCAGGACACGCTGTCCAGCGTCCGCGACGCGACGTACTTGGGCAGGGTGTTCATCCGCGACCCGATCGGGTCGTCGGCCTCGGCCAGCGGCCAGGTGGCGGCGAAACCCTCGTAGGTCTTGCGCCCGAACAGGAGCGCGCCCGCCCGACGGGCCACCGCGGTCATCACCTCGATCAGCTGCGGGTCGAAGTACGGCACGGCCCAGCCTCCGTGCTCGAATCCGCCCTCGCGGTCCTCATCGGCGCCGCCCGGTGCCTGCATGACCCCGTCCAGGGACATGAACGTGGTCACCATCAGTTTCCGCATGTCGACTCCTCGGTTCGTACCGCCGCAGGGCATCGGTTGGTGATGCCCTCACCAGATACGGCGAACGAGACCGTCCCCAATCGACAGCGACCCGTTCACGAACGTCTTTCGCGGAACGAGGCCGTCATGTCCTGAGTGCCGATGACCGACAGCAGATCCAGTTGGGCCGCGCCCTCGGTACCGGGCGGGGCGGCGAACCACAGCAGGCGCTGGCGTCCGTCCTCGCTGAACAGGCTGTGGCAGTCCAGTTCGATGATGCCCAGCGCGGGGTGGACGATGCGCTTGTGGTCGGTACGGCGCAGCGCGACGTCATGGGTGTCCCACAGGGCGGCGAACTCCTCGCTGCGGCGGCGGAGCGCGGCCACCAGCCCGGCCACCTCGCTGTCACGGCCGCGCTTGGCCGCGACCGCCTGGAGGTCGGCCACGAAGACCCGTGAATGGTGCGGGTGATCGTCGACCGGGTAGATCGCGCGGGACGCGGGGTCGGTGAACCAGCGGTGAACGAAGCTCGCCTCCGGGCCGCGTACCGCCGGAGCGCGTCCCAGGAGCGCGACGGCCGGCTCGTTCTGGACGAGGGGCTCGTGCAGGTCGGTGATGATCTGGGCGGGGGTCGTGGTGAGCCGGTCCAGCAGGCCGAGCAGGGCAGGCCGCGGGTGCGTGGACGGGCCGTGCGCGACCAGGGGGACGGGCCGGTCGGCGAGGTGGAACAGGTGATCGCGTTCGTCGCCGTCCAGGCGCAGCGCCCGGGCGAGGGCGGCCAGGGTCTGGGCCGAGGGCTGGACGCCGCGCCCGCGTTCCAGCTCGGTGTAGTAGTCCGCAGACAGGGCGGCCAGCTGCGCGACCTCCTCGCGGCGCAGGCCGGGCACCCGGCGGCGGGGACCGGTGGGCAGGCCCACGTCGGCCGGCCGGACCCGATCGCGCCGGGACTTCAGGAAAACGGCCAGTTCGGGAAGGTTCACACCCCCATCGTCGCCCATCGCCCGAGGTCGGAGCCAGGGGACGGTGACCCCAGGGTGAACACGGCCCTGGCTGGGCATGGAGCCTTGGCCGATCGTGGAGGGGACCGCGATCACCGACCCTTGCAGGAGTCACCATGTCCCTCTCATCAGAGAGCCGAGCCATGCCGGCTCACCCCCGCGTCGCCGTCGTCACCGGCGGATCCCGCGGTATCGGCCGCCAGGCGGTGAGCCGGCTGGCCGCCGACGGGTTCGCCGTCGTGGTCGGCTACGCCGGTGCCCGCGACCTGGCGGAGGAGGCCGTCAAGGAGGTCACCGCGGCCGGTGGCCGCGCGGTCGCCGTCCAGGCCGACGTCGCCGAGGAGCGGGAGGCGGCCGGGCTCTTCGCCGCCGCCGAGTCCGAGTACGGCGGTGTCGACGTCGTCGTCCACGCCGCCGGCCGGATGCACCTGGCGCCCATCGCCGACCTGGACCTGGCGGAACTGGACGCGCTGTACCGCACCAACATCCGCGGGACGTTCGCCATCGCCCAGCAGGCCGCCCGGAAGGTGCGGCCCGGTGGGACGATCATCACGTTCTCCACGTCCGTGGTGGGCCTGGCCTTCCCCGGGTACGGCGCGTACAGCGCGAGCAAGGGGGCGGTCGAGGCGCTCACGCTGATCCTGGCCCGTGAGCTGCGCGGCCGGGACGTCACCGTCAACGCCGTCGCCCCCGGACCCACCGCGACCGGCCTGTTCCTGGACGGCAAGGACGAGGAGACCGTGGCCCGGCTGGCCGCACAGCCCCCGCTGGAACGGCTCGGTACCCCCGCCGACATCGCCGAGGTCGTCGCGTTCCTCGCCTCCCCGGCCGGCCACTGGATCAACGGCCAGGTCGTCCACGCCAACGGCGGCATCATCTGACGGCCGGTGCCGGGGAGTTCGGCGAGCTCGGCAAGCTCAGGACTCGCGCTTCGGCTCGAAGCGCAGCGCGACGATCCCGCAGTCGAACGGTGTGGCGGCGACGAGGCGGAGCCGCTGGTACGCGCCGCTCGGGAACACGGGCATCCCGGTGCCGATCGCGGTCGGGTTGACGAACAGGTGGAGTTCGTCGAGCAGGTCGGCGGCGATCAGGTTCGACACGAGCGTGCCGCCGCCGTAAGCGATCATGTCGCCGCCCGGCCGGGACTTGAGCCCGTTCACGGTCTCGGCCAGGTCGCCGCCGGCGACGACGGCGTTCTTCCAGGGTGACTCGGTGAGGGTGTCGGAGATGACGACCTTGGGGATCCGGTTCATCTGGTCGATGGACTCCTGGGTCTCGCCCTCGGGCCCGGCCTCCCACGTCGGGATGAACCCCTCGGCCAGCTTGCGGCCCAGCACCATGCAGTCGACCGGCTTCGTGAGGGCGTCGACGTAGGCGTTGATGTCGTCGGTCCAGTCGAACGTCAGCCAGTCCATCTCGCCGTTCGGGCCGGCCATGTAGCCGTCGACGGTGGTCTGGACCTGGAGCTTGAACTTGCGCATGAGGTGCTTCCTTCCGGGATCCGCCGGGCCCCATCGGCCCCGCTCTCTTCCTGTGCCCTCACCTTGGCGGACCCCACTTACGGAACTCCTACGGCTTGCCTAAAGCGGTGACCGCGAACGTTCACCGTGCTGGGGCCCGCGCGCGTCGCCGGCACCGCCGCCGCGTTCAGGGCCGTCCGCGCCGCCGTGCTGTGCCCGCCGTACCCGCCGTGCGATCAGCCGAGTGATCTCGACGGCGACCGCCACGACGAGGACCAGGAAGGCGACGGCGACCGAGCGTCCGGGCGCGTCCGTCGTCACGGTCTCGGCGAGGGACTGGTCCGGCAGGAAGATCAGCGCGCTCAGGGTGACGAGCGCGAAACACGTGACGTAGGCCGTCACCGGGGCGATCAGGGGCCGGATCGCCCCCAGCGGCGACTGCGGGCGGCCGGCCAGCCGCCAGGCGAGGACGATCCCGCCGACGAGGGCGAACGCCATCCATCCGAAGTTGGTCGTGCTGAAGCCGCTGATGCCGCCGTAGTCGAACCGGCGGCCCAGGCCGCCGAGCAGCAGGTTCACGACGATGGCGGCGATGGTGGCCGGGATCCACGGCAACGTCCGGAGCAGGTCGGGGAGGCCGGGGAACGTTCCGGCGTCTCCCATGGGCCGGCTTCTCTCGTCCGGCTGGACGGCATCTGACATGTCACGTCTCCATCCCTCGCGGCCTCCGACGACGGCCGAGTATTCGGCCATGCGTTTCGGCCGTGCATCGAACGCTAGGAGAACGCGCGCCGCGTTCCATCGGCCCTGGGAGCGCTTAGCGGTACCGCGTTCGCTGCAGCGCCGTTACCGCGTCCGCGGTACGTTCCGGATTGACCTCTTCTCTGGCGATCCGTGTGAACCGCAGGCCGGCATTGACGAGCGCGTAGTGCCGGTATGCCGGAGGGGGCGGGCTTGATGAGGAGGCCGGTGGCGCCGCGCGTGGATCTCGCCGGGTGGGCGCGCCGGATGCCGTGGGCGCTGGACGCCGCGGTCTGCGCGGTCGCCGCTGCAGCGAGCGCCTACCGGATCGGCACGGGAGCGCTGGAGCCCGGCGACCGAGCCGTGGACGGGTGGGCGTTCGGGCTCGGTGTCGCCATGGCCGTCTGCCTGGCCGCGCGGCGCCGCCGGCCCGCGCTCGTCCTGGGCGCGGTGTCGCTGCTGTGGCTGGCGTACCACATGCGCGACTATCCGGGCGGGGCACCCGCGGTCGCCGTGTGGATCGCGCTGTACTCGGCGGCCGCCGCGCCACGGCGGCGGGCGGGTCTCGCCGTGGCAGTCCTGCTGATCGCGGCGGACGCGCTGACGCGGTCGGAGGACTCCGGGGTCGGGCCGTTCGACGCCGTCCTGGACGGGTCGACGGTGGTGTTCGTGGCGATGCTGCTGCTCGGCGACGCCGTCCGCAGCCGCCGGGCGAGGCTCGACGAGTACGAGGGGCGGCTGGTGGCCCTGGCGGAGCGGCGCGAGTACGAGGCCGCGCAGCGGGTCGCCGAGGAGCGGATCCGGATCGCGCGCGAGTTGCACGACGTGTCGGCGCACACGATCACGGTGATCGGAGTGCAGTCGAGCGTGGCGGCCGAACTGCTCGACGACGACCCCGCCGCGGCCCGCGAGGCGCTGCGGGAGGTCAGGCGTACGGCCGGTGCGGCACTGCGGGAGCTGCGGGCGGCCGTCCACGTGCTGCGGGACGAGGACGAGGCGGAGGGAGCCGCTCCGGCGCCGGGCCTCGACGGACTCCCACGGCTCGTGCGCGCGTACGGGGAGGCAGGGCCCCGTATCGACCTCCGGACCGAGGGCGACGCCCGGCCGATGCCGCGGCTGGTGGAGCTGACCGCGTACCGGATCGTGCAGGAGGCGCTGGCGAACGCCCTCCGGCACGGTGATCCCGAGCTGGTCGAGGTGATCGTCCGGTACCGTGACGGCGGCCTCGACCTCGAGATACGGGACGACGGGGGCGCGCCCAGGGGACGGGACGGTCACGGGCGCGACGGTGGCGGCCCGGGCGGCCACGGGCTGCGCGGCATGGCCGAACGGGCGGCCGGGCTGGGCGGCTGGGTCGAGGCTGGGCGGAGCGGTCCGGCGGGCGCCGCCGGGAGCGGGTTCCGGGTGCGCGCGTGGCTGCCCGGCGAAGGGACGGCATGACGCGGGAACGATCGCCGGAGGATGCGGACGCTGTGATCCGGGTGCTGCTGGCCGACGACCAGACGCTGGTCCGCGCCGGGTTCCGGGTGCTGCTGGAGCGCGCGGACGACATCGAGGTCGTCGGCGAGGCGGCCGACGGCGACGAGGCGGTCGCGCTCGCGCGGGCCCACCGTCCCGACGTCGTCCTCATGGACGTGCGGATGCCCGGGACCGACGGCCTGACCGCCACCCGGCTCCTGCTGGCGGACGACCGGCTCGCCGCGACCAGGGTCGTGGTGCTGACGACGTTCGACGACGACGAGTACGTGTTCGGGGCCCTGCACGCGGGCGCGAGCGGCTTCCTGCTCAAGGACATCGACCCGGAGGCGCTGCGGCAGGCCGTCCGGACGGTGATGGCGGGCGACGCGCTGCTCGCGCCGAGGGTGACCAGGCGGCTGATCTCGGCGTTCACGAGCCGCGGCG
Organism: Actinomadura sp. 9N407; assembly: GCF_044326315.1. Taxonomy (NCBI): domain Bacteria; kingdom Bacillati; phylum Actinomycetota; class Actinomycetes; order Streptosporangiales; family Thermomonosporaceae; genus Actinomadura; species Actinomadura sp. 9N407. The sequence continues at coordinate 42,542 of NZ_JBIRAW010000049.1, read as the reverse complement.
GCCGGGCACCGGTCGAGCCGGAGCTGCTGGCCGCGCTCACCGGCCGCGAGCGGGAGGTCGTGGCGCTGGTCGCGGAGGGTCTGTCCAACCAGGAGATCGGCGACCGCCTCGCGATGCGTCCCGCCACGGCGAAGACCCACGCCAACCGCGCCATGGCGAAGCTCGGCGCCCGCGACCGCGCCCACCTCGTCGTCATCGCCTACCAGTCGGGCCTGGCCGGGATCCCGCGACCGCGCTAGCCGGTGTCGTGTCCCCAGGGTGTTGACTCGTGGCGTGTTCGCCTGGAACGACAACGCCAGAGGCGAACACGCCACGAGTCAACGGAGGCCGGCGGTGCGGGCGAGCCGGAACCCGAGGTCGTCGATGCGCAGGGTCGGGTGGCTCTTGCGGCGGCACGACGCCCGGCACCCGCGCGGCTGGTCATCCGCGCCGCCCCCACGGAACACGCGGTACGGGCCGTAGATCTGGGGATCGTAGCGATCCCAGCACCACTCCCACACGTTGCCGATCATGTCGTGCAGCCCCCACGCGTTCGGCGCGCGGGTGGCGACGTCATGGACCCGGCCGCCGGAGTTCCCGCGATACCAGGCGATGTCTTCCAGGTCCCCGTAGCGGGCGCCGGACGTCCCGGCCCGGCACGCGTACTCCCACTCCGCCTCGGACGGAAGGCGATATCCACCGGCCTCCCGGTCGCAGGTCACGTCCAGGCCGTCGGGGTCGTCGCCTATCGAATAGCAGGGCTTGAGCCCCACTGCTTCTGACAGCAGGTTGCAGAACTGGAGGGCGTCCAGCCAGGACACTTCGGTCACCGGCGTCTGCGGGCCTGCCGTGGGCCCGGGCACCTCGTTCTGTACGGCGCCGTACAGCTCACGGGTCACCGGCGTCGACCCCAGCAGGAAGGGCTCGACCTGGACGTTCCAGGTCGTGCGCGTGCCCTCGTCCAGCAGGACGATCTCCCCGGCGGGGATACCGATCATGCGCTCGTCCAACGTTCCGAGCTTCATCGCGGACCTTGCGCGCCCTGCTCAAGCCGTACGCGCTCAAGCCGTACGCGCAACGCGTCGATGTCGGGCAGGAACCAGAGCTGCGTGCCGCGGTTGCTCTCGCGGACGAAGTCCCGGAGCGCCGTGCCGCCGTCGGTGTGCCGGGAGATGTCCCCGATGATGGCGAGGCCCATCCGGTAGGTCACGAACTTCTGGACGATGTCGCCCGCGAGCCGGGTCCGCAGCCGGAAGAAGTCGTCGGTGAACCGTTCCGCGGGGATCACGGTCCAGGCGGCGCCGGCATAGGACGCGTTGCCGATCAGGTCGGTCGCGTCGCGCTCGTCGAGGAGCGGCGCGCCGTCCGGGGCGCAGATGAACACGGACGTCCCGGCGAGGTCCTGGAGTACGTCGGTCATCGGGATCGTGGTCCTTCCGGAGGTTCGCTGAGGAGTGCGTCGATGACCTTGAGCAGGTCGGCCACGACGGCCAGCCCGCCCAGCACGACGATCTTGAGTGCGGCCCGTTCCTCGTCGTAGACGGTCTCCACGCGCAGATGGTCGGCGCCCCCGTCGCCGCGCCGGCTCTGGGCGACGGCCACGATCGTGTTGCTCAGCCGGGTCGTCTCCTCGGGGGAGATGGCGTCGACCTGGACGATCCCGGAGACCTCGGAGTGGCGCGTACGGCGAGCGGCCGGCGGGGCGGGGACGCCGGTGAACGCCTCCAGGTCCTCGCGCGTGATCCGGTACTGCCTGCCGACCCGGGTCGCCTTCAGCCGCCCGTCCCGGACATAGCCGCGCACCGTCCTGACGTGCAGCCCGAGCAGCTCCGCCACCTGGTCCACCGAGTAGTAGGCCTGCCGCACCCTGACGCCCTCACAAGATCAGCCCTGAAGCGGGCACCGTAAACTACCTTCAACATACCTAATGAGAGGGCTTTTGCGTAATTTTAGGGAGTGCACTGAGGAGCGAGGTGCGTCATGCCCCGGGGGGTTCCGCCGCAAGGGCGGCGGCCAGGAGGCCGCCGCCCTCGCCCGGCGGGCCGGGAAGCTCACTGATCGCGGCGGTGCACGCTGATGACGGTGAGTACGGCCGCCGCGAGCGCCCACACGGCGTAGACCGTCCAGGCTCCGCCCGTCGTCCAGGGGAAGGCGGTCGGGGCGGGATCGGCCGCTACCAGCCGGAGCCATGCCTGGTAGGGGAGGGCGTGCCCGGCCACCGCCGACCAGTGGCGGTCGTCGCTGAAGACGATGGGCAGGACCAGGATGACCATGACGGCGACGATCATGGTGGTCGCGGTCTGCCGGATGACGGTCCCGAGCGCCAGGCCGGCGAGCGCGCACACCGGCGCCAGGAGGGTGGACGCGGCGACGACGCTCAGCGCGCCCGGATCGCCGATCGAGATCCCGACGCCACGGCCGTCGAGGATCGCCTGCGTCAGCCCGAACGAGATCCCCGCGACGAGCGCGCCGAAGGCGGTGGTGACCGCCGCGACGACGACGACCTTGGCCGCCATCACCGAACGGCGGGCGGGAACGGCCGCGAACGTCGTACGGATGGTGCCCGTGCTGTACTCGCCGATGATCGCGAGGGAACCGATGGTGGCGAGGGCGAGCGCCATCACGATCGTGGCGTTCGCGGTGAAGGCGGTCTGCAGCGGGATCCCGTCCCGGACGAAGGCGGCCGCGCCCTCCGCACCCTGCTGCGACCAGTGGCTGTAGGTGTCGTAGGCGGTGCCCGCGTTGATCGCGATGACGGCCAGGGCGGTGGCCCCGTACGCGATCCAGGTCGAGCGCAGCGAGCGGAGCTTGACCCATTCGGCGGCGACCAGGTCGCGGAAGCGGGGGCGGGGCTCGGCCGCGCCGGTTCCGGTGGCGGCGATTCCGGCGGCGGGTACGGATGTCGCGGTCATCGGTTCTCTCCTGCGGGGTACTGGACGCTGTCGGCGGTGAGTTCCATGAACGCCTCTTCCAGGGAGGCGGACGAGGCGTTGAGGTGATGCAGCATGATGCGGTGCTCCTGGGCGATCGCACCGATCCCGGCCGCGGTCAGCCCGGTCACGGTGAGCAGTTCGCCGTCCGTGTGAACGGCCGCGCCCGCGGCCAGCAGCAGGTCTCCCAGGATGCTGGGGGTGGGCGTGCCGACCGTGACGCTCTGCCGGGTGCCGCGGGCCGAGAATTGCGCGAGGCTCTCGGCCGCGATCAGCTCGCCGCGGCCGATGACGATCAGCTGGTCGGCGGTGTGCTCCATCTCCGCCATCAGATGGCTGGAGACGAACACGGTGCGGCCCTCGGCGGCGAGCCGCCCGAACAGGTCGCGTACCCACTTCACGCCCTCGGGGTCGAGGCCGTTCAGCGGCTCGTCGAAGAGCAGCACCGGGGGGTCGCCGAGGAGGGCGGAGGCGATGCCGAGCCGCTGCTTCATGCCGAGCGAGAATCCGCCGATGCGGCGCCGGGCGACCTCGGCGAGGCCGACCTCCTCCAGTACTTCGTCGACCCGGCGCCGCGGGATGCGGTTGCTGCGGGCCAGGGCCGTGAGCTGCGCCACCGCGCTTCGCCCGCCGTGCACGTCGTGCCCGTCGAGAAGGGAGCCGACATGGCGCAGGCCCCGGGGGCGGTCACGGAACGGGCGGCCGTCGATGGTGACCGTGCCGCTGGACGGCTCGTGCAGGCCGAGGATCATCCGCAGCGTGGTGCTCTTGCCGGCACCGTTCGGCCCGAGGAACCCGGTCACCTGGCCGGGCCGCACGGTGAAGGTCAGGTCCTTGACGGCGTTCGCCTTGCCGTAGCGCTTCGTTAGTTCGTTGACTTCGATCACGAGGACAACGGTGCCGCCGGGGACCCCGTCCCGTCGTCGGACCGGCGCTGACAATCGCGGGGCCCGGGTGTCGACCGTGGTTGTACGACCCCGGGTCGACGACGGCACCACGAGCCCGCGCTTACGATGACGGCATGTCCGCTTCGCCGTCCCTTCCGCTGCTCAAGCGCATATCGGCGGGCTTCTGGGTCGCTCTGCTCTGGGTCACGGCGGCGGTGTATCCGATCGTCGAGTACGTCCTGAGGCCGCCACGGCAGATGTACTCGACCAGCTATCCCCGGGACGGTCTGGACTCGCCCGGAGCACAGGCGCTGCTCGCCCTCGCCTTCGCGCTGGTCGTGGCCGGCGGCGTGCTGCTGCGCCGCCGGGCGTTCGCGGCGTACGGCCTGGTGGTCGCCGGAACGGTCGTCCAGACGGTCGCCTGGCGCCAGGACGAGATCCCGTCCATCCAGTTCCTCGGAGTGAGCGTCGCGCTCTGCTACGTCGCCGCCACCAGGTCCCGGCGGGGCTCGCTCATCGCGGCCGGCGCGGCGGTCGGCGTCCTCGTGGGCTATCTCATCATGCGCGCGGTCATGGGGATCGGCTCCGGTACGGACTCCGAGCCGTACATGGTCCTGGTCGTGGCCATCGCCTGGCTCATCGGCAACTCGGTACACCAGGCGCGTGCCCACACCGAAGAGCTGCACGCGCGGGCCGCCGCCCAGGCCGTCACCGCCGAACGGCTGCGCATCGCGCGGGAGATGCACGACACGGTCGCCCACAGCATCGGCATCATCGCCCTGCAGGCCGGCGCCGCGGCCCGGGTCGTCGAGACCCAGCCGGACCGGGCCCGCGAGGCGATGATCACCGTGGAGAAGGCGGGCCGCGAGACGCTGTCCGGGCTGCGGCGGCTGCTCGGCGCGCTGCGCCAGGCCGACGAGGACCCGGAACGTTCCGGCGACCGGATGGAAACGCCCCTGCGACCGGCCGCCGGACTGGCGGACGTGGAACGGCTCGCCGCGACGACCACGGCCGCCGGTATCCGCGTGGAGGTGTGGTGGCAGGGCACGCGCCGGACGCTGCCCGCCGACATCGACCTGACGGCCTTCAGGATCGTCCAGGAGTCGGTGACCAACGCCGTACGGCACTCGGGCGCCGATGCCTGCCGCGTACGGGTCGACTACCGAGAGGACGAGATCGCCATCGAGGTATCGGACCGTGGGAAGGGCGGGGGCACCGGCACGAACACCGGGTACGGACTGGTCGGCATGCGCGAGCGGGTCACCCTGCTGGACGGCGCCTTCACCGCGGGGCCGCGTCCCGGGGGCGGCTTCCTGGTCGCGGCCAGGCTGCCCGTACCGGCGGGGGCCGCGTGACCATCCGCGTCGTCCTCGCCGACGACCAGCCCCTCGTTCGCGCCGCCCTGCAGATGGTCATGACCGACGCCGACGACATCGAGGTCGTGGGCGAGGCCGGGGACGGTGCCGAAGCGGTACGGCTGACCGAGGAGCTCGCCCCTGACATCGTCGTGATGGACATCCGGATGCCCGGCATGGACGGCGTCGAGGCCACCCGGCTGATCACCACCAGGACCGACGCGACCCGGGTCGTGGTCCTGACCACGTTCGACGACGACGATTACGTCTACGGGACGCTGCACGCGGGCGCGTCCGGCTTCCTCGTCAAGGACATGGCCCTGGACGACATCCTCGCCGCGGTACGGATCGTCGCCGCCGGGGACGCGCTGCTCGCACCGAGCGTGACCGGCCGGCTGATCAAGGAGTTCACGGCCCGTCCCCAGGCGGCGCCGCCGCGGCGGGTCGAGCTCGGCGGCATCACGGACCGGGAACGCGAGGTCCTGACCCTGGTCGGCAGCGGCCTGTCCAACACGGAGATCGCGGAGCGGCTCTCCATCAGCGTCGCCACGTCCAAGACGTACCTGACCCGCCTGCTCGCCAAGCTCGACGCCCGCGACCGGGTCCAGCTCGTGATCCTCGCCTACGAGGCCGGCCTGGTGGCACCGTCCGCGAACTGAGGCCGACCCGGATCAGGCATGACCGGGGGATGTGCGGCGGCCGGCGCCGGTCAGGTAGGCGACGACCATCTCGCCGATCATCTCGCGGTGCCGGTCGCGGTGCTCCGGGGCGGTCAGCTCGCGGCCGAACAGGGCACCGAAGGTGTACTGGTTGGAGATCCGGAAGTAGCTGAACGCGCTGATCATCATGTGCACGTCCACGGCGTCGGCGCCGGTCACGAAGTCGCCGGCCGCGCGTCCGGCGGCCAGGATCTGGGAGATGAGCCCGGCCGCCGGCGCGCCGAGGTTGGACAGCACCTCGGACTTGCGCAGGTGCTCGGCCTGGTGGATGTTCTCGATGCCGACGAGCTTGATGAAGTCCTGGTGCGCGTCATGGTGGTCGAAGGTCAGCTCGGCCAGCGTGCGGATCGCCTCGACCGGGGCCAGATGCTGCACGTCGATGGTGGCCTCGGCGGCCCTGACCTCGCTGTACGCCCGTTCCAGTACGGCGATGTAGAGCTGCTCCTTGCCGCCGAAGTAGTAGTAGATCATCCGCTTGGTGGTGCGCATCAGCGCGGCCATCTCGTCCACCCGGGCGCCCGCGTACCCGTGCCTGGCGAACTCCCGCTGCGCGATCTCGAGGATCTCGGCCCGGGTGCGCTCGGCGTCGCGCTGGCGTCCCCCGGAGGCGGGCGTGACGGGCTGGGACGACATGTGACTCCACGGGACGGCTGCCTTCGGACGTTCCATCCTAGGACGAGCCCTCCTAGGACGAGCGCGAGGCGCTTCCCCGCCGCAGACCGTGCGCGTGCTGGGCGGCGAGCCGGATCGGGGCGTTGACGGCGCCGTACCCCTGGTAGCCGCCGGTGCGCTGGACGATCTCGAAGAAGACCCGGCCGGTGGTGACGGTGTAGAAGTGCAGGAACTCGCCGTGCTCGTCCCGGTCGTACAGCAGGCCGAGTTCGCGGAGCAGCCGGTGCCGTTCGGAGCCCAGGTCGTGGCGCGCTTCCAGATCGTTGTAGTAGTTGTCGGGGATCGCCAGCTGCGCCGCACCGGCCGCGCGGACGCGGCGCGCGGTGGCGATGATGTCGCCGCTGGCGAGGGCGACATGCTGCCAGGCCACGTCCGGAGCGCTGTCGTGCGCGCCGACGTAGGCGACGTTGAGGGCGATCCTGACGCGGCCGTCCTCGGTGGAGACCGCCCGGCTGCGCAGCAGGCCGTACGGGTCGGGCAGCTCCAGGCTGTCGTGCGGCCGCAGGCCGAGGACGCTGCGGTAGAACAGCGAGGCCTCGTCGAAGTGGTGCCACGGCTGGGTGAGCGCCACATGGTCGATGTGCGTGATCTCGCCGGCCACGGCGCCCGGGCTGCCGGTGAAGTCCTCGGTCCAGCTGGGATGGTCGGCGTGCGCGGTCCGGCAGAAGAACAGCTCGGTGCCGTCCGGTGCGGCGACGGCGTCCAGCGGCGCGTCGTGCGGGTCCCGCATCCGGGGTAGAACGGGTGACAGCAGCGATCCGGCGCGCTTGACAGAGGCGCCCGGATCGGGGGATTCCAGGCCGATCGCGCTGAGCGCGGGGCCGTCCTGGCTCTCGGTGCTTCCGGTGTTGAGCAGGATGCGAGCGGTGTTCTGCTCCCACAGCTCGACGGGCTTGTGCGCGTGCGTTCCGGTACGGGTGAAGCCGAGCGCGGTCAGGAGATCGCCCAGCGGGCCGGTGCTCGGCGTGGCCAGTTCGGCGAAGGCGAAGCCGGTCGGGACCACCGGCGGTGGCGGCGAGGCGAGGGTCGCCGGACGGGACGCGCCATCGAGCCGTTCGCCGACGGCCTCCTCCAGTGAGATGAGCGAGCGCATGGCGTCCTGGGCGGTACGCATGGACGCGGCCTGCCGGAAGATGTCGTTGAACACCTCCAGCGACAGCGGCCCGCGATATCCGGCCCGCAGGACGTGCGCGACCAGTCCGGCCACGTCGAGGTCGCCCTGGCCGGGGAAGCAGCGGTAGTGCCGGCTCCAGTACAGGACGTCCATCGGCAGCCGGGGAGCGTCGGCCAGCTGGAGGAAGAAGATCTTCTCGGCCGGGATGGTCTCGATCGCGTACGGGTCCACGTCCCGGGCCAGGATGTGGAAGCTGTCCAGGCAGACCCCCAGGTTGGGGTGGTCGGCCATCCGTACGATCCGCCAGGAGTGCAGGTAGTCGTCGACATGCCGGCCCCACGCCAGCGCCTCGTACGCGATCCGGATGCCGTGCTGCGCGGCCCGTTCGGCCAGCAGCCGCAGTTGCTCGGCCGCCAGCTCGTCATCGTCGATCGAATCGGGGGAGACGCTCGAACAGACCAGCAGCCGGGTGGCGCCGAGCCGTTCCATCACGGCGAACTTGTGCTCGGCCCGCCGCAGGTTGCGGGCCAGGAGGGCGGGCGGCACCGCCTCGAAGTCGCGGAACGGCTGGAACAGATCGATGGACAGCCCCAGATCGGCGGCCCGGCTCCGCACGTCCTCCGGGCTCATCGGGCCGGCGATCAGATCGTTCTCGAAGATCTCCACACCGTCGAAGCCCGCCGCGCCGATCGCGGTCAGCTTGCCGGCCAGCGAACCGCTCAATGACACCGTGGCGATGGATCTGCGCATCTCCCGTACCTTCCCAGCTCGGCCCTTGTGCAAGTACGGACTAGTTCGTACATTGTGCCATGTGAGTCAAGCCACAACCACCCGCAGGAGTCCGGCATGAGCGAGCACCCGATCACCGAGGTGCGCGCCATGCGGCCGTGCCGGTACGGGCTGATCGGCTCGGGCATCGGCACGTCGCTGTCCCCGGCCCTGCACGAGGCCGAGGGCGGCCGGCACGGGCTCGACCTGTCCTATGCCCTGATCGACATCGAGAGACCCGGGACGCCGGCCGACCTGGGCCGGCTGCTGAGTGACGCGGAGCGGGTCGGGTTCGCCGGGCTCAACATCACGCACCCGTTCAAGCAGCAGGTGATCTCCCATCTCGACCGGCTCTCGCCGCAGGCCGAGGCCATCGGAGCGGTGAACACGGTCGTGCTCGAAGGCGGCCGCCGGATCGGGTACAACACCGACGCCATGGGGTTCGCCGAGTCGTTCCGGCAAGGGTTGCCCGGCGCGCCGACCGGCCATGTCGTCCAGCTCGGCGCGGGCGGGGCGGGCGCCGCATGCGCCTATGCCCAGCTGTCCGCCGGTGTCGGCCGGCTGACCGTCGCCGATCCCGACCCGGCCAGGCGCACGGAACTCGTCCGATCGTTCACCGCCAGGTTCGGCGCCGACCGGATCATCGGCATCGCCCCCGAGGACCTGGGCGAAGCGCTCGCGTCCGCCGACGGCGTCGTCAACGCGAGCCCGATCGGCATGCGGGCGCATCCCGGGTCGCCGATGCCGGTCGAGCTGCTCCGTCCCGGACTCTGGCTTGTCGACATCGTCTACATGCCGCTGAACACGCCGCTGCTGCAAGCGGCGCGCTCCCGGGGCCTGCGCGCCATCGGCGGCGCGTCCATGTGCGTGTTCCAGGCGGCCGAGAGCTTCGAGCTGATCACCGGCCGTACCCCCGACACCGGCCGGATGCTCGGCCACCTGAAGAACCTGCTCGCCTCCGCCCCCACCACCCCCCGGAGAGTCACATGAGCCAGCCCACCAAGTCACCCGGTCCATCGGCGGAACCGGCCGTACAGCGGGACCTGCCCGAACCGATGCCGCTGCGCCGCATGGTCGGCCCCGGCATCGTGGCGGTCGGGATCGGCCTCGCCGCCGGCGAGATCATCCTGTGGCCGTACCTCACCTCGATCGGCGGGCTCGGGCTGCTCTGGCTCGCCCTGATCGCGCTGGTGATGCAGTTCGTCATCAACATGGAGATCGAGCGCTACACGCTGGCCACCGGCCAGACGGCGGTGGCCGGGTTCTCCCGCTGGTGGAAGGGCTGGGGCGTCCTGATCTGCCTGGCCGGGGCGTTCCAGTACGTCTGGCCCGGCTGGGCGACCAGCGGCTCGACCGTGTTCACCTACCTGGTCGGCGGCGGCGACCCGGTCTGGATCTCGGTCGCCACCCTGTTCGTCATCGGCGTCCTGCTGACCTTCTCCAAGGTCATCTACAGGACCGTCGAACGGGTCGAGATGGTCAAGGTCGCGCTGACCCTGTTCTTCCTCGTGGTCGCCGTGGTGTTCGTGATCTCCCTGTCCAGCTGGGGCGAGGGCGCCGAGAAGACCGTCACCGGGTTCGGCCGGATCCCCGAAGGCATCACGTTCACCATGATCCTCAGCGCACTCGGCGCGGCCGGCGCCGGCGGCGTGCACAACCTCGTGCTGAGCAACTGGATCCGCGACAAGCGCTACGGCATGGGCGTCCACGTCCCCCGCCTGGTCTCCCCGATCACCGGCAAGGAGGAGGCCTCCGGCGGCGACCGGTTCGCCTTCCCCGAGGACGAGGAGAACCTCGCCCGCTGGCGGATCTGGTGGAAGCGCGCCAACATCGAGCACTTCACCACGTTCTTCCTGGTCTGCATCGCCACGATCGGCATCATGAGCCTGCTGGCGTACGAGACGCTGTTCGGCCGCGACGACCTGGAGTCCGACACCTCGTTCCTGCGCATTCAGGGCGACATCTTCGCCGCCGAGGTCGGCGAGTGGGTCAAGATCCTGTTCTTCGCCATCGCCGCCGTCTCCCTGTGGGCCGCCGCGATGGGGCTGCTGGACGTGATCGGCCGGGTGGCGGGCGACTTCCTCAGGCGCAACTACCTGATGGACTCCACCCGCTGGACCGAGGCCCGCATCTACCTCGCCGTCGTGTGGGCCGAGATCGTCCTCGGCTCGATCATCCTGCTGTCCGGCTTCGACCAGCCGATCGGCCTCCTGCTGGTCTCCACCTGCGCCGCCTCGGTCGTCACCCTGCTCTACTCGATCCTGCTGGTCCGGCTGAACATCAAGGACCTGCCCCGCGCCATCCGGATGCGCGGCGTCCGCCTCACCACCATGGTCATCGCGATCTGCTTCTACGGCTTCTTCGCCATCGCCATGATCGTCACCCAGATCCAGAAGCTGTAAGCGGCCGGTGCCCTCGGTCCAGGCCGAGGGCACCGCCGACTTGATCTCAACCAAGCTTGAGGTCGCACGGTGGGGCCATGAAGAACTTCGAGGTCGGCGTCATCCTCCCCGCGATCGCCGTCCAGCGTCAGTCCGGGCTCGACCTGCGACGAGCCGCCCGCCACGCCGAGGAGGCCGGCCTGGACGGCGTCTGGCACGGCGACCACCTGGCCGTCGGCGGCCCGACGCTGGACGCCCCGATCGCGCTCGCCGTCGCCGCGTCCGCGACCACCCGGATCAGGATCGGCACCAGCGTGTTCATCCCCGCGATCCGGCCCCTGGCCTGGGCCGCCAAGCAGATCGCGACCCTCCAGTACGTCTCGGGCGACCGCCTCGTCCTAGGAGTCGGATCCGGCGGCGGCCCCGGCCAATGGGCCGCCGCCGGAGTCCCCTATGCCCAACGAGGCCGTCGCACCGACACGGCCCTGGAACTGCTCCCGCACCTCCTGGCCGGCAAGGAAACGCCACTGCCGGACGAGCCCGGGGAGCCCGGCGTCACGCTCGCTCCAGCCACGGCGATGCCGCCGATCTGGGTCGGCAACGCCTCCGCCGCGGCGATCCGCCGCGCGGCCCGGCTGGGCGACGGCTGGTTCCCGTCCCTGATCACCCCCCGCGAGGTCGCCGAAGGACGAGCCTGGCTCGCCGAACTGGCCGCCGAACACGGCCGATCTGCCCCGGTCATCGCGATCGGGGGCGCCGCGGCTCTGGGCAACGGCCCGGGCGTCCCGTCCAGCAACGAGATGGCCTCGGGTATCAGCGCCGCCTATGGCCGTCCGCTGGAGGAGGTCGCCCAGATCCCGCTCACCGGCCACCCGGAACAGGCCGCCGAGAAACTCGCCGCCTACCGCGACGCCGGCGCCGACCACGCCGTCATCGGAATATCAGGCGACGACTGGCAAGCCCAAGTAGACCTCCTCGCACAAGCCCGCACCCTCCTCCACTAGCCCGCGGGTCGTCGGTGGACGTTGGCGGTCACCGTTCCGGCCTTTCGCCCAGGAGGGAAGGATCTTCCGGGTGGGGCTGGAACGATGGGTGCATGATTTCTGTCGAGGGCCTTGCCAAGCACTTCGGGCCCGTACGTGCCGTGGATGGGTTGAGCTTCACCGCGGAGCCGGGGATGGTCACCGGGTTCCTGGGGCCGAACGGAGCGGGAAAGACGACCACGCTGCGGATGCTGCTCGGTCTCGTGGCGCCGACCGCGGGACGGGCGCTGATCAACGGGCGGCCGTATGCCGAGCTGGAGCGGCCCGTCGCCGAGGTGGGCGCCGCGCTTGAGGCGACCGGGTTCCATCCCGGCCGCAGCGCCCGCGATCATCTGAGGATCACGTGTGCGGCGGCCGGGCTGCCCGAGAAGCGGGTGCCCGAGGTCCTGGAGATGACCGGGCTCGTCGATGCCGCGGACCGCCGAGTGGTGGGGTTCTCCCTGGGGATGCAGCAGCGGCTTGCGCTGGCCACCGCGATCCTTGGGGAGCCGCGGGTCCTGATCCTGGACGAGCCCACCAACGGCCTCGACCCGGCGGGCGTCCACTGGCTGCGCTCCCTGCTGCGCCATCTCGCGGGGATCGGTTGCACGATCCTGGTCTCCAGCCACGTGCTTCCCGAGGTCGAGCAGACCGCCGACCATGTCGTCATCGTCGCGCGCGGCCGGATGGTACGGGACGCGCCGCTGGCCGAGCTGGTCGGCGCGGGCGGGGAGTTGCGGGTCCGTACCGAGCAGGCCGGGGAGCTGGCCGTCGCGCTGGAGAACGCCGGCGGCGAGGTCCGGCGCGAGGACGACCGGCTGTGGGTGACCGGGCTTGAGCCGGAGGAGGTCGGCGCGGCGGCCCTCCAGGTCCAGGCCGTGCTCGGCGAGCTCGCGCGGGAGCGGTCGGGGCTGGAGAAGATCTTCCTGGAGCTGACCATGGCGGAACTGAGCGGCCCGGCTGCTCCTGACGGCGCGCCTCGGCCGCCCGTACCGGACGAACCCGTACCGGACGAGACCGCGACGGCAGGCACGGACTCGGGAAAGGGAGGCCCGGCATGATCAGGCTGATCAAGGCGGAGCTGCTGAAGATCCGTTCCACCCGGATGTGGCTCGGCATGCTGGCCCTGAGCCTGGGCTTCAGCCTGATGGGCCTGGCCGTGTACGTGCTGCTGGCCGGGACGGAGATGAACGGGCAGACGGCGATCCCGCCGGTCACCGACCCCAGCACGGTCCGCGCGTTCTACGCCAGCGCGAGCGGCGGGGTGATGTTCATGATGATCCTCGGCATCATGGGGATCACCGGCGAGTACCGGCACCAGACCATCAGCGGGGCGTTCCTGATCACGCCCCGGCGCGGCCGGGTGCTGGTGGCCAAGCTGATCTCCTACTTCCTGTTCGGCGCGGCGTTCGGGCTGGCGACCGTGCTGTTCACGGTGGCGGTGGCGCTGCCCGCGCTGGCGATCAAGGGTGGCTCCACCTCGCTGCTGGACCATGACGTCCCGCTGATCCTGGGCGGCACGGTGCTGGCCATGGCGCTGTACGCGCTGGTCGGCCTGGGGCTGGGCGCGCTGATCCGCAACCAGATCGCGGCGATCATCGTGGCGGTGGGCTGGGTGCAGCTGGTGGAGGGCATCGTCACCGTGGTGCTGCCGCAGGTCGGGCAGTGGCTGCCGGCCGGGGCGGTACGGGCGATCACGCTCACCACGTCGGCGTTCGGCGGATCGGGCGGGCTGGACACCCTGCCGGCCTGGGGCGGGGTGCTGCTGCTCGTCGCGTACGGGCTGACGTTCGCGGCCATCGCCACCGTCACGACCGTCCGCCGCGATATCACCTGATCACGTAGTTACCCCTGATCACGTAGTTACCATGGCCTATGACCAGCGAATCCCGTGCGGTGGCGCAGCGCCGCCGCGAGCAGCTCCGCGACTTCCTGCGTACGCGCCGGGCACGGCTCACGCCCGGTGACGTGGGCATGGCGGTGGCCGGCCGGCGCCGGACACCGGGGCTGCGGCGCGAGGAGGTCGCGGTGCTGGCCGGGGTCGGGGTGTCCTGGTACACCTGGCTCGAGCAGGGCCGCGACATCAACGCCTCGGCCGAGGTGCTCGACGCGATCAGCCGGGCGCTGCGGCTGAGCGAGTCCGAGCGCGCCCACCTGTATCTGCTGGCCGGACTCAACCCGCCACTGGAGGGCGGGGCGCGCGGTGCCTCGGTCACTCCTGAGCTGCGGCACCTGCTCGACGCGTGGCGGCAGCCCGCGGTGCTGCGGGACCGGCACCGCAACCTGCTCGCGATCAACGACGGGGCGCGGACGGTGTTCGGGTACGACGACACCGACCACAACTGCATGGTCATGTTCTTCACCAACGCCCGGTACCGCGACATGCACCTGCACTGGGAGTCGGTCGCGCCGGGCGTCGTCGCCGCCTTCCGCGCCGACGCGGCGCTCTCTCCCGACGACCCGGAGTTCCGCCGCTTGGTGGACGACCTCAGCGCCGTGAGCTCCGAATTCGCGGAGCTGTGGGCCCGCCATGACGTCGGCCCGCAGATCCAGGCGGTGAAGGCGGTGCTCCATCCCGAGGCCGGCGAGCTGCTCTTCGACACGACGACCCTGGCGGTGGTCGACCATCCGGGCTGGTACCTGGAGCTGTACAACCCGCGTCCCGGCACCGAGACCGCCGAACGGCTCGAACGGGTACCGCACCTCCGGCTCGCCGCCCCGGCGTGATCGTTCGCTGAGCCTGGTGGTGCCACTCCCCGGATAGCCGCGCACTGTTCGCCCCACGTGCCCGGCGGCACGCTGGGACCCATGACGAACTCCCGATTCGACGGCAAGATCGCACTCATCACCGGTGGCACGAGCGGCATGGGACTGGCCACCGCACGACGGCTGCTCGCCGAGGGCGCCGAGGTGGTCATCACCGGCCGCGACAAGACCCGGCTGGACGCCGCGGTCGAGGAACTGGACGGCGGCGACCGCGTTCTCGCGGTACGCGGCGACGTGGCGAACCTCGCCGACCTCGACACGCTGACGGCCGCGATCCGGAACCGGTACGGGCGCCTGGACGTGGTCTTCGCCAACGCGGGCGCCGCGTCGTTCCAGCCGAACGGCGAGGTCACCGAGGCCGACTTCGACCGCCTGGTGGACATCAACTTCAAGGGCGTGTTCTTCACCCTCCAGAAGACCGTCCCGCTGCTGTCCGACCACGGGGCGATCGTGATCAACGCGTCCTGGACGCTGCACCGCGGTCTGGCCGGCGCCTCCGTGTACGCGGCGACCAAGGCGGCCGTGCACAACCTGTCCTACACCTTCGCGGGCGAACTGGCGCCCAGGAGGATCCGGGTCAACTCCGTGAGCCCCGGCTACATCGAGACCCCGATGTTCCACAGCGAGGTCCCCGCCGAGGACCATGCCGGCGTCGTCGCCGGGGTGGCCGCCGGCCGGCTCGGTACCGCCGAGGACGTCGCCGACGCGGTCGCCTTCCTCGCGTCCCGCGAAGCGTCCTACATCAACGGCCAGGACCTGATCATCGATGGCGGCCTGGTCGCCACCGTCCCCGGGGCGACGGGATAGCGGCGGGCGCCAGGGCCGGGGCGGCGTCACGGTGAGCCACCAGGGACCCAGTGCCACCGGAGACTCAGTGCCACTGGGGACTCAGTCGATGATGCCGCCCAGGCCCTTGCCGATCAGTACGGCGCCGATGACCAGCAGCAGTACGAACATCACGGTGGCGCTGTTGGCCTCCAGCCAGGCCTTCAGGTCTTCGAGCGGGGCGCGGACGCGTTCGGCGTTCGAGACGTACACGATCACCGGTACCGTCACGCTGCAGGCCGCGATCAGCGTGAAGATCAGGATGGCCACGATGTCGCCGCCGGCGCTCAGTTCGCCCTGGCCGATGGCGATGCCGGCGGCGACGCACATCATGAGGTTCTTGGGGTTGGCGGCCGACAGCAGCAGCCCCAAGGACGCCGCTCTGGCCGGTGTGACCTTGTCGATGGCCCTCATCCAGCCCGGCAACTCGGCCGAGGCGCCCGCTTTGGGGCGCGAGGTCCATTGCTGGACGGCGAGCACGAGCAACAGGATGCCCAGCAGCAGCTTGATCCAGGACACGGAGGTCTTCGGCTCGCCGGGCGAGGACGCCATGCCGATGCCGTTGGCGATCAGTACCAGCACCACGGTCGTGAGCACGATACCCAGGGCCCAGCCGGCCAGGAACCCCAAGCCGGTGTCGCGGGCTTTCGGCGCCAGCAGCATGAGGATCACCGCGATGATCGGGATCGGGCTGATCGCCACTCCGATCGCGAGCGGCAGCAATTCTCCGATGACTTCGCCCACTGTCCCCCCACTGCGGCCGGGCGGCGACGACGACCGTGCCGCCTGAGGCCCGAAATACCCCACATAGCGGCACTGATAACGCAGGATGCGCGTGGTGGTGGACAAAAGGACGGCTGTGGCCATTCCTTGTTCAAGGGTGTCCCTGTTTTTCTTAAGGGTGGCCTCAAAATCCTTTCGCTTTGGTTTGTTGCCCATGGAGAAATGGGGATTTTCCGGTCGATCGAGAGAGGGGAAGGTTCCATGACGTCCAAGACGATGCCCGACTCCGGGCCCCCGGCGTCCGCGCAACGGCAGGTGCGGACATCGGGGTGGCTGGCGTTCGCCGGCACCCTGGCCCTGGTGATCGGCGCGTTCAACGTCATCGACGGGCTGGTGGCCCTGTTCAACGATGACTACTACCTGGTCGGGGCGGACGAGATCCTGATCTTCAACTTCACCACCTGGGGCTGGATCTGGCTCATCATCGGCATCGTCCAGATCGCCGTGGGCGCGGGGATCATGACGGGAAAGATGTGGGCGCGCGCCACCGGCGTGGTCTTCGCCGTCCTGGCCGCGGTCGGGCACCTGGCCTTCCTGCAGGCGTTCCCGGTCTGGTCGGTGCTGACCATCGCCATGTGCGTGCTGCTGATCTACGCGCTCACCGCGCCACCGGCGGGCACGACCGGCCGCTGACGGGGCCTCGAACGGGGGCGGGGACGGGGTCTCGGGCCACCTGTGCGGCGGCGGCCGGGGCAAAACTGGACAGATGTCTGGTCAAGTGCCTAGATTGAGTCGGACCTACGCCTGGAGGTCCCGTTGCCCAGTCGCTACCACCATCTGTCCCGTGCGCAGCTCGCGGTGCTGGTGCCGGAGCTGCTGTTGATCGGCCATCTGATCGACCGTGCCGGCATGCCCTTCTGCCTGGAGGCGTGGGGCGAGGACCAGATGACGCAGGTCGCCATCGAGGAGTGGGCCGGCGCCAGCCCGATCTACACGCGGCGGATGCAGCGGGCGCTGGCGTTCGAGGGCGACGACGTCCCCACGATCTTCAAGGGCATGCAGCTGGACATCGGCGCGCCGCCGCAGTTCATGGACTTCCGCTACAGCGTCACCGACCGGTGGCACGGCGGCTTCCATCTCGACCACTGCGGCGCGCTGCTGGACGTCGAGCCGATGGGCCCGGGCATGGTCAAGAACATGTGCCACGACATCGAGGACCCCACCTTCGACGCGACCGCCGTGGCCACCAACCCCAGGGCGCGGATGCGGCCGATCCACCGGCCGCCGCGTACCCCGTCCGACCGGCAGCCGCACTGTGCCTGGACGGTGGACATCGAACCGGACTCCCCGGAGGTGCAGCCGATCCCGGCCCTGGCCGTCAACGAGCGCTCGCACGCCGCCACGCTGGTCCTGGACGGCATCGACCCGGCTCAGGACGGCTTGGCCGACTACAGCGGGGCCCTGGTCAGCGACTTCGACTTCGGGGCGTTCTCCCACTCGGCCCTGGTCCGCATGGCCGACGAGGTCGTCCTGCAGAACCACCTGCTGAACCTGTCGTTCCACCTGGCCGTCCGGCAGCGCGCGGCGGACGACGACGCGACGTTCCACCGCGTTGTATCGCGCCAGCTCATCGGGCACGCCGGCGTGGCGGCCGAGCGTCTGCACAAGGCGATGGGCTTGGGCGACACCCCGCAGGACGCGGCGTACCTCATCGAACTGCACCCGCTGATGAATCCCCAGCCGTACACCGAGTTCTCCAGGGACGGCGAGACGGTCACGGTGTCGCGTTCCCTGGCCCACGAGGACGCGGGCTGGCTCTCCCTGTGTACGCCCGACACGCCGGATGCGCTGCGCTCGATCGTCCGAGCGGTGAATCCGTACCTGGACGTGGAGATCGCCGGAACCGACACCGACTGGACCGCACGGGTCGTCCTGACGGATACCGCCGCCCGTGAATCGGGCGAGGTCGCCGTCACCAAGTTCAGCAAGGGCGCGGCCTTCCAGTTCGAGCCGCGCAAATCCCTCCCGCTGTTCGTCAAGTAGGCGAGCAGGGGATCACGACGGCTCCGACCAGCCGTCGAGGGTGCCGTCGCCGTGCAGGTAGCGGCCCGGGGAGGTACCGACCGTTCGGCGGAACGCCGCGAGGAATGCGCTCGGGGTCGAGTAGCCCACGGCATGCGCGGCCTGCGACACCGGCCGGCCTTCGGCGAGGAGGGGGAGGGCCGCACGCAGCCGCATGTGGGTGCGCCAGCGGTCGAAGCTCATGCCCGTGTCGTGGGTGAACAGCCGGGTCAGGGTACGCCGGCTCACCCCGATGGCCCGCGCGTGCGCCTCGAGGTTCCGCGAGTCGGCGGGATCGGCGAGCAGCGCGTCGGCCACGGCACGGACCCGTTCATCGGCCGGATACGGCACCTCGATCGGCGTGGCCGGCAGGGGATGCAGCAGGTCCAGGACGACCGCCTCGGCGCGCAGCCGGGCGTCGTCGGCCAGGTCCTGGCGGCCGAGGTGGGCGATCAGGTGGGCCAGCAGCCCGTTGACGGCGACCGGTGTGGGCAGCGCCCAGTCCAGAGCGCACCGGTCCGGTTCGAGGTAGAGGCTGCACAGCACCGCGTCGCGGGTCGCGCCCGTGTCGTGGACGACTCCGGCCGGCAGCCAGAGCGCCCGCGTGGGCGGCAGCACCCAGTACGCGTCGTCGACGGCGATGCCGAGCACGCCCCGCCTCGTCCAGGCCAGCTGGTGCTGCGGATGGCTGTGCGGGCCGATCCACTGGCCCGACGACAGCGGAAAATGCCCGACGACGATCGCTCCCACTCCGGTGGGAGCGGCCTCTACGAAGGCCTTGGTCATGCGTCGCAGCGTATGTCCTCAACGCGACATGGAACGTCCCCATCGCGGATTGTGGCCACCGCGGACGGATCCATAGCGTTGCCGCATGCTGAACGAGTCACCCGTCCCATCAAGACCTGCCGACCGCGTCGACGTGCCACCGGCCTCTGGGCTTGCAGCCCGGCGGCGATCGGCGCTGGTCGTGCTGTGCTTCGTCCAGTTCATGCTCGTCCTGGACGACACCGTGGTGAGCGTCGCGCTCCCGAGCCTCCGGGACGATCTCGGTTTCGGCAGCGCGGGACTGGCCTGGGTCGTCAACGCCTACTTCCTCGCCTTCGGCGGTCTGCTCCTGCTGTTCGGGCGTGCCGGCGACCTGCTGGGCCGCCGGCGCGTCTTCATCGCGGGCGTGGCATTGTTCGGGATCGCGAGCCTGGCGTGCGGTCTCGCCCAGGAGCCCTGGCAGCTGGTGACCGGACGATTCGTCCAGGGAGCCGGTGCCGCCATGGCCGCGCCGGCGGCCCTCTCACTGATCACGTTGATGTTCCCCGAGGCCAGGGAACGGGCCTGGGCGCTGGGCATCTGGGGCGGCATCGCCGGCCTGGGCGGCACGCTGGGCCTGGTGATCTCCGGTGCGCTGACCGGACTGGCCTCGTGGCGCTGGATCTTCCTGATCAACCTGCCCGTGGCCGTGCTGGCCGTCGTCCTGCTCCCGCGCCTGGTCGGCGAGAGCCGGGCCGACCACAGGCCACGCCTGGACGTGCCCGGTGCCGCACTGGGCACCGGCGCCGTCCTCGCCCTGGTCTACGGATTGCTCCAGGCCGGGGAGTCCGGCTGGACGGGCCGGGCCGTCGCCGTTCCGCTGCTTCTGGCGGCGGTCCTGGCCGTCTCGTTCGTGGCCGTCGAGTCGAGGACGGCCGAGCCGCTGGTCCCGCTCGCGTTCCTGGCGTCCCGGACGCGTGCCGTCGCCAACGGCGGGACCCTGCTGTTCTCCGCCGCCTTCTACGCGATGGCGTTCCTGCTGATGATCCACCTGCAGACCGTGCTCGGGTACGGCCCGCTCAAGGCCGGGTTCGCGTACCTGCCCTACGGCGCCGGCATCCTCGCGGGCATGTGGCTGTCCTCCCGCGCGGTGATCCGTTTCGGGATGCGCCCGACCCTCGTCGTCTCGTTCCTCATCAGTGCGGCCGGGCTGCTCCTGCTGTCCGGCGTCGCCCCGAGCGACGGCTATGCGGCGGGAGTGCTGCCGGGCATGCTCATCACCAGCCTCGGCTGCGGACTGAGCCTGCCCGCCCTGACGGTCGCCGCCGTCTCCGGAACCGACAAGGAGAACGCCGGCCTCGGCTCGGCCGTCCTCAACTCCGTCCAGCAGATAGGCGGCGCAGTGGGAGTGGCGGTCCTGGTCAGCATCGCCGCACGCCGCAGCGACGACCTGGCCGATCCGCTGCGTGCCGCCACCGAGGGCTTCTCGTACGCGCTCACCATCGCCGCCGTTCTCCTGGCAGTAGGCGCCGTCCTGATAGCCGTCCTCCTCAGAACGAGCCCCCAGCCTCCCGCGCACCACCGATAGCCCGCCGTAGGCTGGAGGCATGCCTTCGATCGCGACCAACACCCGAGTCGACCGTGACGGACTGCTGGAGTTCGTCCGTCCCCGGCACCGGGCGATCCTGCTGACGACCCGCGCGGACGGCGGCGTTCAGGGGTCCCCGCTGACCTGCGGGGTCGATGACTCCGGCCGCCTGGTGATGTCCACCTATCCCGAGCGCGCGAAGTCCCGCAACGCCCGCCGCGACCCCCGGGTCAGCGTGATCGTCCTGTCGGACGAGTGGAACGGCCCCTGGGTCCAGATCGACGGAACGTCCGAGGTACTCGACGTCCCCGAGGCCGTCGAGCCGCTCGTGGAGTACTTCCGCAACATCTCCGGCGAGCATCCGGACTGGGACGAGTACCGCACCGCCATGATCGAGCAGGGCAAGTCCCTCATCCGCGTCACCCCGGAACGCTGGGGCCCCATCGCGACCGGCGGCTTCCCACCACGCCTAGTCTCTTAAAGTCCCGGTAAAGTCCCGGCCCACGGCGACTCGCCTGGCGGCTCGCACCGTGACCGGTTCTTGTGCGAGCGCGGCATCGCTTCGCGATCTGGCCGGTGAGGCTCGCCTCCGGCATCGCCCCACCGGCCAGGTAACGCGCTCGCGCGGTGGCTGAGGCCACTTGAGACAGTAGGCCTGGCCGTACGTCGCCCGCCTCCGACCACTGCGAGATCCCTGACTTCCCGTTGACTCGTGGCGTGTTCGCCCTTCCAGGGGTGGCGAACAGGCGAACACGCCACGAGTCAACCGGGGTAAGGCCGGGCGGTGGTGATGTTGTGAAGCGTCGGATTCTGTCGGAGAGGCCGATGGAACTGTGCGTATAGGTGAGGTCAGCGCGTATCGCGAGCGCGTGGGCGGTCGGTGAACAGGACGCCGAGCCGGTCGGAGGTCAAGTCTCCTCGAGTTGCCGCAGCTCTTCGGCCAGTTCGGGGACCATCGGCAGTAGCTGCGGGTCGACGCTCTGGCGGATCAACCTGGCGACCTCCTCCTCACCGCGTTGGCCCTCGAGGATGACGACGATGAATCCGGGTGGAAGCGAGCCGTGGATGCCGCCCCGGCGTGCTGTCGTGGTCATCGCTTTGCAGACATTGGCCATCGCGGTGTCGTGCGCCGCATCGAGCGCCTCCACCGCCGCATCCAGTTCGGCCTCGGTGGTAGCGGGCGCCAGGTACTCCTGGGTGAGACGGTGGTACCACGGCGACATCGCATCGTTGGTGTTCAGGACGTCCCACCGCCACTCAGGCGGGGCGAACCGTGTGGAGTATCCATGGTCCTGGTGCACCGCTGCCTCCGTGTTGGCGGCCAGGCCAGGCGCGAGGATCTGGGTGTCGTCCAGGTAGAAGAGATGGAAGGCCGCGGCGTACAGCCGCTCGTCCGGATGCGCCGCTGCGAGGTCGCTCAGGACGCGGCAGCCGAGGTCATGCCATGCCGTCTGGAAAGCGCCCCAGTCCATCGCCGCATGCTACCCCCGGCGCAGTTTCTTTCAGGGACTGGATGACGCGGCCGCGATGGGGTTGGAGGACTCGTGGCGTGTTCGCCTCTGGCCATGGCGCTCCAGGCGAACACGCCACGAGTCAACGCCCTGGGTGCGTTCGGCTGCCTGGCGGCTCGGGGCGGAGTCGGCCGCCGGTGATGTGGCTGTCAGGGCTCGACGCGGCCCGGCCACCAGTTCCAGGTGCCGAGCACGGTCATCAACGCGGGCAGGACGAAGACGCGGATGACGACCGCGTCGATGAGGATGGCGACGGCCAGGCCGACGCCCAGCTGTTTGAACTCGACCATGCTGAGCGTGCCGAAGACGGAGAAGACGCCGACCATCACGATCGCGGCGCTGGTGACCACGCCGGCCGAGCGGGTGATGCCCTCCCGTACGGCGTCCCTGGTGGACAGGCCGGTGCCGGCGGCTTCGCGGATCCGGCTGACCACGAATACGTGGTAGTCCATCGACAGGCCGAAGAGGACGACGAACAGGAACAGCGGCAGCCAGGAGACCACCGCGCCCGAGGACCGGAAGTCCAGCAGCCGTTCGGCCCAGGTGTTCTGGAAGACGGCCACCAGGACACCGAACGAGGCCGCGGCCGACAGCAGGTTGAGCGCCGTGGCGGAGAGCGCGATGGCCACCGAGCGGAAGATGGCACCCATCGCCGCGAGGGTCAGCAGCAGCACGAAGCCCACCACCCAGGGCAGGCGTTCTTCCAGGTGGGCGGTGAAGTCGGTTCCTTGCGCCACCTTGCCGCCCACGCCGTACTCCGCGCCGGGTACGGCGCTGACCGCCTGCGGGAGCCAGGATCGCAACGTGTCGAGCGATTCGCGGGCTCCGTCGCTCTTCGGGGAGAACGGGGTACCGATGTCGACGGTGTGGACGCGGCCGTCCGCGGACGCCCGTACCGCGGGGCGGCGGTCGTGGGCGAACAGCCGATCCTGCGCCGCGCGCTGGACCAGGCCGTTCAGGGCGGCCCTGGCCTGGCCGGCCTGCTCGGCCGGTGCCCGGACCGCCACCTGATGGATCGTCCCCTCGCTGGGGAAGGCGGCGGTGAGCCGGTCCATGGCGCGGACGACCGGGATGTCGCGCGACAGGTCGTCCGAGCCGGGCTGCTTGAGCCGCATGTCCAGGGCCGGCAGCGCCAGGAGGAGCAGCGCGCCGACCGACACCGCCAGGGTCGCGAAGGGACGGCTCAGCGCGGGGCGGAGCAGGGCGGGCCACACGCGCGAGGGGCCGGAACGCATGGTCATCCGCCACAGGAACGGGATCCTGGGGCGGTCGACCCACCGGCCGAGCTTGGCCAGCAGCGCGGGCAGCACGGTCAGTGAGGCCAGTACGGCCACCGCGACCACGATGATGGAACCGGTGGCGAGCGAGGAGAACGTCGACTCCCCGGCCAGGTACAGCCCGGCCATCGCGACGATCACCGTGCTGCCCGACACGACCACCGTGTGGCCGGAGGTCTCCGCGGCGATCTCGATGGCATCGGCCCGGCCCCGGCGCCGTTCCTCCCGTTCGCGCTTGAGGTAGAACAGCGAGTAGTCGACGCCCACCGCCATCCCCATCAGCAGGATCACGTTGCCGATCGCGCTCGTGGCCGGCATCAGATGGGAGACCAGCGAGGACAGGCCCATGGCGGCGGCCACCGAGGACAGGGCCAGCGCCACCGGGACGCCCGCGGCGATGACGGCGCCGAACACCACCAGCATGATCACGAGGGTGAGCGGCAGGCTGATGAACTCGGCCCGGCGGAAGTCCTCGCCGAGCGTCTCGGTCAGCCCCTTGGCCGTCGATCCGGTGCCGACCTGCTCGACGCGCAGGCCGGGATGCGCCTGCTCGACCGCCGCGCTCTGGTCGAGTAGCGCCGGGACCCGGGCGTCGGCGGTCTCCGGATCTCCCTTCATCGTGACCGGTACCAGAATCGCCGTCGCGTCCGGGGAGGTCTGGGCGCGCCCGACGGACTCCACTTCCGGCAGCGCCCGCATCCGCCGTCCGACCTCCTTCGCCGCGCCCCTGGCCACCGGTACGTCCAGGGGGCCGCCCCGTACGGCGGTGATCAGGACGTTCTCCTCGGCCACGGTGCGAAAGTCGCCGGAGGCCACGATGCGACCGGCGCGCCCGGACCCTCCGACGCCGGACTCCTCATCGCTGATCGAGTCGGTGCCCGCCGCGCCACCCAGTGCCAGGCACAGGAAGACGAACAGCGTCCACAGTCCGATCGCCGACCACGGGTGCGCCGCGCTCCATCGGGCCATCCGTACCGTCGCGGGTCTCTTCTTCAACGCGGTGCCCTCCGTTCCGGGTGCCCGGAAGATCACCGGGCATCCCGCGAGAAGGACGCTAGGTCGCACGGCTCCACGGAGACCACGAGGCGGACCACAGTCCTGAGGCACCGAAACCGCACCCGCGACCTGCGGGAAACCACACCCCGCGCGAGTGCGGGGTCAGGGCTCGAAGCGGTAGCCCATGGCGGGCTCGGTGATCAGGTGGCGCGGGTGCGCCGGGTCGGGCTCCAGCTTGCGGCGGAGCTGGGCGAGGTAGACCCGCAGGTAGTTGGTCTCCTTCTCGTACGAAGGACCCCACACCTCGTGCAGTAGCCGCTGCTGGGCGATCAGCCGTCCGGGGTTGCGGACGAGCACTTCGAGGATGTGCCACTCGGTCGGGGTGAGGCGGACGTCCCGGCCGTTCCGGGTCACCTTCTTGGCGGCGAGGTCCACGGTGAACGCCTCGGTCTCGACGACGGCGGCCTCCTCGGCCGGCTGCGCGCGCCGTACGGCCGCGCGCAGCCGGGCGAGCAGCTCGTCCATGCCGAAGGGCTTGGTGACGTAGTCGTCGGCGCCGGCGTCCAGGGCCTGGACCTTTTCCGCCGAGGCGTGCCGGGCGGACAGCACGATGATCGGGACGGTCAGCCAGCCGCGCAGTCCCCTGATCACCTCGACGCCCTCCATGTCCGGCAGGCCCAGGTCGAGCAGGACCACGTCGGGGTGCCGCTTGGCGGCGAGTTCCAGGGCCGTCCGGCCGTCGGGTGCCGCGTCCACCTCGTAGCCCCGGGTCTTCAGGTTGATGCGCAAGGCGCGGACGAGTTGCGGCTCGTCCTCCACGAGGAGAACCCGTGTCACGTCGACTCCCTTGAACGGTGGCCCGGCCCGGTTCCGGCCCGGCGCAATTTAGCAAAGAG
The DNA here is from genome assembly GCF_044326315.1 of Actinomadura sp. 9N407. Classification (NCBI taxonomy): domain Bacteria; kingdom Bacillati; phylum Actinomycetota; class Actinomycetes; order Streptosporangiales; family Thermomonosporaceae; genus Actinomadura; species Actinomadura sp. 9N407. The sequence goes on along the minus strand of NZ_JBIRAW010000049.1, from coordinate 17,328 downwards.
CGCGGGGCGCCTCGGCCTCCGACCAGCCGTGACCGTGCGGAACGAGGTCCTCGTTAGGACGGCGTTAAGACCGGCGCGGCGGGCGCTAAGGACCCGTCAAGAGGCCACGAAACCAGTCGGAAGCAGGGCAACACTGCCTAACGGCCCCAGCAGGGACTGGTGGCCCGTTCCGGTTCGCCGCCGGACATCCGACAGAGGAAACCGACCATGAGTGACGTGGCATTCGTCCTGCTGACAGTGGTGATCTTCGCCCTGCTCGGCCTGCTGGTGAAGGGCGTCGAGAAGAACGGGGCGGAGAATCCGTGACCGCCGAGAACGCCGCCGGCCTGGTGCTGGCCGTGCTGCTGATCGCCTTCCTGATCGCCGCCCTCTTGTTCCCGGAGCGCTTCTAGATGAGTACGAACGTCGCGGGGATCCTCTTCCTGGGATCCCTCGTGCTCGCCCTGGCCGTGGTCCACCGGCCGCTGGGCGACTACATGTACCGCGTCTACAGCGGGACGCGGCACTCGCGCGTGGAGCGGGTGGTCTACAAGCTGATCGGCGTCCGGCCCGGCACCGAGCAGACCTGGGGCGTCTACGCCCGCAGCGTGCTGGCCTTCTCCGTGGTCGGCGTCCTGTTCCTGTACGGGCTCCAGCGTGTCCAGCAGCACCTGCTGCTGAACCTGGGCTTCGGTCCGGTCAAGCCGGACCAGGCGTGGAACACCGCGATCAGCTTCGTGACCAACACCAACTGGCAGTCGTACTCGGGCGAGTCCACGATGGGTCACCTGGTCCAGATGTCCGGGCTGGCGGTCCAGAACTTCGTGTCGGCGGCGGTCGGGATGGCGGTCGCCATCGCGCTGATCCGGGGCTTCGCGCGCAGGAAGTCCGAGCAGCTCGGCAACTTCTGGGTGGACCTGACCCGGGGCGCGATCCGGATCCTGCTGCCGATCGCGTTCATCGGCGCCATCGCGCTGATCGCGGGCGGGGTCGTCCAGAACTTCGGCGACGCGGGCGACCACGTGGTCCGCACGCTGTCGGGCGGGCGGCAGGCCCTCACCGGCGGCCCGGTGGCCAGCCAGGAGGTCATCAAGGAACTGGGCACCAACGGCGGCGGCTTCTACAACGCCAACTCCGCGCACCCGTACGAGAACGCCACCTCCTGGACCAACTGGCTGGAGATCTTCCTGATCCTGGTCATCCCGTTCACGCTGACCCGCACGTTCGGCCGGATGGTCGGCCAGGTGCGGCAGGGGTACGCGATCGCGGCGGTGATGAGCCTGCTGGCACTGGTCAGCATCTCGCTGACGATGCTCTTCCAGGGAATGGCCGGCGGCACCGTGCCCACGGCGGTGGGCGCTGCGGCCGAGGGGACCGAGGCGCGGTTCGGGGTGATCAACTCGGCGGTCTTCGCCGCGTCCACCACGCTGACCTCGACCGGCGCGGTGAACTCCTTCCACGACTCCTACACCAGCCTCGGCGGCATGATGACGATGGTCGACATGATGCTGGGCGAGGTCGCGCCCGGCGGGGTCGGCTCCGGCCTGTACGGAATGCTCGTGCTGGCCGTGATCACGGTGTTCGTGGCCGGGCTGATGGTCGGCCGTACCCCCGAGTACCTCGGCAAGAAGATCGGTGCCCGCGAGATCAAGTTCGCGGCGCTGTACTTCCTGATCACGCCCATCCTGGTGCTGACCGGGACCGCGATCGCGATGGCCACCGGGAGCGGCCGGGCGGCGATGCTCAACACCGGCCCGCACGGGCTCTCCGAGGTGCTGTACGCCTTCACCTCCGCCTCCAACAACAACGGGTCGGCGTTCGCGGGCGTCACGGTCAACACGGTCTGGTACGACACCGCGCTGGGCCTGTGCATGGCGCTCGGCCGGTTCATGCCGATCATCTTCGTGCTCGCGCTGGCCGGCTCGCTGGCCCGCCAGGGGCACGCGCCGGAGTCGGACGGCACCCTGCCCACCCACCGGCCGCAGTTCGTCGGCCTGGTCGCCGGCGTGACCGTCATCCTCGTCGCGCTCACGTTCCTGCCCGCGCTCGCGCTCGGGCCGCTGGCCGAAGGAATCCACTGATGTCCGTACAGACCCAGACGCCCGCGCCCGTTGAGGCCTCCGCACCCAAGGAAGGCGGCAAGGTCTCCGGTGGCCTGCTCGATCCGGGGCAGCTGGTCAGATCGCTGCCGGACGCCGTCCGCAAGCTGAACCCGCGCACCCTGTGGCGCAACCCCGTGATGCTGATCGTGGAGATCGGCGCGGCATGGACGACCGTCCTGGCCGTGGCGGATCCCAGCGTGTTCGCCTGGCTGATCGTGGCTTGGCTGTGGCTGACCGTACTGTTCGCCAACCTGGCCGAGGCGGTGGCCGAGGGCCGGGGCAAGGCCCAGGCCGACGCGCTGCGCAAGGCCAGGACCGACACCGTCGCGCGCCGGCTCACCGGCTGGGCGCCGGGCCGTACCGGATCCCCTGAGGAACGGGTCGGCGCGCCGGAACTGCGGCAGGGCGACCATGTCGTGGTCGAGGTCGGCGAGATCATCCCGGGCGACGGCGACGTGGTCGAGGGCATCGCCAGCGTGGACGAGTCCGCGATCACCGGCGAGTCGGCCCCCGTCATCCGGGAGTCCGGCGGCGACCGCTCGGCGGTGACCGGCGGGACGAAGGTGCTGTCGGACCGGATCGTCGTGCGGATCACCCAGAAGCCGGGCGAGAGCTTCATCGACCGGATGATCGCGCTGGTCGAGGGGGCGGGCCGGCAGAAGACGCCCAACGAGATCGCGCTGAACATCCTGCTCGCCGCGCTCACCGTGATCTTCCTGCTGGCCGTCGCCACGCTGCAGCCGCTGGCGATCTACTCCAAGGCCGGCGACCCCGGCGTGGCCGACACCCTCGCCCTGAACGGCGACGGCGTCACCGGCATCGTGCTGGTCTCGCTGCTGGTGTGCCTCATCCCCACCACGATCGGGGCGCTGCTGTCGGCGATCGGCATCGCCGGCATGGACCGGCTCGTCCAGCGCAATGTGCTCGCGATGAGCGGGCGGGCTGTGGAGGCCGCCGGCGACGTCGGCACGCTGCTGCTCGACAAGACCGGCACCATCACGCTGGGCAACCGGCAGGCGGCGGCGTTCGTCCCGGTGAACGGGGTGGGCGAGGACGAGCTGGCGGACGCCGCGCAGCTGTCCAGCCTGGCCGACGAGACCCCCGAAGGCCGCTCGGTGGTGGTGTTCGCCAAGCAGCGGTACGGCCTGCGCGAGCGCACGTCCGGCGAGCTGCCCCACGCGACCTGGGTCCCGTTCACCGCCCAGACGCGGATGAGCGGCGTTGACCTCGACGAGGGCGTGGAACGTTCCCTGCGCAAGGGCGCGGCGACCGCGGTCGCGGACTGGGTGCGCGAGCGGGGCGGGACCGTCCCGCCGGAGCTCGGTGAGATCGTCGACGGCGTCTCCGCTTCCGGCGGCACGCCGCTGGTGGTCGGCGAGGTCCTGGACGGTACGGCCCGCGTGCTGGGCGCCGTCCACCTCAAGGACGTCGTCAAGGAGGGCATGCGGGAGCGGTTCGGCGAGATGCGCGCGATGGGCATCAGGACCGTGATGATCACCGGCGACAACCCGGTGACCGCCAGGGCGATCGCGGACGAGGCCGGCGTGGACGACTTCCTCGCCGAGGCCAGGCCGGAGGACAAGCTCGCGCTCATCAGGAAGGAGCAGGAGGGCGGCCGGCTGGTCGCGATGACCGGGGACGGCACCAACGACGCGCCCGCGCTCGCGCAGGCCGACGTCGGGGTGGCGATGAACACCGGGACCTCGGCCGCCAAGGAGGCCGGGAACATGGTGGACCTGGACTCCGACCCGACCAAGCTGATCGAGATCGTGCAGATCGGCAAGCAGCTGCTCATCACCCGCGGCGCGCTGACCACGTTCTCGATCGCCAACGACATCGCCAAGTACTTCGCGATCATCCCGGCGATGTTCATGGGGCTGTTCCCCGGCCTGGCCGCGCTCAACGTCATGCGCCTGCACAGCCCGCAGTCGGCGATCCTGTCCGCCGTCGTCTTCAACGCCCTGGTCATCATCGCGCTGATCCCGCTGGCCCTGCGCGGCGTGCGGTACCGGCCCGGGAGCGCGTCCCAGCTGCTGTCGCGCAACCTGTGCGTCTACGGCCTCGGCGGGATCGTCGCGCCGTTCATCGGCATCAAGATCATCGACCTCATCGTCCAGTTCCTTCCTGGGATGTCCTGACATGCGAATGCCCACCTGGATCCGCCGGCACCTGGCGGCGCTGCGCGCGCTGCTGGTCTTCACCGTGCTGCTCGGCGCCGTCTACCCGCTCGCCGTCTTCGCCGTGGGACAGTTGCCCGGCCTGAACGGCAAGGCCGACGGATCGCTCGTGAAGTCGGACGGCCGCGTCGTCGGCAGCAGGCTCATCGGCCAGTCCTTCACCGACGCGAACGGCGACGCGCTCCGGCAGTACTTCCAGAGCCGCCCGTCCAACGCCGGCGACGGCTACGACCCCACCTCCAGCGGCGCGAGCAACCTCGGCCCCGAGAGCGTCGTCGACACCCTGCCCGACCCGAAACTCATCGCGGCCGGCAAGGAGGACGGGAACGCCGCCCAAAGCTTGCTCACCCAGATCTGCGAGCGCGGCAAGGCCGTCGGTGAGCGGGAGGGTGTGGACGGGCGCCGCCCGTTCTGTACGCCCGGCGGCGTCGGCGCGGTCCTCGCGGTCTTCGGCACGCGGACGGCGGACGGCACCGTACCGGCGCCCACCCGCGTGGTCAGCCTGAACGAGCAGGACGGCGTCGTGCGCGCCCCGTTCATGGCCACCTACAAGGGCGTCAAGGTCGAACTCGCCCGGTACGGCGAGGACTACGCCATGGGCAAGGTCGTCCCGATCAGGGGGAACGCGCCGGACAAGCCCGCCGTACCGGCCGACGCGGTCACCGCCAGCGGCAGTGGCCTCGACCCGCACATCAGCCCCGCGTACGCCACCTTGCAGGTCAAGCGGGTCGCGACGGCCCGGGGGATCTCCACCGCCCAGGTGGAGGAGCTCGTCAAGGCCAACCGCACCGGCCGTGCCCTCGGCTTCATGGGCGAGCCCGTCGTCAACGTCCTGACGCTCAACATCGCCCTGGACGAGCGGTTCCCCGTTCAGAAGTGAGGCCTCCAGGGCGCCGCTACAGGAAGGAGGGGTGATGGGCCGAGGACGGTTGCGGATCTACCTGGGAGCGGCGCCCGGGGTGGGCAAGACCTACGCCATGCTCGCCGAGGGTGCCCGGCGCCTGGCCCGGGGCACCGACGTGGTGGTCGGGTACGTGGAGACACACGGACGGTCCCGGACGGCCGAACTCCTCGATGGGCTGGAGATCGTCCCGCGAAGGACCGTCCACTACCGGGGGACCACGTTCACCGAGCTCGACACCGACGCCCTGATCGCGCGGCGCCCGCAGGTGGCGCTGATCGACGAGCTGGCGCACAGCAACGTGCCCGGCTCGTCCAACGCCAAGCGCTGGCAGGACATCGAGGCGGTCCTGGACGCCGGCATCGACGTCATCTCCACCGTCAACGTCCAGCACCTGGACTCGGTCAACGACGTCGTCGAGCAGATCACCGGCGTACCGCAGCGGGAGACCGTACCGGACGAGGTCGTCCGCCGCGCCGACCAGGTCGAGCTGATCGACATGGCACCCGAGGCGCTGCGCCGCCGGATGGCGCACGGCAACATCTACGCCCCCGAGAAGATCGACGCCGCCCTCGGCAACTACTTCCGCGTCGGCAACCTCACCGCGCTGCGCGAGCTGGCGCTGCTGTGGCTGGCCGACAAGGTCGACGACCAGCTCGACCGCTACCGCGCCGACCACGACATCGACAGCACGTGGGAGACCCGCGAACGCGTCGTCGTCGCCCTCACCGGAGGGTCCGAGGGCGACACGCTGATCCGCCGCGCCGCCCGGATCGCCGACCGGACCAAGGGCGCCGACCTGCTGGCCGTCCACGTCACCCGCAGCGACGGCCTCACCGACGCCGACCCCGCCAACCTCACCCGCCAGCGCTCCCTGGTGGAAAGCCTGGGCGGCAGCTACCGGCAGGTCGTCGGTACGAACGTGCCCGACGCGCTGCTGGACTTCGCGCGCGGTGTCAACGCCACCCAGCTCGTTCTCGGAGCGTCCCGGCGGGGCCGCGCCGCACAGCTCTTCTCCCGTGGCGTCGGCGTCACGACCACCGCCCAGTCGGGGACGATCGACGTCCACCTGGTCACCCACGAGGAGGTCAACCAGGGCCGGCGGTGGAAGGCCCTGCGCACCGCCTGGGGCGTCCCGTCCAGCCGGCGGAACGCGGGTTTCGCGGTCGCCACCCTGGGGCTGCCGCTGCTCACGCTCCTGCTGGACCATCTGAGCGGCCAGCTCTCCCTGACCAGCGACATCCTGCTGTTCCAGGCCGCGGTCATCGGCGTCGCCATGATCGGCGGGTTCTACCCCGCGCTGTTCGCCGCGATCGCCGGGTCACTGCTGCTGAACTACTTCTTCACCCCGCCCTTCTACACCTTCACCATCCATCAACCCGAGGCGTTCCTCCAGCTCGTGGTGTACGTCGTGGTGGGCGTGACCGTCAGTACCGTCGTCGACATCACCGCGCGCAGGAGCCGTGAGGCCGCCCGCGCCAAGGCCGACTCCCAGATCCTGTCCACCCTCGCCGGCGACATCCTGCGCGGTGAGCACGGCGCGGGCGCCGCGCCCCGGGCCTCCCGCACCCTGGCCCGCATCCTGGAACGGCTCCGCGAGACGTACGGGCTCAGCTCGGTCACGCTGCTGGAACGCGCGCACGACGCGCCCATGACACCCGCCACCAAGCGCGACCCCGGCTCCTGGATCATCGTCGCCACCGTCGGCGGCGAGCCCTGCACCAGCCCGGACGCGGGGGAGTCCGACGTCCTCATCGACGACGGCCCGCCCGACGGCGGCGTCCTCGCGCTGGTGCTGCGCGGCCGTACGCTGCCCGCCTCCGACCGCCGCGTCCTGGAGGCCTTCGCCGCCCAGGCCGCCGTCGCGCTGCGCCACCAGCGCCTGGCCGAGGCCGCCGAGCAGGTCCGTCCCCTGGCCGCCGCCGACAAGATGCGCACCGCCCTCCTGAACGCCGTCAGTCACGACCTGCGTACACCGCTCGCGTCCGCCAAGGCCGCCGTGGACAGCCTGGGCAGCCGCGAGATCACCTGGAGCGTCCGGGACCGCGACGAGCTGACCGCCACCGCAGCCGAGTCCCTGGAACGGCTCGACCGCCTCGTCGCCAACCTGCTCGACATGAGCCGCCTGCAGGCCGGCTCCCTCGGCATGTCCCTGCAGCAGATCGCGATCGAGGACACCATGCCCCGAGCCCTGGCCGACGTGGGAGGCGCGGACATCGAGATCCGTACCCCCGAGGGCCTGCCGGAGGTGGTCGCCGATCCCGCGCTCCTGGAACGCATCCTGGTGAACCTCATCAGCAACGCCGTCCGCTACAACCCGCCGGGACGGCCGGTGCTGCTCACCGCCAGCGCCCACGCCGACCGGCTGCAACTGCGCGTCATCGATCGCGGCCCCGGCATCCCGCCCGCCGACCGCGACCGCGCCTTCGAGCCGTTCCAGCGCCTCGGCGACCGCGACAACCACACCGGCGTCGGGCTCGGCCTGGCCCTCTCCCGCGGCCTCGCGGAGGCGATGAACGGATCCATCGAGATCGAGGAGACCCCCGCCGGCGGCCTGACCATGGTCCTCACCCTTCCCACCGCCGTCCCCCCTTCCCGTTGACTCGTGGCGTGTTCGCCCTCCCAGGACCGAGGAAAGGCGAACACGCCACGAGTCAACGGGGTGGTGGTGATGTCGTGGAAGTGTCGGATTCTGTCAGTGGGGGCCGATAGAACTATGGGTATACGACGGACCGCGAGGGTGGAGGTCGAAACTCATGAGTTCCGGCGAGGCCGGGTGGGAGGAACGGAGTGCGGTGCGTGTGGTGCCGCCCGTTCAACCACGCAAACTGGTCAAGGTGCCGTTCGTCGAACTGGCGGACGGGCGGCTGCAAGGAGTGGTATCGAGCGGTTCTGATATCGCTCGGGTGTACGTTTCCTCCATCGCGGCGGAGACGCACAATTTCAATTGCAGTACCAATAACAATCGGCCGTGCAGTGGGGCCGGAGGCTTCCATCGCTGCAAGCACCTCAAGGCGCTGATCGATGAGGCGGTGAAGCAGTACGGCCTTGAACGGGTCGCGCGTTACCTGAAGGTCGAGGCCGCGGAGGGCGACGATCTGAACTCCCTGCTGAAGGGCGCTCAGGAAAAGGCTCCGGCCGCCATGGTGTTCAGCCGGTTCCTGCGGCACCTGACCTATCTGGAGGTTCCGGCGAGCCCGGAGCCCCTGACCGAGATGCACTGGTTCCCGGCTTTGGGGGCGGTCCGCTGATGCAGGGAGTCCAGCTCGCCGAGCTGCTCGTCCAGAGTCCGCCCGGCGCGGGGGAGGCGCTGGATGTGGTCGCCGGGTTCGACGCCGCGCTGGCCAACGGCCTCGCCCGGCTCAGCCCGCGGCATACCGAGGCCCTCGACGCGCTTGCGGGCGCGGTGGGCGCGTCCCCGCTCGGCACGGCGGTGGCCGACGCGTCCGGCAAGCTCGCCGCCGGTTCGATCGGTGTCACCGAGTTGTCCGTACTCGCCGGGGCCCGCGCCGCGCTGCTCGGTGCGGTGCACGATGCGCTGCTCGCCCAGCTCGACGGCGCGCTCGGCCGGTCCCGTTCCACGTGGGAGGAAGCCCCCGCCGATGGGGAGCCGGTGCCCGCCAACCTGCTCGCCGGAGGCCGCGCCTGGTTGCAGGAGCTGGCCATCGCGGGCTGGCGGGGCGTGAACGACGCGCTGGTGTCGGCCGCTGACCAGGCCCTTGAGGCACTGTGGGCGGAGCCGCGGTTGCGCCGGGTGGCCGTGCTGCTGGACGGCCTCGCCGCCGAGCTGCGCGCCTCGTGCCCGGTCGCGACGATGGAAAAGGTCCCGGAACGCCGCTGGGCCGACCTGTGGACGCGCGCGGTGCTGCTGTCGCACTCCGGCAGCTGGACGGGCGGCGCGAGCGTCGCCTCCGGACGGCTCCTGCCCCTGGGCGTCGACGTCCAGGAGCACGGAACGGCCGTTCAAGCACAGTTGCACGCGGTGCTGGAGCCCAAGGGCGAGGGACCGGTGCGCCTTGTACGCGTCGCCGTCGCCGCCGCCAAGGTCGACACGATCCTCGGTCCCTCACTGTGGCAGCTGCTTTCGGCGTACCCGACGCTGCTGGCCGCCCTCGCCGAGCACCGCGCCGTCGACATCACCGACATGTCCCTGACCGCCGGCGGCGACCTGCTCTGGGACGAGGAGCGCGCGGAGGCCGGTGAGACCGCCGACCCGTTCGCGACGGCCCGCGTCCGGCTCCCCGGCGCCGAGGCCCCGGCCGTCGCACCGCTCGACCGCCACCCGGTGCGCGTCGCCGAGCCGGTGCTGGTCGAGGGCTACACGGCGAAGCGCGACGGCACGTTCGACCTCAACGGCGAGACCCTGGCCGTCGACCTCGACCGGCTGCCGCTCAGCGGCCCGCTCACCCCGCAGCTCGTGGGCGCGTCCACGGCGTGCATCGGCCTGCTCCGCTGGGATGCCGGGCAGTGGACGCTGCAGCCGCTCGCCCTGCAGAGCAGCGTGAAGAAGCAACCGGTCGAGGCGCACAACGGCGACTGGGCGCTCGGCCCCACCGATCCGAAGGTCGTGAAGGCCCAGGCCCGTTCCGGCGACGCCGTGGCCGTCCTGACCGAACGCGCGGGAAGGCTGCTTCGCAAGTGAGCGAAAGTGAGAGCGAGAGCGACGATGTCCGCCGGCAGGTGCTCCTCTGGCGGCTGCTGGGACGGGTCTTCAACGCCGAGGAGCAGCCCGCCCTGGAGGCGGCGAGCATGGCCGTCGTCGGGGAGCGCGAGCTGCCGGCGGCACTCCTCGACCCCGGCGTGTCGGTCGACACGGTCGTGCAGCGGTTCCCCGAGCTGGAGCCGGAGCTGCTCGACCCGCTGGCGGACGGCGACGACGGCGACCGGGTGCGGCGTACGGCGCTGGTGTCGAAGCTGCTGCTGAACGCGTTCTGTACGGGCGGTGGCAGCGTCACCGTGAGCCAGCTCTCCGCCTGGCAGCGCGACGCCGAATGGCTGCGCCGCGCCCTTGGTGCGTGCGCGGGCGGCGGGCCCGGCCAGGGGCAAGGAACGGGCATGGGCACCGGGGAGGGCAACGGCACCGGGCAGGATAACGGCAAGGCGCCCGGTCCGGGGCGCGGGTCCGGGGCAGGGCAGGGGTTCGATGTCACGGACGCCGACCTCAACGCGCTGCTGGCCGACCTGGAGGGCGATCTCGTCCGGCGGATGCGGTTGCGCGAGGTGCTGGCCGACCCGGCGCTGGCCCGGCAGCTGACTCCCAGCATGTCGCTGATCGAGCAGCTGCTGCGCGACAAGCACAACCTGTCCGGGGAGGCTCTCGCGAACGCCAAGTCGCTGATCAGGCGGTTCGTGGACGAGATCGGCGAGGTGCTGAAGACCCGGGTGGAGAAGGCCAGTACCGGCAAGATCGACCGTAGCGTGCCGCCCAAGCGGGTGTACCGCAACCTCGACCTCGACCGGACGATCTGGAAGAACCTGGTCAACTACAGCCCCGAGGACGAGCGGCTCTACGTCGACAAGCTGTTCTACAAGCGCACCGCCCGCCGCACCACCCCGGCACGGATGATCGTGGTGGTCGACCAGTCCGGGTCCATGGTGGACGCGATGGTCAACTGCACCATCCTGGCCTCCATCTTCGCCGGGTTGCCCAAGGTCGACGTGCACCTGATCGCCTACGACACCCGCGCGATCGACCTGACGCCGTGGGTCAACGACCCGTTCGAGGTGCTGCTGCGCACCACGCTGGGCGGCGGTACGCACGGGCCGGTCGCGCTCCGGCTGGCCCGGCCGAAGATCGCCGACCCGCGCAACACGGCGCTGGTCTGGATCTCCGACTTCTACGACGACCGGAGCATGATCGACGACTTCGGGTCGCTGCACCGGTCCGGGGTGAAGTTCATCCCGGTCGGCTCCGTCAACAGCTCCGGCCAGGCCAGCGTCGACTCCTGGTACCGGCAGAAGCTCAAGGAGCTGGGCACCCCGGTCATCTCCGGCCACATCGACAAGCTCGTTCTGGAACTCAAGACCTTCCTGGGCTAGACCCGGACCTGCAGAGGAGACCCCCACATGACCGACGACATCCTGCGCGCCCCGGCCGAGGTCAAGTACGCCGACGAGCTGGACTACCTGGAGTCGATCGACGACGCCCCCAAGCCGTTCTCGTGGCGGCTGAGCCCGAAGATGGTGTGCACGTTCATCCTGGGTTCCGAGCGCTCCGACGGGCTCGACCGGGAGATCCCGCAGAAGTGGTTCGGCGACCGGACCTTCGTCGAGCGCTCGATCGTCACGCTCGCGTCCGACCGCGGGCTGCTGCTGATCGGTGACCCGGGCACCGGCAAGTCCTGGCTGGCCGAGCTGCTGTCGGCCGCGATCAGCCGCAACTCGACGCTGGTCGTGCAGGGCACCGCCGGCACCACCGAGGACCACATCAAGTACTCCTGGAACGTCTCCATGGTGATCGCCAAGGGGCAGTCCAGGGAGTCGATGATCCCCTCCCCGATCATGACCGCGATGGAACGGGGCGTGATCGGCCGGTTCGAGGAGCTGACCCGTTCCACCAGCGACGTCCAGGACGCGCTGATCTCCATCCTGTCGGAGAAGTACGTCTCCATCCCCGAGCTGGACACCGACAACACCGTGTTCGCCCAGCCGGGCTTCTCCATCATCGCGACGGCCAACAGCCGCGACCGGGGCGTCAACGACCTGTCCTCGGCGCTCAAGCGGCGCTTCAACTTCGTCCGCATCCCGATGGTGACCAGCAAGAAGGCCGAGTCGGAGATCGTCCGGTTCCGGACCACCGAGCTGCTGCGGCGGCACCGGATCGAGCTGGAGGTCGCGCCGTCGCTGCTGGAGGTGCTGCTGCAGAGCTTCGCCGACCTGCGCGCCGCCGCCGCGTCCGCCCGCAGCGACGACGAGAAGCTGGAGTCGGCGCTGTCGACGGCCGAGCAGATCGGCGTGCTGGAGGACGCGATCCTGCACAGCCAGTTCTTCGGCGAACGGGAGTTGCGCGCCGAGACGATCGCGTCCTCGCTGGTCGGGTCGCTGGCCCGCCGTACCCCGGAGGACCTGGCCATCCTGAACAAGTTCTGGCACGGCGTCGTCGAGCCGCGCAGCAAGAAGGAGGAGGGCGCCTGGCAGGGCTTCCTGGCGGGCGGCCGCGAGGCCCTGGCGAAGCTGTCGTGACCGGCCCCGCGACGGAGGTGACGCCCCAGGCGACCGGCCTGGACGTGGGCGCGGGGCCGTTCGGCGGGCTGCGGGAGCAGCTGCTCGGCGCGGCCGAGCGGTTCGGCTCCGGCCCGCTGACCGACATCCTGGGCGGCCTGGTCGAGGACGTCGACCGGGCGCTGCGCGAGCCGCTGGAGATCTTCCCGGTCTGCCACCACTCGCCCTCCTCGGCGACGGCGATGGCCCGCCGGCTGCGGGACAAGCGGCCGAAGGTCGTCTATCTGGAGCTGTGCGAGGACATGCGGCCGCTGCTGGACGAGCTGCACAACTGCACGCTCCCGGTCGCGCTGCAGTCGTTCGCCACCGACATCGACGGCTTCCCGGCGGACTGGGCACCGCTCAGCGTGGTCGCGCCGATCACCGAGGCGTCCGCCGAGTACCAGGCGATCTCGTACGCGCTCACCACGCCCGGCGTTGAGCTGGTCCTGGTGGACCGTTCGACCGACCACGTCTTCCAGTGGGAGCCGCGCGACGACGACACCGCCGGCAAGGCCGAGGACGAGACCGCGGCCGAGGACGAGGAGTCCGCGCTGCACGGCGGCGCGGTCGGCGTCGAGATCGGCGACCTGCGACCGCGCTTCGCCGAGCTGGAGGAGCACCTGCTCCACCACGGCAAGGTGCGGCACTGGTCGGAGTGGTGGGACCAGTACGTCGAGCAGCCGCTGGTCGACGCCGACCACGACACCTACCGCCAGGTGCTGGTGCTGATCGGCAGCCTGTTCCGGCGCCTGCGGCCGGACGGCTCCGCCCGTACGGCCGTCGACGAGAACCGCGAGCGCTACATGTGGACGCGGATGCGCGAGCACCTGCTGTCCTCGGGTGCCGATCCCGCCGACTGCCTGTACGTGTGCGGTGCCTTCCACGCGGCGAGCCGGGTCGAGGAGTTCGGGCTGCACGGCACGGCGGGCTCGTTCGAGATCACGCCGCGCTCGGCCACGAGCTGGCAGTACGGGCTCATCCCGTCCAGCCACTCGGCGATCGAGGCGCAGTTCGGGCTCGCGCCCGGCTCGGTGTCGATCGCCGCCGCGACCTACTCGAAGGCGCTGCGGCGGACCGGCCTCAAGCCGTTCCGGCTGGGCGGGAAAGCGGCGGCGAAGGCACCGGCCAAGGCCGCCAAGCCGCCCGCACCGGTGACCGACCGGCTGTCGGGCTTCCTGACGGCCGCGCCCGCACCGGACGGCCTCGACGACCAGGAACTGCTCGGCTGGTGCGTCGACATCGTCCGGCTGGCCCGCAAGAACGGATACGCCTCCAGCACCGCCGACGCCATCGCGGTGTACGAGACGTCGATCCTGCTGGCCGGGATCCGCGGGCGGAAGCGCCCGACGCCGTACGACTTCCAGGACGCGGCGGTCACCTGCATCGAGAAGGACGCGGTACCGGGCCGCCGCGATGTCGCGCGCCTGTGCGAGATCCTGCTCGGCGGCGACCGGGTGGGCGAGGTCGGCTACGACGCGCTGCCACCGCTGGCCCGCAACGTCCTCGACCGGCTCGCGCCGCTGGGCCTCGACCTGGAGAAGCGCGCCGTCCAGCGGGCGCTGCTCGACCTGGACGCCGATCCGCGCCTGCGGCCGTGCTCGGATCTGCTCTGGATCCTGCGCCGGCTCGTACCGCACGACGTCGTCCAGCCCATCATGGGCTCGCGCCGCCTGGGCGAACGCTCCATCCAGGAGAGCTGGGACCTGGCGATCGGCCGGAACATGCGCTCGATCGTCGAGCTGGGCTACGAGGGCGTCACCATCGAGCAGGTGCTGGAGCAGCGGCTTCGCAAGGCGGTGCACGCGCCGCGCGCGACCGCCGCCGACGCCCTCGCCGCGGTGGAGGACTCCATCCTCTACCTGGGCGGCAGGCGCTTCACCGACGAGCTGGGCGCCCGCGCGGTCGAGTTGCTGGCCGCCGAACGTACCGTGGACGGCGCGCCGGAGGTGCTGCGCCGCGTGCGGCGGCTCCTCACTCACTACCAGGCGACCCAGCCGGAGCTGCCGGAATGGTGCCAGGCGTTCGTCACCGCCGGGTACGCGCACTACTGCACGCTGCTGCCGACCGCGTTCACCGACGATGACACCGGCGTACGGCAGGTCGCGGCGATGCTCGGCTTCCTGTTCGGGATGGAGAGCCTGGCGCTGTCCCTGGGCTGCGACCACACGCAGCTGGAGCTGGCCGTCCAGCAGTCACATCCGGAGTCCCCCGCCAAGGTCGCCCTGCTGTGGGCGGCGCAGACCCAGCTGGGCCTGCTGCCACTGGAGGAACTGCGGCGGCGGTGCGACGAACTGCTGGACAACCCGCTGGTCGTCCCGTCGTTCCCGCTCTACCTGAGCGGCTTCGTCCAGGCCCTGGAGCCCGCCCCGGCGCTCGCGTCGCTGGTGGTCGAGATCCTTTCGAAGGCGTTCGCCCGGCTTCCCGACACGGTCCTGCTGCCGTGGCTGCCGAAACTGATCACGACGCTGAAGGACCACGCGGAGGAGATGGTCCCGGTACTGATCAGGGAGGCGGGCCGTACGTTCCCGGCCACCCTGGTGGGGCTGGACTCGTGGACCCCGCCCTGGTCGGCCCAGGCGGCTCCGGCCGGACCGCCGTCCGGCTCCGTCCCCGACGGCGGCCCGGCCGCGGAACTCCTCGCCGCCCACCCCGCCGCATGCGACGCGCTCGCCGGCCTGCTGGGCCTCCCACCCGGCTGGACGGCAACTTCCGCGCCCGCACCAATGTCGACCGCCCTACTGACCGAGCACCCGACCACCGCACACGCCGTTTCCGGCCTCCTCCTGAACTGAGCAACACCCACCTGCCCGGGCGGCGGGCCCACTCCAAGGGCCCGCCGTCCGGCCGCTGCTGCAGGAGCTTCAGAGACACCGTGGCATTCTTCCCACGTTGCCTGTCCACGGCAGGGTGTGGCTAAGGTCCGGCGTGCACTGGAGACTGGCCCGCATGGACGGAAAACGGCAGCTCGGGGAGTTCCTGCGGACGCATCGTTCTCGGCTGCGTCCGGAGGACGTCGGGCTGGTCGCGTACGGCGAGCGGCGGCGGGTGCCGGGACTGCGGCGCGAGGAACTGGCGCTGCTGGCCGGGGTGAGCGCGTCGTACTACTCCAGGCTCGAGCGGGGGCACTCGCTCAACGCCTCGCCCGAGGTGCTGGACGCGATCGCCCAGGCGCTGGGGTTGGAGGAGGCCGAGCGCCGGCACCTGCATGACCTCGCCGCCGTCCGGCGCCGACCGGCGGGTGGGCGCCGGCCCGCACCCGAGCGGGTGACGGCGGCGGTGCGCCAGCTGGTCGCGGCGATGGCGGACGTTCCGGTCATCGTCCTGGGCGTCCGCGGTGACGTGCTGGCCTGGAACCGTACGGGACACGCGTTGTACGCCGGGCATCTGGACGCCGGTAGCCCGGATCGTCCGGCCGAGCGGCCCAACATGACGCGCCTGGTGTTCTGTGACGCCCACACCCGCGAGATGTACGCGGATTGGACGCAGAAGGCGAGGGACGTGGTGGGCGGCCTGCGTCTCGCGGCCGGACAGAATCCCGCTGACCCGAAACTGGCGTCACTGATCGGCGAGTTGATGATGCAGAGTACGGAATTCGCCAGAATGTGGGCCGACCATAAGGTCCGTCCCTGCGATGTCGGCGTCTATGACATGCGGCATCCGCTGGTCGGCGCGATGACCGTCAACCAGCAGACCCTGCGCACCGCACAGGGACAGCGGATCGTCGTGGCGACGGCGGAACCCGGGTCCGCGTCGGAGAACGCGCTCGTCCTCCTGTCACGGGCCGCCATGTCCGCCGACGGCGATTCCGCGGTCGCGAAGGAATCGCGCCTCACCTGATCAGTCCCATCGCAAGTCGCGGTCGCTCATGACCGCGCCGTGAATCGAGCTCGGCCGCCTTAAAACGACACCCATGGAGTGCGCTGTTCAGCGCGCCCGAAAACAGAGGGAATCATGAAGATCAAGCTTTCATCCGCCGTTCTGGCCGTCGTGGCAGCGGGAACCGCCGCTCTGACGACCGTCACCGCTCTTCCGGCGTCGGCGGCCGCCACACCTGACAGCCGGGCGAAGGTCATCGCCCATTTCGACCTGGACAATGGGCAGATGCCGGAGAACGTGGCGGTGGAGCCCGGCGGCGCGCTCAATGTCACCTTCGCCGCCGCCCGGCAGATCGCCCGCGTCGATCGCACCGGCGCGACGCGGATCCTGGCCACCCTGCCACTACCGGCGGACGGCGGCGTCGGGACGCCCGTCCTGGGCTTCCCGCTGACCACCGGCATCGTACGGACGCGCAACGGCACCCTGTACGTCCTGTACGCGGCGGGCAGCGCCGACATGACGGGGCTGTGGCGGCTGACCCCAGGCGGGACGCCCCAGCGCATCGCCGCACTGCCCGCTGAAGGCCTGCCCAACGGGCTGGCGCTGGACGAGCGCGGCGAGCGGTTCTACATCACCGACTCCGTGCTCGGCAAGATCTGGACGGTGCCGCGGACCGGCGGTACTCCGGCGGTGTGGTCGGCGGCCGATGACCTCGCCTCGACCAGTTTCCTCGGCGTCAACGGCGCGAAGGCGCGCGACGGTGCCCTCTGGGTCACCAACCTCGACAAGGGCACCGTGCTGCGGATCCCGTTCCGGAAGGGCGGCCGCGCGGGCCTGCCGCAGGTGAAGGCCACGGGTCTGGTCGGCCTCGACGACTTCGCCTTCACCGGGCGAGGCGAGGAGATCGTGGCCGCCGTCAACGGCCCGAACAAGGTCGTGCGCATCCGGCCCGGTGGCGCCGTCTCCACCGTTCTGGACGCCGCCGATGGGTTGCAGAACCCGACCTCGGTGGCGGTCCGTGGCGGCAAGGTCTACGTACTCAGCGCCGCCTACACCACGAAGACCGACCCGAACCTCCTGCAGGCGCACCTGCCGGGTCGTCGCTGACCGCCCGTACGAAAACGGCGTCGGCCGGCGGTCGCGAGCGGAC